>NZ_QTLN01000001.1:5800-498145 GCF_003602735.1 Bacteroides sp. AF39-16AC | reverse complement strand
ATTTAATTTTTAACCGACTAGTGACCAAAAAATTTTTAGTGGACACTAGTGATGTCGTATAAACAATTGGGATAATCAGAGATAAATTCATTGGCAAAAGAAAAACCTACATTATATGTTTTGTTTTCAGTTTGGTTGATGCAGGTATATTTGATTACACCGGATACAATAAACCCGAAGAAAGAACCGACTTCTCCCTCTCGGAGGATAAATTCATTTCTTTTATAATACCGTAGTTCTCCGTTTCTTAAACACAGTTCCCTAAAAAAGTCAGTGTCTATATTGCCCATGTATGAATTAAAATCTGTCATTTACAACACATGTTTTTCGAAAGGTACAAAATTATTATTTTATTCCTGATTTTTTGTCATTGTTGGTAAGTTGGTTGTGGATTCTCTTATTATAATACTTTAAAAATTTAACTTCACCTACGTTTTTTAAAAGCTTTTGGTTTTCAATGAAGTTTTGTCCGTATTTTAGCCAACGTTTGGTAAATCTTTTGAATTTAGTACATGGGAAATCAGAACACTGGAAACAATGTGTTATTCCTTTTTCCAAGCAACATAAATGGAATGTTTTACATTTTTCACAGCGAGAACCATTCTGTTCTGCTCCTTTGCAGGAACTTTTTTCTCTTGTGTATATGGGACAACCACCACAAAAGACACCACAAGCAGGAATACGTCCGTTATACGATTTCATTCAGCCAGCCTTTTCGCCATCCAAAAATTGGTGAGATAAAGTTGGTTGGCTTTGCGTTTCTGTTCCACTTCTACTATATAGCCTCTTTTCTCAAAGAATGGACGGGCTGTCAGGCTTACTTCTGATGTAATTCGCATGATTCCTCTTGTGGTTGCATACCGTTCTATCTCATTTAGAAGTATGGTAGCAATGCCTTTACCTTGAAAATCTTTATGAACAAACATAGAATGTAAATATCCTTGGTGGGTAATGGATGAAAAGCCGACAATCTGTGACTGTTGATTGGTTGCTACAATAAAATAATGTGTCTTAATCATTTCTTTTATGCGGGAGAGGTCGTTTCCGCACGATGCCCAATCTGCCACTTCTGCTTCTGAATAGTCACGCTTGTTTATATGGAGGACTGTCTCTTGAAACAAACTCATAAGTTCAAGGGCATCAGACTGTTGGGCAATTCTAATTGTAAAATCTGTATTCATGTTTTTAAGTGCTAAAATGTATGCTTTTAGATGTTCCATGTTCTAACAGAAAGTTTTTCAATGTATTTATTGTGTTTGCAAAGATAATTTTTTCATTTCTAATTTATTGGTTTAGGAAACCAAGTTGTTGATTCTCTGCTTCGAATATAAAAAGTATGCGAATTTTTTATGAAGCATGGGAATCTGCTTTCAATCGCCAGCCAATGGCTGATGAATTTAACCGGGTAGATTTCTTGTCAATCGGTTTCAGACCTGCTTATAAGAACAATTTATAACAAAGTACTCCCAATAAAAGCAAGACTAAAGCATATGCTGCAAGAATCGTCTTTGCCCTGAATAGATGTTCTTTATCTGATAATTCCTTTTCAGTAGTATTTCTTCGGATTTCTTCTATTTTCTCAATGGTTACATCGGCTCTCTCAGGACCTTTCCTTTCTACAAGGTATTTGTAGTGCTCCCGCATCCGTCCTCTGCTCAACTTGCGGAGAGCACGGTTCTCTTTATCCCTTTGTAGCATGTCATTGATGCAGCCTAATGTTCCCATAAGCAGATTTTTATCATGTGTAAGCAAAATGGTTTGCTTGCACGTGTACTAAGATACGGCATTTATGTCGCTTTCGCAAGCGATTTTGTGTTTTTTGATATAAACTGATGTGACGATACGATTTTGATAGTTATGTTAACTCATTGTCTGCCAGAGAGTAATTTTGCCAACCCATTGTCATGCTTTTGGCAAACTTTTGCCATGCCTATGGCAAAGTCTTGCCAATAGGGTGGCAAAATCTTGCCAACTTGTCGGCAAGAAAGACATACACTGTTCCCTATACCTTTATTATAGGGTGATAGCGTGACAAGTGTTTTTCCTTTTTAAAACTTTTGTGTAGAATGATGATGGGCTTCTTTTATTCTGTTTTGCCGGACGGCATCAGCAGTTCTTCTTCATTGTAGCGCGGTCGGTCCTTCACCTCAATGTATATTTTGCCGATGTATTCGCCTACAATCCCCAGCGACACAAGTATCACACCTCCTACCAGCCAGACGGAAATCATCAGTGATGACCATCCGGGGACGGCGTTATGCTGTGTGTAAGAGTGAAGTGTCCATCCGGTGACACACAGTGCCACAAGAATAAAGATGCAGCCTATCCAAAAAATCATACGGACCGGTTTGACGGAAAAGGAAGTGATACCGTCGATGGCAAAATTAAGCATCTTCCGGAAAGGATACTTTGATTCTCCGGCAAAACGCTTGTCACGATTGTAGTACACGCTGTCCGTCTGGTAGCCGATGAGGGGAACCAGTCCCCGAAGAAAAAGGTTGCGCTCGCGGAAGCGGCATAGGTGTTGTATAGCCCGCTGGCTCATCAGGCGGTAGTCGGCATGGTTGTAGACGGATTTTACCCCCATTGCCTTCATCAGCCGATAAAAGACCAAAGCGGTGTTGCGTTTGAAGAAAGTGTCGGTCTTCCGTTCTTTACGTACGCCATAAACGATGTCATTGCCCGCTTTATAGCTGTTTATCATGTCCGGAATCACCTGGATGTCATCTTGCAAGTCTGCATCAATGGAGATGGCTATCTCGCAACGCTCTTTTACTGCATTGAGTCCTGCTAGCAGGGCATTCTGGTGTCCTACGTTTCCTGCCAGGTTCAGTCCGCAGGCATAGGCCGTATTCTGGTGCAGTTCTTTGATGATAGCCCATGTCTGGTCGGTGCTTCCGTCGTTTACATATAATATATAGCTTTCCGGGGAAATTTGCCGGGCTTGTATCAGCCGGTCGAATAATTGGCTCAATCGTTTATGGGTTTCATGCAGCACTGCCTCTTCTTTGTAGCAAGGTACGACAACGGCGAGTATGGGAGAGTTTTCCATCATAGAACAAATCTTTTTGCAATATTCGTAAGAAATCGGGAGAAAAACAAATTATCACTCTTTTCTTTTGAAAACGAAACGTACGAGTAAGAAGTTGACCGGAATGGCGATGGCGAAAACCGGAATGGGGGCCAGAGGTTTGGGGATGCCCATCCAGAGAGAGAGGTTCAGCAACCCCATGTGTAGCAGATAGCTGCATAAGTGTGCTCCTCCAAATCCGAAGGCTTTTCTCCATGAGGGCTTTCGGCCGAAGGTAAAGTAAGCAGTCAGATAGAAATTGGCGATGAAGCTGAGAGCATATCCCAGTGTATAGGCTATGTTTACATTGATAACCCGTTGTAATACAAAATACAATCCGTAGTGCAGAGCTGTCGCAAAGATGCCCACCATTACGAAGCGTACAAATTCCGGTAGTTGTTTCAGCCGCTTCATCTTAACATTAAATATCTACTCTCTGTTGCCATTATCATTGGGGCGGCAAAGTTAGGCATTGTTTCAGAATTATTTGTAATTTTGCTTTGCGAAATTAAGCTGCATCTCAGCAAATTGCAAATAAATTTGCATCTGCTTTCGGTTTGCGCTATCTTTGCGTCCAGAAAACATAAAAAACAAATAAGGTATGTCGGACAGAAAGAAGGCGTTCTGGTTTATTGCGCTGCTGAGTGTGCTTGTGGTTGTTCCCTTTCTGGGAGAAACCATTTTTTATTCCAAGGGGGAACCGCGGGAGGCGATTGTTGCCCTTTCTATGCTGGAAAGTGGAAACTGGATACTTCCGGTGAACTATGGTACTGATATTGCTTATAAACCCCCTTTCTTCTACTGGTCAATAGCCGCCGTCTCTTCCCTTTTTGGAGAGGTGACGGAGTTTTCTGCCCGTTTCCCGTCTGCATTGGCTTTTTTAGCCATGCAGTTAATGTTCTTTGCCTTTGTGGCAAAACGTAAAAACGTTCAAACGGCGTTTCTGGCCTCTATTCTTCTTTTGTCTTCTTTCGAGGTGCATCGGGCGGCTGTCGCTTGTCGGGTCGATATGGTTCAGGTTGCCTTTATCGTTATTTCCCTTTGTCTGCTGTTCCGCTGGGATGAGAAGGGATGCCGCGGAGTGCCCTGGCTTGCGGTGTTGCTGATGGGATGTGCCACGTTGACCAAAGGGCCGGTAGGCTCCATATTCCCTTGCGCGTGTATCGGTGTGTATCAGTTGTTGCGCGGACGTTCTTTCTGGAAAGCGTTTTTCTCGTTGGTAGGTATCGGCTTGCTTTCTTTTGTTCCTTATTTAGCTTGGGTATACGTAGCTTACAGACAAGGTGGACAACCGTTCCTCGATTTGGTTCTGGAGGAGAATACCGGGCGGTTTATGGGCAAAATGTCCTACGAGTCCCATGAAAATCCTATATGGTATAATTTCCTGACTTTGATTTGGGGATGGATTCCCTGGACGTTGGTTCTGGTAGTTTCCTTGTTTGGCTTGAAGTGGAAAAACATGCGTTGTCTGCCGGAAGGGGAGACCCTGCTGTTGCGGTTGAAGAAGGGCTGGACTGCTTTCCGCAACCAGTCTCCGGTACAATTGTTCACGTGGCTGGTCATTCTGATAATCTTTGTCTTCTACTGCATCCCCAAGAGTAAGCGGAGCGTTTATCTGCTTCCCATCTATCCGTTTATGGCAGTGCTGATAGCTGAGTATCTGTTGGCTTTGGTACAAAAGGGGGCACGAGTTTTCAGGATTTGTGCAATCATCTTTGCTTCTTTGGGCTTGTTGCTTACGCTTGTTTTTGTCGTAGTTCGTCTCGGCCTGGTTCCCGACAGCGTTTTTGGAAGTGGACGCCATGCCGCTGAGAATGTAGCCTTTATGCATGCGTTGGAGGATGTGGCTTTGTCTGTTCCCAAGTGGCTCCTGGTAGCGCTTCCCGTAGTAGCCGCTATCTGCACATTACGCATGGTGATAAAGCGTGCGGATAGCCGGTCATTATTATATGGCATAGCAGGATGTATGCTTTGTCTTTTCGTATCATTGGATTCGGTTTATCAGCCCACGGTGCTGGCTGTGAAATCAGATAAACATTTGGCTGAAAGGGTCAATACGTATGTTCCGGAAGGTGTGGTCTATTCTTACTCGAAAATGAGTTTCTATGGTGTTAACTTCTATCTGAAAGACCGCATGCGGCACATTGAAAAGGAACGTCCGTCCAGCGGGGAGGGCTATTTGTTGGTTCCCGTAAAGGAGGAGGAGAATATGTTGGGAGAGCTGGAACAGACGTATCATCTGGAAAAGATATTCCGTACAGACAGACGCAGTTGTGATATGCGTAATGAAATCTGCATGTATAAATTTAGGGCGATTGACATTCATAACCCATAATTTATAACTCATAACTTAAAATGAATCCGATAGATATCATTAACAAATATTATCCGGAAGAGAATGAGTTGCGGCATATACTGTTGACGCACAGCCGTTCCGTAGCCGACAAGTCGTTATGGATTGCCGACCGCCATCCGGAACTTTCATTGGATAAGGATTTTCTGTACGAGGCTGCCATGCTGCACGATATAGGCATTTTTCTTACAGATGCGGCAGGTATCCATTGTTTTGGCGACAAGCCTTATATCTGTCACGGTTATTTGGGAGCCGACCTGATACGCGGCGAAGGCTATCCCCGCCATGCTTTGGTTTGTGAACGCCATACGGGTGCCGGACTTTCATTGGAGGGAATCATTGCGCAGGATTTGCCCGTACCGCATCGTGAAATGGTTCCGGTCAGCTTGGAAGAACAAGCTATCTGTTTTGCCGATAAGTTTTATTCAAAAACTCATTTGGAAAAGGAGAAAAGTGTAGAAAAAGCCCGAAAAAGTTTGGAACGTTATGGTGAAGAAGGGGTACGGCGCTTTGATAATTGGTGCGAACAGTTCTTGTAGCAATCTAAATTTCTTTAAAAAGGGAGATTATCCGTATAAATTATGTACTTTTGCCCCTCCAAGCGTAAACTATTAGTTAATGACGCCATTGAAAGCAAATACATTCATATCATTCATACTACTATTCGTCTTGCTTCTTCTCTCCGGTGGGGCTGCTTCTCAGCGCCGTAGAGCGAAGGTCGCGCCTCCGAATATTCAGCGGACAGACACGTTGCAGGTAGGGGATAGTTTGCAGATGGGAGACTCCCTGCAAGGGGGAAAGGGGCTTCCTGCCGATTCGTTGCAACAAGATACGGTAGCGGCTGCGCCTCCCAAGAAGGATGCATTGGATGCTCCCGTAGCCTACGAAGCCAATGACTCCATTGTATTTACGCAGAGTGGCTTTGCCCATCTTTACGGCCAGGGAAAGGTGAGTTATCCGGGTGCTGACCTGGAGGCTGATGTCATCTCTATGGATATGGACAACAGTACGGTTTTTGCCCGTGGCGTGGTCGATTCTGTAGGAACAGCCAAGGGAAGACCGGTCTTCAAAGACGGGGACACCTCCTACGAAACCGATACTATCCGTTATAACTTCAAGAGTAAAAGAGGTCTTATCAGCAATGTTGTCAGCCAGCAGGGCGAGGGATACGTGACCGGTAATAATGCCAAGAAAGGGAATAATGATGAACTCTATATGAGGAGCGGTCGTTACACGACTTGTGACCATCATGACCACCCCCATTTTTATATGCAGATGACTTATGCCAAGGTACGTCCGAAAAAGAACGTGGTGACGGGACCTGCCTATCTGGTAGTAGAGGATGTGCCGCTTCCGCTTGCCGTTCCATTTTTCTTTTTCCCGTTTTCTAGCAGTTACCAGTCCGGTTTTCTGATGCCTACCTATATGGATGACTCCAATCGTGGCTTCGGTCTGACGGACGGTGGATATTACTTCGCCATCAGTGACCAAATGGACTTGAAGCTGCGGGCGGATATCTTCACGAAAGGTTCTTGGGCGCTGAATATGGAGTCGAACTATGTGAAGCGTTACAAATATTCCGGTTTGCTGCAGGCAAGCTATCAGGTGACCAAGACCGGTGACAAAGGCTTGCCCGACTACTCGGTTGCCAAAGACTTCAAGGTGGTGTGGTCTCACCGGCAGGACCCGAAAGCGAGTCCGAATTCTACCTTTTCTGCCAGTGTGAACTTTGCTACCAGTAGTTATGAGCGTACCAATATCGGCAATATGTACAACTCCCAGGCAATGTCGCAGAATACCAAGACTTCCAGTGTCAGCTATTCGCGTAACTTTCCCGACCAGCATCTGAGCATCTCCGCTTCAGGTAATATTGCCCAGACCATGCGCGACTCCTCTATCGCGGTGACTTTACCGGACATGACCATTTCCTTGAGTACCATTTTCCCTTTCAAGCGTAAACATGCAGTGGGAGATGAAAAGTGGTATGAGAAGATTTCCGTTCGCTATACTGGCCGTGTGAAGAACAGTATCAAGACGAAGGACAATCTGTTGTTCAAGAAGAACCTGATACGCGATTGGGAGAACGGTATGCAGCATGAGATTCCGGTAAGTGCCACGTTTACTTTGTTCAAGTACTTCAATGTGACGCCTACCGTAAACTATACGGAGCGTTGGTACACCCGCAAGGTGAAGAAGGACTGGGACGATGAGCAAGGCAAGGAGGTGAATGATACGACCTACGGTTTTCACCGTGTATACGACTACAGTGCCAGTCTGGGTATCAATACCAAAGTTTATGGTATGTACAAGCCATTGTTTATGAAGAAGAAGGAGATACAGATACGTCACGTCATCACTCCCTCCATCAGTTTCAGCGCTGCACCCGATTTCACTTCGTCCCGTTTTGGCTATTATGACTCTTATATAAAAGACCAGAACGGCATTCGCGATACCGTGCAGTATTCCTATTATGCCGGTCAGGTGTTCAGTCCGCCAAGTGGAGGAAAGCAGGGGCTTATCAGTTTCAATATCTCCAATAACCTTGAAATGAAGTTCAAGGATAAGAATGACTCTATCCGCAAGGTGAGCCTGATTGACGATTTGAGTATGGGTATCAGTTACAACACGGCTGCCCAGGTGCGTCCTTGGAGTGACTTGAGCTTTAATCTCCGTCTGAAGTTGAGCAAGAGTTATACGTTGAGTATGAGCTCTACCTTTGCCACTTATGCTTACGAGTTTGATGAGAACGGAAGGGTGGTGCCCGGTAACCGTACGGAATGGTCGTATGGCCGTTTCGGTCGTTGGTCGGGATATGGTACGTCGTTCAGTTGGACCGTGAACAATGATTCGTGGAAGAAAATAAGGAACTTCTTCACCGGTCAGAAGGATGACGAGGAGCAGGGCCAAGACCAGAATGCCTCGACGGAGGAAGACGGTGACATGGAGGGGGAAACTACCGAAGACGGCACTCCGAAGAAGAAGAAGGAAAAGGCTGCTGCCGATGCTGACGGCTATCAGGTATTCAAGATGCCTTGGTCTATCAACTTCAGTACCGGTTTCAATATTACGGAAGACACCAGTATGCCCATTAATCGTAAGAACATGCGCTATCCGTACAAATTCAGCCTGAATTCCCTTAATATAAACGGTAACGTCAAGCTTACCAATAAATGGGCTGTCAGCTTCAATTCCGGTTATGACTTCAATGCGAAGGAGATAACGCAGACCGCTTTCAACATCACACGTGACCTGCACTGTTTCAGCATGACGGCTGCCATATCACCTTTCGGACGCTGGAAATACTATAACTTTACCATCCGTGCCAATGCAAGTATCCTGCAAGACTTGAAATGGGAACAGAGAAGCCAGACTCAGAGTAATATTCAGTGGTATTGATGTTTACCAAATTATTTCCGTCTCTCCATGTTCCCGCAAATACTCGTTTGTTTTGCTGAAATGCTTGTTCCCGAAGAAGCCGTTATAAGCGGATAGGGGAGATGGATGTGCCGAGGTGAGTACCAGATGTCGGCTACGGTCGATGAATGCCCCTTTACGTTGGGCGTAGGCTCCCCAAAGAATAAATACAAGATGCTCTTTTTCTTCGGCGAGAATGCGGATAGCCGCATCTGTAAATGTTTCCCAACCTCGGTTTTGGTGAGAACCGGCTTGGTGTGCACGTACGGTGAGGGTAGCATTGAGCAGCAATATGCCTTGCTCTGCCCAGCGTGTCAGATTGCCGGTAGTGGGGGCATCAGTGCCAATGTCATTTTTTATTTCCTTGAAAATATTAAGTAAGGAAGGAGGGAAAGGAACACCGTCATTTACGGAGAAACAAAGTCCGTGTGCTTGTCCCGGACCATGATAGGGGTCTTGACCGATTATCACGACTTTTACTTTGTCAAAAGGGCATAGGTTGAATGCATTGAATATCAGCTTTCCCGGAGGATATATTGCATATTTCCCATATTCGTCCCGTACAAAATCAGTCAATGTACGGAAATAATCTTTCTCAAATTCAGGTTGCAGATGTGCTTTCCAGCTTTCTTCTATTTGAACATTCATAATTGGATCTGTTAGTAGTTTCGGATGCTAAAGTACAAAATAAAAAATAAAGTCCAACCTTTTGAGGGGGTGAACTTTATATTATATGACGGGATAAATGTATATCAAATCAGGTGTATATTGTGTTCCTTGCACTCTTTGCGCATATCTTCCGGCCAGATACTGGCTTGTATCTCACCGATATGCGCCTTGCGCAGATAGAACATACAGAGGCGGGACTGCCCTATACCGCCACCGATGGAAAGCGGCAGTGTATCATTCATCAAGCGTTTGTGGAAGTAAAGTTCCAGGCGTTCCTCTTCGCCTTCCTCTTTGAGCTGGCGAAGCAGGGCTTCCTTGTCTACGCGGATACCCATGGAGGAAAGTTCGATGCTGCGTTGCAGGATGTGGTCCCATAGCAGGAGGTCACCGTTCAGTCCGGGGAGGTCGTTCAGCCCTTTGCTGGTATAGTCGTCGTAGTCCGGGGCGCGTCCGTCGTGCTTCTTGCCGTCGCTCAGCTTGCATCCGATACCGATGATGAACACTGCACCGTATTTCTTGCAAATGGCATGTTCGCGGCATTTGGGTTCCAAGTCCGGATACAGTTGGCGCAATTCTTCGGCATGGATAAAGTGAAGTTTCTGGGGCAGGCAAGGCTTGATTTGCGGATACATCTCATATACCATATATTCTGTGCGCACCATAGCTGCATAGATACGGGTTACTATCTCCTTGAGGAATTCCACATTGCGGTCTTCGGCAGTAATGACGCGTTCCCAGTCCCACTGGTCTACATAAAGGGAATGCAGATTGCCCAGTTCTTCATCGGCACGGATGGCATTCATGTCTGTGTAGATGCCATATCCCGGTTCGATATGGTATTCGGCAAGCGTGAGGCGTTTCCATTTGGCGAGGGAGTGCACCACTTCAGCTTTGGCGTCGCCCAAATCTTTGATAGGGAAAGTTACGGCACGTTCCACTCCATTGAGGTCGTCATTGATACCCATTCCTTTCAATACGAACAGTGGAGCTGTCACACGTCGCAGGCGCAGTTCGGAAGAGAGGTTCAATTGGAAGAACTCTTTAATTTGTTTAATCCCTAATTCAGTCTGTTTTAGGTCCAATAAAGGTTTGTAACCTTCAGGTGTTATCAGGTAGCTCATAAATTTATTCAGTATAACTTCTATTAAATTGCTCGGCAAAGATAGGAATAATATTGATACTTGCTTCTGTTTTGTGGGAAAAAAGAACAAAATGTTTGTGTAATTGCGGTTAGTCTTCTCAAAGTAATAATAAAAATATTCCTCGGTTTGATATAAAAAGCGTTTGAATGTTAGGAATCTGCTAATTTTTTTATACTTTTGCATCCACATTTGGCTCCGTAGCTTAGTGAATAGAGCGTCAGATTCCGGTTCTGAAGGTCGTGCGTTTGAATCGCACCGGGGTCACAAAGAAAGGAACTCCCTTTGCATGAATACTTTGCAAAGGGAGTTTCTTTTTATACAATACATCCAGAAAAGTCAACCATACGGTTCTCTTTCTTGTTATAATTTCCATAGAGTTAGAGGTATGAAACAAATAATATTTATTTTTGCAATGTTAATGACTTGTCTGTCCTATGCCGGTAAGCCGGAAGGACGGTCAGAAAGGAGAACAGACATGAAACCAATGAAAGAGATTTATCTGGCAGGAGGATGTTTTTGGGGTACCGAACATTTCCTGAAACAAATAGAAGGTGTGGAGGCTACCCAGGTGGGATATGCCAATGGAAATATAGCCAATCCTACCTATCAGCAGGTATGTACCGGTACCACGGACTTTGCCGAAACCGTAAAAGTACAGTATGATCCCGATGAGGTGGACTTGCCTTTCCTTATCGACCTTTATTTCAAAACGATTGACCCTACCAGCCTCAATAAGCAAGGGGGGGATAGAGGTACACAGTATCGCACGGGTATCTATTATACGGATACCGCCGACCTGCCTGTTATTCGTGAAACCGTTGACCGGCTGGCTGCCAACTACTCCCGTCCGTTGGTTGTAGAGATAGAGCCTTTGAAGAACTTCTATCTCGCCGAAGATTATCATCAAGACTATCTGGACAAAAATCCTGGTGGATATTGCCACATTAACCCCACCTTGTTCGACCTGGCACGTAAAGCGAAGATGAAGAAAGAAGGAGATGGCGAGTATTTAAACCTGGAAAAGTAACGGACAATGGATATACTGTTAATAAGTAATGAAGATACGTGCCGCAGCCGTATCGCGCAGGAACTCCTGCATGCATTTGGCAGGGGAATGAATATCTCTACGGCAGGAATTATGGAGGGGAACTGCGTTCCCGATGCCGTGTGCAATGTGATGGAACAGAATGGTTTCAGCGTGTCTCGCAAGAAACCGTCTGGTGTCGGGACCTATACGCACCGGTCGTGGGACTACGTGATTACCCTATGTAAAGAAGCCGGAGAAGAACTGAAATTTATCACTCTGGATGCCAAGCAGCAGGTGCATTTTAATTTTGAAGACCCCTTTAAAAATCGTTTTCAAAATGAAAGTGAGCAGGAGCAACAAATTGCCGCACTCTATGAAACCATGTACCGGCGGCTGTATGAATTTTACCGCGATGAACTGAGTGGGCAGTTGTTACCCCATTGTACGTGCGGTGCAAACACCTATTGCCGTTGTGAATAGTGAAATATGTGTTTTTTTTGAAGCAATCTCTTGACTCGTCCCTAAGGGCAGGACCTATCTTTGCATCATAAACAAAATGCGCATGAGTTTATGAAGAATAAAATGAAGTTTAAAATCGGAGAGTTTTCCAAACTTTGCCAGGTGACCGTTAAGACGCTTCGTCATTATGAAGAGATAGGATTGATGATACCCGTTGAAGTGGATGAGTGGACGGGGTATCGCTATTACGACATCAGCCAGCTCCGGTGTATGAGCCGTATTGTTTACCTCAAGCAATTAGGGTTCAGCCTCGAAGAGATATCCGAGTTGTTTGCCGATGGCAAGGAATTTCCGGATGCTGAATTGTTGAAGGTTAAAATAGAACGTTGCAAAAACGAGATTGAACACTTGATATGGCGGCAGACCGAACTTGCCAAATTGGAAAATTTACTCCATAAACAAGAGAATGTTATGGAAAAAGTGTTTAAGAAATCCCTCCCTTCAAGAATTTTTGCTACCCATCGCCGTAAAATAGACTCTTATCAGGAACTGTTCAATCTTTGTCCGAATATTATCGGGCCTGAAATGTACCGTTTGGGTTGTGAATGTCCTGCCCCGGAATATTGTTTCACGGTGGAATATAATGAGGAATATGGGGTTGATATTGATATCGAGTTTTTTGAAGCGGTGGCTGAACGCAAGGAAGATTCGGAACTGATTAAATTCAAGGAACTTCCGGAAGTACCGGTTGCGCTCTGTGTCAACCATTACGGTGCTTATGAGCATATGCCCGAAACTTTCGCCGAGCTTTTTGCGTATGCCGAGGCAAATGGATACGAGGTCATTGACCGTCCCCGGTTTTGCCATATTGACGGCATTTGGAACAAAGAAACGGTGGATGAATGGATGACGGAAATTCAGTTGCCCATCAAACTTTCTTAATCAGCCTTTGATTTTTGCGGAAAGCTTTCAACCGTGAGAATACCTAAAAATAGGGATAGGTAGTCAACTTATTTTCTGCGAACTTTGCAGACTGAAAAAAGAATTGAAATGAGAAGCCTGCATATTCTGTTTATATTGGTAGTTGTCACTTGGCTCGGTTTTCCGCTGAGAGCGCAAGAAGCTATTTCTATCGGGACTCGCCACACTTTGTTTTCGCATGTCTTGAATGAGGCTAGAGAATATTGGGTGTATGTACCTGCAACCCGCCCGGGTGAAAAAGAGGAAAGTTATCCGGTTCTTTATTTGCTGGACGGTGATTCTTTTTTTCATTCGGTGGTAGGTTTTACTCGCTTGTTTTCCACCTCCAAAGTTTCTTCCTTACCGCCCTGTATCGTTGTGGCTGTCCTGAATACAAACAGAACCAGAGACTTTACGCCAACCTGTTCCGCTGCCCGGCGTGACGGAACTGTCCGTCCGGGCGATAAACCGGAAGGGGGTGGGGCAGGACAATTTTGCCGTTTTCTGACGGAGGAGCTACGCCTCGCAGTGGAACAAGACTTGCCGGTGAATGGACAACACTTGTTGGCTGGACATTCTTATGCCGGGTTGTTCACGCTGCATGTTTTGCTGAATTATCCCAGTGCATTTGATACATACATCGCCATAGACCCCAGTTTATGGTGGGATAAAGGATATTTTCAGAAACAGGTAGAACGGCAGGTAGATAAGGTTGACTTTTCAGGAAAACAACTGTATGTTGCGTTTGCCACTCAGCCGCGTCCTGATAGGAAGCTGAGCCACTTTTCCCTGACAGATGATTTTATAGGGAGTGCAGTTCCTCGTATGGAGAAGCGGCATTTGCGGGTGGTATCAAAAAAGTTCCCGGAAGAGACGCATGGAACGGTTGCTCTTCCGGGATTTTATGACGGACTGAAAACGTTGTTCTTCCGTTCTGCGGTTGGAATTTCTCTGCCGAACAAACCTCTCTGAAAAAAACTCTATTTTTCAGTAAGCTGAATGATATGCACCATTGTACTAAGGGGACTACCTATACCATGGTGAGGTCTGCCAAAATCCTGAAAGCGTCATAGCCTGAGTCGCCTTCCGGCAGGAAGCGCCGAGAAGCGCCATTTCCTTATAAATCAGTATTTTCAGCTCCGGAGAAGGTTGAGTGTCCTTCTCCGGACACACTGATTAAAAAACTGCAAAAGTGCAGCCGGGGCTTCGTTGACTCCGGGCAATTGGAATAGTAGTACAACCACTGTTGTACAATGAGCGCAGCACCATATGCCCTGCTACCGTACGGAAGTGCATAAAAAAAAACAGTTGCCTGGAGAAACCCTCTCCAAGCAACTGTTTTCAGTTTCTTGATACTTTATAATCTACATATTCTAAATCTTTCTTGTCATCAATCGTCAATGTCAATCACCCTCATTTTAGAGTCAAATGTAATTTCCCAACGATTAGACAACTTTATCTCATACTCATTGTCATCGTACTCAATCTGAAGAATTCTTGCATCCGGATAATTGGTCTTTACATAGTTACGTATCGCTTCCGGTACAATCTGTACAGGAACTTCACTTTGTCTGCATCGTACCTCTTTCCATTCCCCCGATTTATCAAATTCTACCTTCTCCCCATTCGTGAACACCACATCATAGCTTTTATAAAACATTCCCGACTCCAATTTAGCCATTGCCACCTTATGGTCTTTAAAATAAGTCTTGATAAATGTCTGCGCCTTCGCCGGCAACTGGCTCACCTCTATCGGCTTATCATTATCCGCCATTACCATTGTGTGCACTGCAAACATACAAACCAACATCATAACTAATTTTTTCATACTTCTCTATTTTTAATAATTAATACTTTATTTGTTTTCTGTATTACAAAGATGGGAAGGAAATCTGGAAAGAATTGGGAAAAAAACTCTATTTTTGGAAATGAAAAAAAATCTATTTTTGAAAATGGGTGTTGCGGCTCTTCACCTATGAATTTTTGTTTGCAATGAATATTATTTAAAGACACAATAGACTATTATGGCTATGAAAATATTAAATCAGTTTATCGATGATTTTGTAGGTGTTTTCCAATATCGGTTTATGGATACCTTTCAATATTTTAAAGAAAGGAAGAAAAGTAAATATTTAGGAGATAGATTTGAGGAATGGGTTGTGAAGAACTCCAATATTAGTAAAGATGGTTATTCGGATCTATGTGATAAGAAAATATTTTGGCGGCTTTTAGATTGGAGAGGTGATAAATACATTGAGGGGTATAGGCCTCTGTCTTCATCATCTCCGGATTTGTTGATGGAGTGTGTTACCACAACGAGTACCATTCATGAAGTTGGAGATATTATAGCTGTAGAATGTAAATGGCGAAGTAAGATAGGTTTTTATCTCGATATAAAAGACATTGAAAAGTACGAGGGGTATATGAATTCCAATCTGTTGAACCGTCCGATAAAAAACTTGTTTTATGTTTTTGGCTTTGGATGGTGTGGTGACAGTCCGGAATCTGTTTATGTAGTTCCTGCCAGAGAATTGTATGATTATGATAAAGATACCTGTAGAATAACGTTCCCTATTAAAGAAACCGAGAAGGAGAAAATGGGTAGATTGGAGCGCTTTAAGAAGAAAGACAATAGATGTCTTCTGTATATCAAGTAATGGTATTACTTGGTTATATAAGCTCCAATCAACTGTTATATTGTTTGGGTCGCCGTCAATCTTTGTGGCGAAGGCTATTACTGGCATCTAATGCGGTTTGCAACCTTTCCCAGTCGTCACAAAGCGCCTGCATGGACGGAAACAATAAATCTGCTCCGGCATCCAGTAATACCTGCCTGTCCAGCGGACCGGTATTGACTGCCACAGTGAATATGCCGGCTGCTGTTCCGGCTTGTACTCCGATAGGTGCATTTTCTACAACTATAGCTTCGTTGGCTTGTACTCCGGCTTTTTCCAGTCCCATTAGATAAGGCTCAGGATGAGGCTTTCCGTATTTCACATCAAAGGCGGTCACCATGTGGTCGCGCTGAAACATACCAGGGAAGTTGTGGGCAAGGCGGTTCAGCAGGGAGTGTTGGCCCGAACCGGTGACAAGTACCGGAATAAGTCCTGCCGCTTTTACCTTTTGCAGCACTTCCCAAGCACCCGGCATACGTTCCGGTTCCGGGTGGGTACTGAATTCGGCGCTTTTCTCTGCATAGATGCTTTCTATCATCTCGGGAGTGGCATCCTTGCCATACTGGCGTTGATAAACGATGTTGATGGTGGAGGCTCCGGTACGTCCCTCGTGCATGTATGCCTCTTCACGGCTCAAGTGCAGGCCATGACGTTCCATTACTTTATGCCAGGCATCGGCATGGTAGGGCATGGAGTTGAATAACACACCGTCCATGTCAAAAAGAACGGCTTTCAGTTGGATGTAGGGGTGCCCGTGCTTTTCCAGATAACGGGCGATAGAGTTTTCGAACACTTGGTAGATTGGGGATTGAGAATTTAAAAATGCGGGGTAGATAAATAGAGAGTTGAGAATCGGGGAACGGTTCTCTTCGCACTTGTTGTGCAGCCATTTCTCAATTCTCAACTCTCAATTCTTAATTTATCAAAGTCTTGCCTGGATAGCTTTGGACTCTTCTTCGTAGCCGGGCTTGTTCAGCAATGCAAACATATTCTTCTTGTATGCTTCCACACCCGGTTGGTTGAACGGATTGACTCCCAAAATATAACCGCTGATACCGCAAGCTATTTCAAAGAAGTAGAGCAGACCTCCGATGCTTTCTTCATTCAGTGCAGGGATAACGATGCGCATGTTGGGTACGCCGCCGTCAACGTGGGCAAGCTGTGTGCCCAATTCAGCCATCTTGTTCACTTCGTCCACGTGCTTGCCTGCCAGGAAGTTCAGTCCGTCGAGGTTGGCTTCGTCCGAAGGTACTTGCAGGGAGTGCTGTGTCTTCTCCACGGAGATGACAGTTTCGTAGATGGTACGTTCGCCTTCCTGAATCCATTGTCCCATGGAGTGCAGGTCGGTGGAGAAATCTACGGCAGCAGGGAAGATACCCTTGTTTTCCTTACCTTCGGATTCACCATAAAGCTGCTTCCACCATTCGCTTACGTAGTGCAGTTTGGGATTGTAGTTTACGAGGATTTCAATCTTCTTGCCGTTCTTGTAGAGCTCGTTACGCGTAGCTGCATAGATGGCAGCGGGATTTTCTGCAAACGGAACATCTTTTCCACAAGCCTTTTCCATGGCAACTGCACCTGCAACCAGTTTCTCAATGTCGAAACCTGCTATTGCGATGGGCAGCAAGCCTACCGGAGTCAATACAGAGAAACGTCCGCCTACGTTATCGGGGATGATGAAGGATTTGTAGCCTTCGTTGTCTGCCGTTACGCGGGCAGCGCCTTTCTTGGCATCGGTGATGGCAACGATAACCTTCTTTGCCATATCCTTGCCGCGTTGGTCTTCGCATTGCTTTTTCAGCAGACGGAACGCCAGGGCTGTTTCAGTAGTGGTACCGGATTTGGAGATGTTGATAACACCGAATTTCTTGTCTTTCAAATATTCGGTAAGCTCATATAGATAATCTTCACCGATGTTGTGGCCTGCATACAGAATGACCGGAGCCGTTTTCTTGTCTTGCAACCAGGTGAAGCTGTTTGACAAAGCCTCTATCACCGCACGTGCACCGAGATAACTTCCGCCAATACCGGCAACTACTACTACTTCGCAGTTGTCACGCAACGTCTGTGCGGTAGCCTTTAGGTCAGCCAGGTGCTCTTTAGTGATGGAAGAGGGGAGGTGCAGCCAGCCTAAGAAGTCGTTGCCCTTACCGGTACCATTCTCTAATGCTTCCTGTGCAGCCTTTACTTGGGCTTCATAGGCGAAAACGTTTTCTTTGGAGATGAATCCAAGAGTCTTTTCAATGTTCAAACTAATCATAATATTCTAGGTTTTAAATTCAGTATTTCGTTTTATCTTTTTTCGCGCTTACCGGAATGAATCGGTAAGCAGCTTGATTTCAATCGTCGGTGAGATACGCTCATACAGAATGTTGTATACTGCATCTACAATAGGCATGTTGACATGATAATGCTTGTTGATTTCCTTGATACATTTTGTACCGTAATATCCTTCAGCAATCATTTCCATCTCAATCTGCGCGCTTTTCACGGAGTATCCCTTGCCAATCATCGTGCCGAATGTGCGGTTACGGCTGAAATTGGAATATCCCGTCACCAGCAGGTCACCTAAATAAACGGAATCATTTACGTTTCTGTTCAGTGGATGTACCGTTTGCAGGAATCTGTTCATTTCCTGTATGGCATTGGACATAAGCACAGCCTGAAAGTTGTCGCCATATTTCAGACCGCTGCAAATACCGGCTGCAATGGCATATACATTTTTCAGCACCGAACTGTATTCAATGCCGGCAACGTCATTACTGACAGAGGTCTTGATGAATGAACTGGCCAGTTTGCGGGCAATGGTGCAAGCCTTGTCGGTGTCGGGACAAGCAATGGTCAAGTAAGAAAGGCGTTCCAGAGCCACTTCTTCCGCATGGCAGGGACCTGCCAATACAGCAATATTCTCAGCCGGGACGCCATATTCCTTAGTGAAATATTCCGAGACAATCAAGTTGTCATCGGGTACAATACCTTTGATGGCAGTTATGATGAATTTATCCTTAATCTTAGTCTTCAGTTTCTTCAAGTGAACCTTCAGATAAGGGGAAGGTGTAACGAAGATGAGCGTATCAGATTCTTTCACGACATCATTGATGTTGGAGTTGAAGTTGATACGCTTGGTATCAAACTTGACGCCCGTCAGGTAGGCAGGGTTATGGCCAAGCCGTTTGAAGTCGGCAATACGGTCGTCTCGCCGCATATACCAGTTTATCGACTCCGCTTGGGCCAGTACCATTTTGGCAATGGCAGTTGCCCAACTTCCTCCGCCCATGATGGCTATCTTACCGGGTAGTTTCATATCGAAATTAATAATTAAAAACTAAAAATTAAAAGGGGGTGAAGGAGCGCGCCTTCACCTTCCTCCTATCTTTAATTTTGCCTATTTAATTCTTTAATTTTTAATTTTTAATTCTTCCGACCCAGTCAGCAACTTCGTTTACGGTCGGGTTTGCCAGTTCCAATTTATATTTCTTGTTGATACCGCAGATGTCCATGTGGAGTTTTTGCGGATTCACATCTTTCATGTCACTCACCAGGTTGTAGCCGGCCTTCTGGATTACAGCCACCCAATCTTCGGGGATGCCCAGTTCCGTGTATCGTGCAGGAGCATCTTTGGGGATGACCTTTTCCGGACGCATCTGCGGGAAGAAAAGCACTTCCTGGATGAAGGATTCGCCCGTCATCAACATGGTCAGACGGTCGATGCCGATACCGATGCCCGATGTGGGAGGCATACCATATTGCAATGCTTTCAGGAAGTCCTGGTCGATGAACATCGCTTCGTCGTCTCCCTTTTCGCTCAAGCGAAGTTGGTCTTTGAAGCGTTCTTCTTGGTCTATCGGGTCGTTCAGCTCGCTGTAAGCGTTGGCAAGTTCCTTGCCGTTCACCATCAGCTCGAAGCGTTCGGTCAGTCCCGGCTTGCTGCGGTGCATCTTGGTCAGCGGGCTCATCTCTACGGGATAGTCGGTGATGAAAGTGGGCTGTATGAAAGTTCCTTCGCAGAATTCTCCGAAGATTTCATCAATCAGCTTGCCCTTGCCCATGGTGTCGTCAATCTCCATATTCAGTTCCTTGCACACCTGGCGGATTTCGTCCTCGCTCTTGCCCTCGAGGTCGTATCCGGTCTTTTCCTTGATGGCTTCCAGGATGGGCAGACGGCGGTAGGGAGCTTTGAAGCTGATGGTCTTGCCGTCTATCTCGGTTTCTGTGCAGCCGTTTACGGCGATACAGATGCGTTCCAGCAATTTCTCCGTAAAGCTCATCATCCAGTTGTAGTCCTTGTACTGCACGTACAGCTCCATACAAGTGAATTCCGGGTTATGGTTCTTGTCCATACCCTCGTTGCGGAAGTTCTTGCCTATTTCATATACACCTTCAAATCCGCCCACAATCAGTCGCTTCAAGTAAAGCTCGGTGGCGATACGCAGGTAGAGGTCCATATCCAGAGAGTTATGGTGGGTGATGAACGGACGGGCGCTTGCTCCACCGGGGATGGATTGAAGAATCGGCGTCTCCACTTCCGTGTAGCCGGCTTCATCCAGCACGGCACGCATGGTCTTGATGACGGTGGCACGCTTCAGGAATTTTTCTTTCACGCCGTCGTTTACGATAAGGTCTACATAACGCTGGCGGTAGCGCAGTTCGGGGTCCTCGAAAGAGTCGTAAGCCACACCATCCTTATATTTCACGATAGGCAGGGGCTTGATGCTCTTTGCAAGTACGGTCAGCTTCTTGGCATGGATGCTGATTTCGCCCATCTGAGTACGGAATACGAATCCTTCGATGCCGATGAAGTCGCCTAAATCGAGCAAACGTTTGAACACGGTGTTGTACATCTCCTTGTCCTCGTCCGGGCAGATGTCATCGCGGGTGATATATACCTGGATGCGTCCTTTGGAGTCCTGCAATTCGATGAAAGATGCTTTACCCATGATACGGCGGCTCATGATACGTCCGGCAACGGACACCTGGCGAGGCTCTGCATCGTCGTTGAATTCAGCTTTAATATCGGTAGAGAAAGCATTTGTTACATACTCTGCTGCGGGATAAGGCTCGATGCCCATCGCGCGAAGTTCATTCATGCTGTTGCGACGAATGATTTCTTGTTCACTTAGTTCTAATACGTTCATTTCGCTATATTTCACTCAATTTGGGTACAAAAGTACGAAACATTTTTCAGATAGAGAACCTTTTTCCTTGAAATATAGGGAACGGGGGTGACATTAACCCTCTCCTTCGGCATCCACCCATTCGATGTGCGGGGAGAGGAGGGTGCGTTCCGTCACTTGTCCGCATTGCCCGCGGTAGTATTCGGGGATGAAGCGTATCTGCACCGCAGTGATTTGCGTCGGACTCACTTCTTCTGGGGTGTCTACCCCGGTGCCTTCCGAACGGCAGGTGTAGTAGAACGTCCCGATGCCCTTGAGCTTTACGGAGTGTCCCGAGCTCATCAGCTTGCCCAGCACTTCACCAAGGTTCATTAATACTGCATAGGTATCTCCCGGGGTTACCGTAGACATTTCCGACAATAATCGGGCTATTTCATCCGTTGTATAGGGATGTCCTTTGGTGACGGCTCTTGGGTGCCATTTGTCGTCGCCTTTCTGTTTTACTTTCTTATAGAATGCCATGGGGGCTTGTTGTTATTATGTGTCCGGCTCAACCGGTAGGTCAGGCATGGTTCATACGGTATGAATGTGCCAATCATACGGTATGATTATATCAATCATACGGTATGATTATGGTAATCATATCTTATGATTTATCATTGAATCGCAAAGATAGCATAAATCATCCGCATAGTGTGCAGGTTTAAGGTGTTTTTTCTGCTGTTCTGTTTTAAAAAAAGAGTACCTTTGCACCCGCTAAAAAGAAATAGGTATATAATATGGCAGGACAAAAGACTCCCACGGCGTTGGGAACGGAAAGTATAGGTAAACTCTTGATGCAATATGCCGTTCCGGCAATCATCGCAATGACGGCATCCTCTTTATATAATATGGTAGACAGTATCTTCATCGGTCACGGCGTTGGGACGATGGCTATTTCGGGATTGGCGTTGACTTTCCCGTTGATGAATCTGGCTGCGGCGTTCGGTTCGTTGGTAGGAGTGGGGGCTTCTACACTGATTTCCGTCAAGCTGGGGCAGAAGGATTATGACACGGCACAGTGTGTGCTGGGCAATGTTTTTGTGCTGAACATGGTACTGGGAATTGCCTTTACCATCATTGTCATGCTCTTTCTCGATCCGATTCTCTATTTCTTCGGAGGCAGTGACCAGACGGTGGGCTACGCGAGGGATTATATGCAGATTATCCTTTTGGGAAATGCCGTTACGCACCTCTATCTGGGGCTGAATGCAGTGCTGCGCTCTTCAGGGCATCCACAGAAGGCGATGTACGCCACTATAGCCACGGTGGTTATCAATACCATACTCGACCCGGTGTTTATCTATGGTTTTGGCTGGGGCATACGTGGTGCTGCCGTCGCTACCATTGTGGCGCAAATCATCTCTTTGACGTGGCAGTTCAAGCTTTTCAGCAATAAGGATGAGCTGTTGCATTTCCACCGGGGGATATTCCGTCTGAAACGTAAGATTGTATTCGATTCGCTCGCCATCGGCATGTCTCCTTTCCTGATGAACCTGGCAGCCTGCTTCATCGTTATCATTATCAATCAGGGGTTGAAGAAGTATGGCGGCGACTTGGCTATCGGGGCTTTCGGTATCGTGAACCGTCTGGTTTTCATTGTAGTGATGATTGTGATGGGGCTGAATCAGGGTATGCAGCCTATTGCCGGATATAACTTCGGGGCAAAGCTGTACGGACGGGTGAACAAGGTGCTGAAACTGACGATAATCTATGCCACGGCAGTGACCACTTTCGGCTTTCTGGTCGGTATGCTGGTGCCGGACCTGGTAGTGGGCATCTTTACATCGGATGCGGAACTGACAGAGCTTTCGGTTACGGGACTGCGCATTACGGTAATGTTCTTCCCGATTATCGGTTTCCAGATGGTGACTTCCAACTTTTTCCAGAGCATAGGCATGGCAGGCAAAGCGATATTCCTTTCCCTTACCCGACAGATGCTGATTCTGCTTCCTTGCCTGCTTATCCTGCCGCAGTTCTTCGGAGTGGCAGGAGTGTGGTACAGCATGCCGGTATCCGATTTGCTTGCAAGTTTGATAGCATTGGTGATGTTGGTTTGTCAATTCCGCAAATTCAGAACCTCTCCCTTGTAGGGATAAGTCGGGGGAGAGGCTCTGAATTTTTCTTCCTACTTTCTGCAGATATTCCGTAAGAATATTTATATTTGCTATCTGCAAACCAATAGATGAATAAGCGTATGGGCAATAATTTTATAATCAATATAGGCCGTCAACTGGGCAGTGGCGGACGGGAGATAGGCGAGAAACTGGCTGCCCGTCTGGGTATTGACTTTTATGATAAGGAACTGATTAGGTTGGCTTCTGAAGAGAGTGGACTGTGTTGTGAGTTCTTTGAGAAAGCTGATGAGAAAGCTTCACAAGGTATTATTGGAGGGCTCTTCGGCATGCGTTTCCCTTTTGTCAGTGACGGGGCTATCCCGGCCACGAATTGCCTGAGTAATGATGCTCTGTTCAAAGTGCAGAGTGACGTGATACGCAGATTGGCGGAGGAGAAGTCCTGCTTGTTTGTGGGGCGTTGTGCCGATTACATTCTGCGAGAACATCCACGCTGTGCCAATGTCTTCATTTCCTGCTCCAATGAGGAGCGCATCAAGCGTATTTGCCGAATGTATTCCATTTCTGAGCGTGAAGCGGAGGAGATGATGAACAAAGCGGACAAGAAGCGTGCCGAATACTATAACTACTACAGCTACAAAAAATGGGGAGCTGCCGAAACATACCACTTGTGTATCGATTCTTCCGTATTGGGTATTGAGGCTACGGTGGACTTTATAGAAGAGTTCGTCAAGAAGAAGCTAAGACTTTAAGGAATTAAAATTAAAGGCTGCGCAATGTTGGTTTAACCCAACTACGCAGCCTTTAATTTTAATTCCTTAATTTCCTCCTACATCATTGTCAGCAGTATCATCTGTCCCGCCAGAATTCGCAGGAACATTGTCAATGGATATACCGTGGAGTAACCTACTGCCGGAGCATCATTGCCTGATGTCTGATTGGCGTATGCCAATGCAGGAGGGTCTGTGTTGCTACCTGCTATTAAACCCATCAGGGTGAAGTAGTTCACTTTGCAATAGAAACGGGCTATCATGCCGATTATCAACAAAGGGATGACGGTTATCAGGAATCCATAGCCTACATACAGTAATCCGCTGCCTTCTACTACTGTTTGTACAAAATGCTCACCGGCTTCTATACCTACACTGGCAAGGAAGAGTACAATACCGATTTCACGCAACATCAAGTTAGCGCTCATGGTGGTGTACGTCACAAGATGCATTTTGTGACCAAAACGTCCGATAAGGATTGCCACTACCAGCGGACCACCTGCAAGACCTAACTTAACCGGTGTCGGCATACCCGGGAATGCGATGGGGAGGCTTCCCAGCAGGATTCCTAGGAAGATTCCCACGAAAATAGTAACGATATTCGGAGTGTCCAAACGTTTCAACTGGTTGCCCAATACACCGGCTACACGCTCTACGGCATCTTGCTGGCCAACCACCATTACGCGGTCACCTACTTGAAGTACCAGATTGGGATCAGCAAACAAGTCCATACCTGAGCGGTTGATACGGGTTACATTTACACCGTACATACTGCGGAAGTGGAGGCTTCCCAGCTTCTTACCGTTGATTTCGGACTTAGTGACGAGGATACGACGGGAAACCATTGGGGTGTCCTGCTTTTCCCAGTCTACATGTATTTCTTTTCCGATAAAGGCAGCTACCGCTTCGGCATCTTCTTCGGAGCATACGATGAAGAGCTGGTCTCCTACGTGGAATACCGTTTCATGGTTGGGGATACTGACGTGCCCCTCATGGCGTATGCGTGAACAGACAAACGGACGTCCCAGGAAATCCTTTATCTGGAGCAGGGTCTTTCCGGAAATTGATTCGTTGCGTACTTCGAGGTGAAGCATGTGCGGCTGATGCTTTACATCTGCTTCTTGCGTATTGAGTTCCTGCTCCTCTTTCTTGAGGTTCACCCGGCAGATATAACGGATGGCTATGATGGAACCTATGATACCTACCACACCAAGCGGATAGGCGCAGGCATATCCCAATGCGATGGGGTCTCCCGTATAGTTTATCTGGTTCAGGGCTTCTTGTGCGGCACCCAGACCCGGAGTATTGGTTACGGCACCATAGAGAATACCTACTATCATTGGCAAGTCTATCCCTCCGTCAATGAAGTAGATACTCAATGCTACTGCGATATTCAGCAACACGATACCAACAGCAAGCATGTTCAGCCGCATCCCCCCTTTTTTAAAGGAAGAGAAGAAGGAAGGCCCGACTTGCAGACCGATACAGAATACAAATAAAATCAAACCGAATTCGCGGATGAAATGCAAAATGTGTGTTTCGCCCGTGAAGCCAAAATGCCCCATCAGGATACCCGCAAAGAGGACGAATGTAACCCCCAACGATACCCCGAAAATCTTAATCTTACCCAGCAATACGCCCACAGATATTACGAATGCATACAAACAAACGATGTGAGCGACAGATGAAGGGTCCCATAACAAGCTTTCTAACCAATTCATAGTACCTTTTAATATGTCGTTTTTTAAAATTTCGCGCAAAATTACTTAATAAAAAGGAGTTGACAAAAGCTTTGTGGTACTTTTTGCTATATCAACTTTGCAAAAATAGGGTGTGTTTCCGGTGAATACGCTGAATCCGTATGGATGCGGAGTCATCTGTAAGTGCAATTTTCTCTAAAAAAAGATTTTGTTCTAAGTATTTCCTTATATTTGCAAGTCTCTTGATGACAAAAATGAATAGTATTCATCTATTTTAATTTTAAATAAACTATGGCAGACAGTAAAGAAAAACTCTTCTCCGACTTCTCTCCCGTTTCCACTGAGCAGTGGATGGAGAAAGTTACCGCAGACCTGAAAGGGGCGGATTTCGAGAAGAAACTCGTTTGGAAGACAAACGAAGGATTTAAAGTGAAACCTTTCTACCGTATGGAGGACCTGGAAGGTTTGAAGACGACAGATGCTCTTCCCGGCGAGTTCCCTTATCTCAGAGGTACCAAGAAAGATAACAATGAATGGCTTGTGCGTCAGGAAATCAAAGTGGAATGCCCCAAAGAGGCCAATGCCAAGGCGTTGGATATCTTGAATAAAGGTGTAGATTCACTCTCTTTCCATGTAAAGGCCAAGGAATTGAACGCAGAGTATATTGAAACTTTGTTGAAAGATATCTGCGCAGAATGTGTTGAGTTGAATTTCTCTACCTGCCAAGGGCATGTGGTGGAACTTGCGGAACTTCTTGTCGCTTATTTCCAGAAAAAGGATTATGATTTGACGAAGTTGCAGGGTTCCATCAACTATGACTACTTCAACAAGATGCTGGCCAAAGGTAAAGAAAAAGGTGATATGGTGGCAACAGCCAAGGCGCTGCTCGAGGCTACCGCTTCCCTTCCGAAATACCGTGTGTTGAATGTGAATGCGTTGACATTAAACAATGCAGGTTCTTATATTTTCCAGGAGTTGGGTTACGCTTTGGCTTGGGGTAATGAATATATGAATCAGTTGGTTGATGCCGGTCTGCCGGCTGCAATGGTAGCCAAGAAGATTAAGTTTAATTTCGGTATCAGTTCCAACTACTTCCTTGAAATAGCCAAATTCCGCGCTGCACGTATGCTGTGGGCTAATATTGTGGCTTCTTACAGTCCTGAGTGTCTGCGCGACTGCGAAAACAAGGGTAAGGATAACGAGTGTCGCTGTGCAGCCAAGATGAAGATTCATGCGGAAACTTCTTCATTCAACCTGACTTTGTTTGATGCACACGTAAACTTGTTGCGTACGCAGACTGAGGCGATGAGTGCCGCCCTTGCTGGTGTTGACTCAATGACGGTTACTCCGTTCGACAAGACTTATGATGCTCCTAACGAATTCTCTGAGCGTATGGCGCGTAACCAACAATTGCTGTTGAAAGAAGAATCGCACTTCGATAAGGTTATAGACCCGGCTGCAGGTTCTTACTATATCGAGAACTTGACCGTCTCTATTGCCAAGCAGGCTTGGGACCTCTTCCTCGCTGTAGAAGAAGACGGTGGTTTCTATGCTTCCGTGAAAGCCGGAAAAGTGCAGGCTGCCGTAAACGAGAGCAACAAGGCACGTCATGCTGCAGTCGCCAAGCGTAAGGAAGTGTTGCTGGGTACCAACCAGTTCCCCAACTTCAATGAAAAGGCCGGGGATAAGAAACCGGTTGAGGCTACTTGCTGTTGCGGCGGCGGACATACGTGCGAGAAAGATGTTCCGACACTGAACTTTGACCGTGCTGCCAGTGAATTTGAAGCGTTGCGTCTCGAAACAGAGGCTTCCGGCAAACGTCCGAAAGCGTTTATGCTGACTATCGGTAATTTGGCCATGCGCCAAGCACGTGCACAGTACTCTTGCAATTTCTTGGCTTGTGCCGGATATGAAGTTGTAGACAACCTCGGTTTCTCCACCGTAGAAGAAGGTATAGAAGCTGCAATGGCTGCCAAGGCCGACATCGTGGTATTGTGTTCAAGTGATGATGAATATGCAGAATATGCTGTTCCCGCCTTCAAGGCTCTGAATGGCCGTGCCATGTTTATCGTAGCCGGTGCTCCTGCTTGCATGGACGACTTGAAGGCTGCCGGTATCGAGAACTTTATCCATGTCCGTGTCAACGTGCTGGAAACATTAAAGGAATACAACGCTAAACTTTTGAAGTAAGATGAGAAAAGATTTTAAAAACTTAGATATATATGCCGCTTTTCAACCCGTCAATGGTGCTGAGTGGCAAAAGGCTAACGGCATCCATGCTGATTGGAAAACGCCGGAACACATTGAGGTGAAGCCTGTTTATACAAAAGAAGACCTTGAGGGAATGGAACATTTGGGTTATGCTGCCGGACTTCCTCCTTATTTGCGTGGTCCGTACTCTGTAATGTATACATTGCGTCCCTGGACTATCCGTCAGTATGCAGGTTTTTCTACAGCGGAAGAGTCAAATGCCTTTTACCGTCGTAATTTGGCTTCCGGACAGAAAGGTCTGTCCGTAGCTTTCGACTTGGCCACTCACCGTGGCTACGACCCCGACCACGAACGTGTAGTGGGTGACGTAGGTAAGGCAGGTGTGTCTATCTGTTCCTTGGAGAATATGAAGGTGCTGTTCGATGGAATTCCTTTGAACAAGATGTCCGTCTCCATGACCATGAACGGTGCCGTACTTCCTGTTATGGCATTCTACATCAACGCAGGTCTGGAGCAGGGTGCCAAGTTAGAAGAAATGGCTGGTACTATCCAAAATGATATCTTGAAGGAATTCATGGTGCGTAATACCTATATTTATCCGCCTGCATTCTCTATGAAGATTATCTCCGACATCTTTGAATATACTTCCCAAAAGATGCCTAAGTTCAACTCTATCTCCATCTCCGGCTACCACATGCAGGAAGCGGGTGCTACGGCAGACATCGAGTTGGCTTACACCCTGGCAGACGGTTTGGAATATCTGCGTGCCGGAACGGCTGCGGGTATTGACATCGATGCTTTCGCACCGCGTCTCTCTTTCTTCTGGGCCATCGGAACGAACCACTTTATGGAAATTGCCAAAATGCGTGCCGCACGTATGTTGTGGGCAAAGATTGTGAAGCAGTTCAATCCTAAGAATCCGAAGTCGCTGGCTTTGCGTACGCACTCCCAGACTTCCGGCTGGTCGCTGACAGAGCAAGACCCGTTCAACAATGTGGGCCGTACTTGTATCGAGGCGATGGCTGCTGCATTGGGACATACCCAGTCACTGCATACCAATGCTCTTGACGAGGCTATTGCCTTGCCGACGGATTTCTCTGCACGTATTGCACGTAATACGCAGATTTATATTCAGGAAGAAACTTACATTTGCAAGAATGTAGACCCATGGGGTGGCTCTTATTATGTGGAAAGTTTGACTAATGAGTTGGCTCACAAGGCTTGGGAATTGATTCAGGAAGTAGAGAAGCTGGGCGGTATGGCAAAAGCCATCGAAACCGGTATCCCCAAGATGCGTATCGAAGAGGCTGCTGCGCGTACGCAAGCCCGTATCGATAGCGGTTCGCAGACCATTGTCGGTGTGAACAAGTATCGTCTGGAGAAAGAAGCTCCGATTGATATTCTTGAAATCGACAATACGGCTGTTCGTCAGGAACAGATTGAGAACCTGAAGCGTCTGAAGGAAGGACGTAACCAGGCAGAAGTGGACAAGGCATTGGAGGCTATTACTGAATGTGTAAAGACCGGTAAGGGCAACTTACTGGAACTGGCAGTGGAGGCAGCCCGTGTCCGTGCCACTTTGGGGGAAATCTCTTATGCTTGCGAAAAGATTGTAGGACGTTATAAAGCAGTAATTAGAACTATATCAGGCGTGTATTCATCAGAAAGTAAGAATGACAGCGACTTCCACCGTGCTTGTGAATTGGCAGAGAAGTTTGCGAAGAAAGAGGGACGTCAGCCTCGTATCATGGTAGCCAAGATGGGCCAGGACGGTCACGACCGCGGTGCCAAGGTTGTTGCAACCGGATATGCCGACTGTGGCTTCGACGTGGATATGGGACCCTTGTTCCAGACACCGGCCGAGGCTGCCCGCGAAGCGGTTGAGAACGACGTTCATGTAGTGGGGGTTTCTTCATTGGCTGCCGGACACAAGACATTGGTTCCGCAGATTATCGAAGAGCTCAAGAAGTTGGGACGTGAGGATATCGTAGTGATTGCCGGTGGTGTAATTCCCGCACAAGACTATGACTTCCTTTACAAGGCAGGTGTAGCTGCCATCTTTGGCCCCGGTACTCCGGTTGCCAAGGCTGCTTGCCAGATATTGGAAATCTTGTTGGATGAAGAATAATCCGACACGTTAAATGTTAAAAGAGGGACGGTATGTGTTTACATATCCGTCCCTTTTTCTTAATCTGTGTTATAGAACATACTTTTTTAGTTGGATAATTTGCAGATTTATCAGAAGTCCGTATCTTTGCAATGTGTTTTTCATAGTATTAGATTTAAGGTTAACAAAGGTTGGAGTACAGCGGTACTCCTTTTTTTATGTCCGTACGTCAGCTTTGGGGGAGAAAAATCACCTGGTCTATGTTATCGTTTCTTGCTTATAGTTTCGTTCTTGCCCCCTTTTTATTACCTTTGTCCCGCTAAAAGAATAACGAATGATAGTTTGTATTGCCGAAAAGCCCTCTGTGGCGCGTGACATAGCCGATGTATTGGGAGCGAAAGAAAAGAAGGACGGATACATCGAAGGAAACGGATACCAGGTGACCTGGACATTCGGCCATCTTTGTACGCTGAAGGAGCCGCATGAATATACCCCTAATTGGAAGTCATGGAGCTTGGGAAGCCTCCCCATGATACCTCCCCGTTTCGGTATTAAGCTGATTAGTAATCCCACATACGAGCGCCAGTTCCATACGATAGAGAACCTCATGCAACATGCCGATATGATTATAAACTGTGGTGATGCCGGGCAGGAAGGAGAATTGATACAGCGCTGGGTGATGCAGAAAGCCGGGGCACGTTGCCCGGTGAAACGTCTTTGGATATCTTCATTGACAGAGGAAGCCATCCGTGAGGGCTTTGCCAAGCTGCGCGATGCGTCGGATTTCCAGCCTTTGTACGAAGCAGGCTTGTCGCGTGCCATTGGCGACTGGCTGCTCGGGATGAATGCCACCCGCCTCTACACCATGAAGTATGGGCAGAACCGGCAGGTACTTTCTATCGGCCGTGTGCAGACGCCGACACTGGCGCTGATTGTAAACCGTCAGTTGGAAATACAGAATTTTGTTCCCAAGCAATACTGGGAGCTGAAGACCGTCTATCGAGATACCACTTTCTCCGCCATCCTCCGGAAAAGTGAGGAGGAACTGGTATTGGAAGCCGAGAAGCAGAAAGAGGCTATAGCTGCCGGGAAGAAACCTAAAAAAGAAGAAGAGAATCGGGGTATCGACCCCATTACCGACCGCGAACGTGGGCTTGCTTTATTGGACCAGATTAAGAATTCTCCTTTTACCGTGACGGATGTCACCAAGAAAGAGGGGAGGGAGGCGCCACTCCGCTTGTTTGACTTGACTTCTTTACAAGTGGAATGTAACAAGAAGTTTGCCTATTCCGCTGATGAGACGCTGAAAATCATCCAGTCTTTGTATGAGAAGAAAGTGGCTACCTATCCACGTGTAGACACTACCTATTTGAGTGATGACATCTATCCCAAATGCCCCGGCATCTTGAAAGGTCTGCGTGATTACGAGACATTTACAGCCCCTTTGACAGGAACTGCATTGTTGAAGTCCAAAAAGGTTTTCGATAACTCGAAGGTAACAGACCACCACGCCATTATTCCTACCGGCCAGCATCCGCAGAATCTGACGGATATGGAGCGTCGCGTATTCGATTTGATAGCACGCCGTTTCATTGCTGTATTCTATCCCGATTGTAAGTTTGCCACTACCACCGTATTGGGCGAGGTAGAGAGCATAGAGTTCAAGGCCACCGGCAAGCAGATTCTGGAACCGGGTTGGCGTGTTATCTTCGGCACCCCCTCGGCACAATCGCAGGAGGAGAAAGAGGAGAAGGGAGAAGAGGAGAATGTGCTTCCGGCTTTTGTGAAAGGAGAAAGCGGACCGCACGTCCCCGATTTGTATGAGAAGTGGACGCAGCCGCCCCGGCCTTATACGGAAGCCACCCTGCTGCGTGCTATGGAAACGGCGGGCAAGCTGGTGGATAACGACGAACTGCGTGATGCGCTGAAGGAAAACGGTATCGGTCGTCCATCTACCCGTGCAGCCATCATCGAGACGCTGTTCAAGCGAAACTATATCCGCAAGGAAAAGAAGAATCTGATAGCCACCCCTACCGGTGTGGAGCTGATACAGATTATCCATGAGGAGCTGTTGAAGTCGGCGGAACTGACCGGTATCTGGGAGAAAAAGCTACGTGAGATAGAAAGGCGGACATATAATGCCGGACAATTCTTGGAAGAATTGAAGCAGATGGTATCGGAAGTCGTGATGAGTGTACTTTCTGATAACAGCAACCGCCACATCACCATCCAAGCGCCTGCTCCCGAAAAGGGCAGTAAGGCTTCTGCCAAGACAGAGGCTGCCGATAAGCCGAAAAAGGAGCCGAAGAAAAGAACACCGAGAGAGTCTGCCGCCGCAGGTAAAAAGACGGAGCAGGCTTCGGGCGCTGTGGCAGCTTCAAGTACGGAGGCTTCCGTACAAGCTGACGATTTCGTCGGTCAGCCTTGTCCGCTTTGCGGAAAAGGTACCGTTATCAAGGGGAAAACGGCTTACGGTTGTTCTGAATGGAAATCCGGATGCACATTCCGCAAGCCGTTTGAATAAGGGTAATCACATTAAATAATTCTCTCCGCCATGTATTTCCAGAGGGGAGCAGCCATCAGCGCCTGGCGGATGCTTCCTTGCTGCAGCAATTCCTTGACCTCTTGCAAGGAAAGCAGGTGTACGGTCAGGTTTTCCGTATCTTCCAACTGTTGCTCGGAGATTTTCTCCACGTCCGTAGCCAGGAAACAGTAGGTAATGTTGGTGTGGGTACTTGGATTGGGAGAGATTTGCATGAACTCTTTCCATACTCCGTTTCCATAGCCGGTTTCTTCCAAAAGTTCCCGTTGTGCGGAAACCATCGGAGAGCCGTCCTCTTCTTCGCATACCCCTGCACAGAGCTCATAGGACGTTTCTTGTATGCCATGCCGGTATTGGCGGATAAAGACAAATTGTCCATCACGGGTGATGGCAATGGTATTCACCCAGTTGGGATATTCCAATATATAATAGGAGGGGATGTGGTTGCCGTTGGGCAGCACTACATGGTCCTTACGCACAGTGAGCCACGGAGCCCGATGAAGGTATTCGCTGGATAAGACGGTCCAGGTGTCTTTTGATTTTTCCATAATGGTAAAATTAACTATATTTTAAACAGCATCCCTCCGATATTATCTGTCGTGGCTCCCGTCACCGAGGCGAGGCATCCGGGTGTGTCCGCCATATAGAGGGCACCCAGGAAAGCAAAGATTAGGGCTTCCTTGTATTCTATGATTTGCCGGCTGGGAATCACGATTTCACACGGACACAAGGCGTCGATACGTTCTATGAGGAACTTGTTGAATGCACCTCCGCCGGTAATCAGCAGTTTTCCGTTACCATCGGGCAAGGGGCGGGCGGTGATGATGCGTGATATTTGCCAGGCGGCATGCTCGTAAAAGGTACGTAGCATATTCTCCATACTCAAGCCATAACGCTCGAGCATGGGATATACCAGCGTTTCCACCCACTCCCGTCCCAATGACTTCGGTCCGGACTGATGGTAGAAATCCATTCCGTTCAGTTCGTCCAGCAGTTCTTGGCAGATGTTGCCTTGCCGTGCTATCTCGCCGTCACGGTCAAATTCCAATCCTATTTGCCGGCAGTAATGGTTGATGACGTAATTCACCGGACTGATGTCAAAAGCGATGCGCCGCCCGTCCTGCTCGAATGAGATGTTGGAGAAACCGCCGATATTCAAACAGAAGTCGTAGTCGGCAAAAAGCAACCGGTCGCCAATAGGTACGAGTGGAGCGCCCTGCCCACCCAGCATGATGTCCAGCCGCCGGAAATCCGAAACGGTAGGTATACGGGTTTCAGCGGCAATGGCGGCTCCGTCACCTATTTGGTACATGATTCTCTTTTGAGGCTCATGGAAGATGGTATGCCCGTGGGAGGCGATAATATCGGGGTGGACTCCAAATTCTTGCATGAACTCGTTGACACGTTCACCGAGAAACTTTCCATAGGAGCTGTGGAAAGTGATGAACTCCAAAGCACTCATTGTCTGTGCACCGGTACCCAATATCTGCTTCATGGCGTCGGGGTAGCTATAGCCTTTTGCACAGTCTATGTGGAAAGACCATTTTCCGGCTTGCTGCCGGAAAGTGCAACAACATACGTCCAGCCCGTCAAGGGAAGTGCCGGACATCAGGCCGATGGCTTGAATTTGGAAGTCTTTCATCCTGATTTTCTTGTTTTATTTATAATTGAGGTAGAATTCGACAACAGCTTCTATTCCTTTACGGAAGATGTCCAACGGTATATTCTCATTAGGTGAGTGGATGGCGTTGGATTCGAGCCCGAAGCCCATCAGAACGGTTTTGATGCCTAGTACTTGCTCGAAAGTGGAGATGATGGGGATACTTCCACCCCGACGCACTGCCAGCGGTTTCTTTCCAAAAGCTTTTTCAAAACCTTTTTCGGCGGCTTGGTAGGCGGGTAGGGTGATGGGGCATACATATCCTTGGCCTCCATGCATCGGAGTGACTTTTACCTGTACTGAATCCGGCGCTATGTCCAGAATGTAGTCGGCAAAGAGCCGGGATATCTTGTGGTGGTCCTGGTGGGGAACCAACCGGCAGGATACCTTGGCGTATGCCTTGGATGGGAGCACGGTCTTGGACCCTTCACCCGTATATCCGCCCCAGATGCCGCATACGTCGAAAGACGGACGGCAACTGTTACGTTCCAGCGTACTGTAACCTTTCTCTCCGAAAAGTGCTTTTACATGGATAGCCTTTTTGTATTTCTCTTCGTCGAAAGGAATGCGGGCTATCATGTCGCGCTCGGCTTGGGGAACTTCTTCCACATCGTCATAGAAGCCCGGTACGGTGATACGTCCCTCTGCGTCCGTCACTTGGCTGATTATCTGGCAAAGTACATTGATGGGGTTGGCAACAGCACCGCCGAAGTGACCGCTGTGTAGGTCGCGGTTGGGGCCGGTCACTTCTATTTCCCAATAGGCCAGTCCGCGCAGTCCGGTGGTCAGTGAAGGCAGGTCTGCACCAAGCATGCTGGTGTCCGAAACCAGAATGACGTCTGCTTTCAGCAACTCTTTGTGCTCCTGGCAGAAGCTTTCTAAGCTGGGCGAACCGATTTCTTCTTCTCCTTCGAAGATGAATTTTACGTTGGTTTGCAGCAGTTCGTTGCGTACGAGGTATTCAAACGCTTTCACTTGTATGAAAGATTGCCCTTTGTCATCATCAGCACCACGTGCCCAGATATGTTCGTCGCGTATTTCCGGTTCAAAGGGGTCGCTTTTCCAAAGTTCGAGAGGTTCGGCTGGCATCACGTCGTAGTGGGCATATACCAATACGGTCTTGGCGTCCGGGTCTACGATTTTCTGTCCAAAAACAATCGGGTTACCTTTGGAGGGCATTACGAGGGCTTCATCCGCTCCGGCTTCGAGCAGCAACTGTGCCCAGCGTTCGGCGCAGGCAAGCATATCGTCGTGATGCTCGGGTTTGGCACTGATGCTTGGAATGCGAATGAGGCTGAACAAGTCTTCCAGCATTTTAGGCTCGTTCTCGGTGATGTATTTCTTTATTTCCATGGGTGAATATTATAGTTGTGTTGTTCTGTCAATCAGGTAATAATCCAACAATGTCATTGCTGTCATTGCTTCCACGATGGGTACTGCGCGTGGCAATACACACGGGTCATGGCGTCCTCGGGCTTTCAGGGTGGTGTCTACACCGTCAATGTTCACGGTGTGTTGCTCCATCAGTACGGTTGCCACGGGTTTGAAGGCTACACGGAAATAGATGTCTTGCCCGTTACTGATTCCACCTTGTATACCGCCCGAATGATTGGTGCGGGTCTCGATACGTCCGTTATTGTTGTAGAACACATCATTCTGCTCCGAGCCTTTCTGCTTTAATCCCTTGAAACCGTCTCCATACTCGAATGCTTTTGCTGCATTGATGCTGAGCATGGCTGCTCCAAGTGCTGCATGGAGCTTGCCGAATACGGGTTGTCCCAGTCCGATGGGGCATCCTTTGACGACACAAGTCACCACTCCTCCGATGGTATCTCCTTCTCCCTTTATCTTGAAGATGAGTTCTTCCATTTCTTTTGCCTTCGCCGGGTCGGGGCAGCGGACCGGATTGGTCTCTATCAGGTCGAGGTCGTATGCGGTATAATTTTCTTCAAGGCGGATAGGACCTACTTGTGAAGTGTACGCCGTGATGTGTATACCCAGCTGCTTCAGCGCCAATTTGGCCAGGGCACCCGCTACTACACGCGAGATTGTTTCACGGGCTGATGAACGTCCACCTCCGCGGTGGTCGCGGATGCCATATTTCACTTTATAAGTATAGTCGGCATGTGACGGTCGGTAGACTTCTTTCAGATTATTGTAATCGTCAGAATGTTGGTTTTGGTTCCATACAATGAATCCTATGGGGCAGCCTGTGGATTTTCCTTCGAAGATGCCGGAGAGGAACTCCACTTTATCACCTTCTTTCCGGGCGGTAGTGATACGTGACTGTCCGGGGCGGCGTCGGTCGAGCTCTGCCTGGACGAAATCCATATCAATGACTATTCCTGCAGGGAATCCGTCTATCACTCCTCCCACGCCCTTACCGTGCGATTCCCCAAAACTGGTAAGACGGAGAATATTTCCAAATGAGTTGAACATATCAAATGCTTTAAAGGTTTATATATGAGGTTAATGTGCCAATACGCTTTATAAGAAATGCTTTTGACTTTATAAAGATAACAACTTTTTTTCATAAAACGTTTAAGGAAATAAGATAAAAAGTCTTTTCCGCATAAAGTTGCCTGCCTTTGCCAGAGTTTGGTCAATGGCTTGTTCTTTATAAAAATGGCTTACTCTTTATGAAATCTGCATCCGAATTTCACTCGTAATGATGAAAAAAGGAACATTTATTTTTTAGAAAAGACCTTGTACTGTAACCTTAAAAAGTGTTACTTTGCACCTTTGATTTAAAATGGGAAATTAATAGCTCCCTTGGGAAGCTTTTTATTAACTAAACAAGTACTCAAAAAAGTATGAAAAAGAATTTATTTTATTTATTTGCATTGATCTGTTCAATGAGTTTATTCACGGCTTGTAGTGATGATGACGATGACAAGGTAGTATGTCCTGTGCCGCAAACAGAGTTTACAGTTGCAACAGGTTTGAACTTGACTTATAACGGTGGATCAATGTTGGGAAAGAAAGTAACTTTTACTCCGGATGCTTCTGATGCAACCAAGGCTACTTTGGTATTGGCTGGCAATTTGGATCTTTCCGGTATTCTTACACGTGAAGCGGCTTCCGGTTCTTTTGGTGCAGGCGTATTCCCTGGTTCTCCGGTTGTAACCCTTCCGGTTACTTTGAATATACAAGGTGATGAATGTTCGTTTTCCGGCACAAGTGAGACCGATTATTGTACTTTTGACTATGCAGGAAAGGTTACTGCTTCTTCCTTGAAATTAGATTTAACTAATGTCGCATTGAAAAATTCCGCTTTATCCGGAACAACTTGGGTTCCTACACCCCTTAATTCTGATTATACGGAAGAACCGATTCATTTGATTTGGGAATCCAATAAGAATGTAGAGGTAATGCCTGGCTGGGAGCTACCGATTCAAACAATTTTGACGTTAGCTCTTCGTATGCCTTTAATTGACGCAGGTGGTGATGATAAAGTGAATGTAGAGAATATGTTGTGTAGTGTGTTGCATGATATTACTTTGGGTGTTGACGGTAATATTTCAGCTTCTTATGTTGATGCCGCTCAGGGAGGTACCTCTGTTGTTAAGACTCCTGCGAATGTTGCACAATATGTAGTTCTCAGTGATACCCAAATGAAGGTATATTTGAATCTGGATGCCATCATTGCCAATGTAAAACGTCTGGGCAGTTCTACCAAGGCTATAGATATGAGTGAAATTTTGTCTCAGGCTGTTACGTCTTTGCTTCCTTTGGTAACTGACGGTGTGCCTTTGACTTACGAAAAGAACGAAGGTAAATTAAAGGTTTATTTGAATACGGATTTGTTATTGCCTTTGATGAAAAATATAGTTGCTCCTTTATTCTCGGATGAGGAGTTTGTAAATATGCTTATCGAAGCAATGAAAGCTGATCCTGATTTTGGAAGTATGGCCGGTATGGCAGAAGGTATGTTGAAGGGTTTACCTGAAATAATTAATGAAACAACTCGTTTGGAAGTTGGTTTGAACTTGACTGCCGCTAAATAACTTTTTTTTCGATATGGAATTTTCCCTCCTTTGTCTCCTGATTTTCAGGTTATAGAGGAGGGATTTTTGTTTGTTTTTTCCTACATTTGCATGATAAATAATCAAATTGTAGAAATGATATGACAGAAACGGAAAGACGACAGATTATTGCTTTGGTTAAATCTGAAGTAATTCCTGCCATTGGTTGTACAGAACCTATAGCTGTGGCATTGTGTGTAGCAAAGGCTGCGGAAGTGCTGAATAAGCGTCCCGAAAAGATAACTGTATTGCTGAGTGCCAATATTCTGAAAAATGCAATGGGAGTGGGTATTCCAGGTACGGGGATGATTGGATTACCGATTGCTGTGGCGCTTGGCGCCTTAATAGGTAAGTCGGCGTATCAATTGGAGGTTTTGAAAGAAAGTACTCCTGATGCAGTGGAGGCAGGAAAGCGTTTCATAGAAGAAAAGCGTATTCATATATCTTTAAAAAACGATATGGAAGAGAAGCTTTATATAGAAGTATGTTGTGAAGCTGATACGAACAAGGCAACAGCTATTATTGCCGGTGGGCATACTTGTTTTACTTATATAACGCGCAACGGTGACATCTTATTGGACAAACAAATTGCCTCTTGTATCGAAGAGGAGGATGTATTGGACTTGACTTTACGCAAAGTGTATGACTTCGCCATGACAACCCCATTAGACGACATCCGTTTTATTCTTGATACGGCACGACTGAACAAGACTGCCGCCGAACGTTCCTTCGAAGGTGAATATGGTCATGGACTAGGTAAAATCCTACGTGGCACTTACGAACACCGGATTATGGGCGACAGTGTCTTCTCTCATATCCTTTCTTACACTTCGGGAGCATGTGATGCCCGTATGGCCGGTGCCATGATTCCGGTGATGAGCAATTCCGGCAGTGGCAATCAAGGGATATCTGCTACCCTTCCCGTACTGGTCTATGCCGAAGAAAATGGAAAATCGGAAGAAGAATTGATTCGTGCCTTGATGTTGAGCCATTTAACAGTAATCTATATCAAGCAGAGTTTGGGACGCTTATCTGCCTTATGCGGTTGTGTGGTTGCTGCTACGGGTTCCAGTTGCGGTATAACTTGGCTAATGGGAGGAACTTATGAACAGGTGGCATATGCTGTGCAGAACATGATTGCCAATCTTACCGGAATGATTTGTGATGGTGCCAAACCCAGTTGTGCATTGAAAGTAACTACCGGAGTTTCAACCGCAGTGCTTTCAGCCATCATGGCCATGGAAAACCGTTGTGTGACTTCCGTAGAAGGTATTATTGATGAGGATGTGGATCAGAGTATCCGTAATCTGACAAAAATCGGTTCTAAAGGAATGAATGAAACGGATAAATTGGTATTGGAGATAATGACAAGTAAATAATATAGAATTTGAAAATTAAAGAATTAAAAATTAAAGAATTACCATGCGGCATGCTTAATACTGTGTAGTCTGATTCTTTAATTTTTAATTCTTTAATTTTTAATTCTTTAGTGGCAGCATCCGCCTCCACATTCATGGTCGCCGCATCCGTCGCCACAGTCACCACAACCGCAGCTGCCGCAACCGCCACCCATCATACGGGCAACTTCAGCAAGCTCTTCGTTCGTAGCCGGACGGCTTTCCACCACTTCTCCGGTAAAGTTCAAATCACAACCTGCGAGTGGATGATTCATGTCCATTACAACTACGTCTTCCTTTACTTCTACTACACTTCCATTGATGCGTTGACCTTCAGAAGTCATCAAGGGGATGACGGCGCCTTCCACTACACGGTCGCTGTCGAATTCTCCTTCTATCATGAAGATTTCTTTGGGGAGGTCAATAACATGGTCGTCGTCATATTCACCATAAGCTTCTGATGCCGGAATGGTAAAGTCGAATTTATCGCCTATCTGCAAGTCTTTTATCTGGGCTTCAAAGGGTTCGAGTGTCATTCCCAGACCTGAGATAAACTGAAAAGGATGCTCTACGGGTGCTTCTTCTTCGAAATCTTTTTCTCCGTTTTCGATTGAGTACAGCTTATATGCTACGGTGATGTACTTGTTTTCTACTGTTTCCATTAATTTTCTATCTTTATTTAATTAGTAAATACTTTTTTTTGAGTATTTGAAGAGACAAAGATACGAATTATTTGTTTCGGGATGTAGAGAGCCTTTGGTAATTTTCAGATTATTAAATGGTTTCAATGATTGGCAATACATTTACATTGGCTGTCTGAATGGTTCTATTTAGAACTGTTAAGTGATAAAATAGGATTTTAGGGCGATATTTTCTTACGATTATTCATATTTATCTTATTTTTTTCTTCAATTTGTTTGGAGATTATAAAAAAGCCCTTACCTTTGCAGCACGTTTGAAACAAAAAAGAAGAATTAAGTTATGAATTTACATACATCTATTAACCTGGCAGTCCTGCATATTATTCGCGTCGTGGTGGTGGCATCAAGAGCGTGAGAAAGGTTATGTATGTATTCGTACGTTAGAAGATAATTTATTAAGCCTTTCTCACTATAGTGGGAGAGGCTTTTTCATTAAAAGGAGATTTGAAAATGAAGCATCAGTTACGCAGCTCGTTCAGCACACAAGGTCGCCGCATGGCGGGAGCCCGTGCATTGTGGACGGCGAATGGTATGAAGAAGGAACAGATGGGTAAGCCCATTATCGCTATAGTCAATTCATTTACACAATTCGTCCCCGGGCATGTACATCTGCACGAAATAGGCCAGTTTGTAAAGGAAGAGATTGAAAAACTGGGGTGTTTTGCTGCGGAGTTCAATACGATTGCCATTGACGACGGTATCGCTATGGGACACGACGGTATGCTTTATTCCCTGCCTTCAAGAGATATCATTGCCGATAGTGTGGAGTATATGGTAAATGCCCATAAGGCAGATGCTATGGTTTGCATCAGTAACTGTGACAAGATTACTCCGGGGATGCTGATGGCGGCTATGAGGCTGAATATACCGACTGTGTTTGTTTCAGGCGGTCCGATGGAAGCCGGGGAATGGAACGGACAGCATTTGGATTTGATTGATGCCATGATTAAATCTGCTGATGAAAGTGTGGGCGATAAAGAGGTGGCACAGATTGAGCAACATGCCTGCCCCACTTGCGGATGCTGCTCAGGCATGTTTACCGCTAATTCCATGAATTGCTTGAATGAAGCGATTGGATTGGCACTGCCCGGTAACGGCACGATTGTAGCCACTCACGAAAATCGCAAGAAACTATTTGAGGATGCAGCCAGGTTGATTGTAGAGAATGCCTTTAGATATTATGAAGAAGGGGATGAGAGTGTACTCCCGCGCAGTATTGCTACCCGCGAGGCATTTTTGAATGCCATGACGCTGGATATTGCGATGGGCGGTTCCACTAATACGGTACTTCATTTGTTGGCTGTGGCTCACGAAGCCGGAGCGGATTTTAAGATGGACGACATTGACATGCTCTCCCGCAAGACCCCCTGCTTATGCAAGGTGGCTCCCAATACCCAAAAGTATCATGTACAAGACGTTAACCGTGCCGGTGGCATCATTGCCATCATGGATGAGCTTGCCAAGGGCGGATTGGTCGATACGAATGTCCGCCGTGTGGATGGAATGACGTTGGCAGAGGCAATCGACCGGTATAGTATTACCAGCTCTAATGTATGTAAAGAGGCAATCAAGAAATACTCCAGTGCGGCAGCCGGAAAGTTCAATCTGGTACTCGGCTCACAAAATGCGTCTTATAAGGAACTCGATACGGACCGTGCGACCGGTTGTATCCGTGATTTGGAACATGCATACAGCAAGGATGGCGGTCTGGCGGTTTTGAAGGGAAATATAGCTCAGGACGGTTGCGTTGTCAAGACTGCCGGTGTAGACGAGAGTATCTGGAAATTTACGGGGCCAGCGAAAGTCTTCGACTCACAAGATGCGGCTTGTGACGGTATTCTGGGTGGAAAGGTGGTCAGTGGAGACGTCGTCGTCATCACTCACGAAGGGCCGAAAGGTGGACCGGGTATGCAAGAGATGCTTTATCCTACTTCTTATATCAAATCCCGCCATCTGGGTAAGGAGTGTGCATTGATTACCGACGGGCGTTTCAGTGGTGGTACTTCCGGACTAAGTATCGGACATGTTTCTCCCGAAGCGGCTGCCGGTGGTAATATCGGCAAGATTAAGGATGGGGACATTATCGAAATTGATATACCGAACCGTTCTATCAATGTGAAGTTGACGGATGAAGAGCTTGCAGCACGCCCTATGACTCCGGTAACCCGCAACCGTGAAGTCTCCAAAGCATTGAAAGCATATGCCAGTATGGTGAGTTCCGCTGACAAAGGGGCTGTGAGGCTGATTGATTAAAAGCCCCCCTTTCCGAAAGCGAGGGGAGGAGAGAATGAAACAAATTTTTCAAGCTACTATTGAGCTTTTAAATATAATGAATAGATAAAGTATGGCTGATAATAATAAAAAGAGTAACTTTTCCTCCCTCTCCCAAGGAGAGGGTCGGGGTGAGGCTCTAATAACAGGCGCAGAAGCATTGATGCGCTCTCTGGAGCATCAGGGAGTAAAGACTATTTTCGGTTATCCGGGAGGGAGCATCATGCCGGTATTCGATGCCTTATACGACCACCGGAAGGAATTGAACCACATCTTGGTTCGCCATGAACAAGGAGCAACCCATGCGGCACAAGGCTTTGCACGTGTATCAGGCGAGGTTGGCGTTTGTCTGGTTACCAGTGGACCGGGTGCTACCAATACTATCACGGGCATTGCAGATGCCATGATTGACAGTACGCCTATCGTTGTCATTGCCGGCCAGGTAGGGACGAACTTCTTGGGTACGGATGCATTTCAGGAAGTGGACTTGGTAGGCATTACTCAGCCTATCACGAAATGGAGTTACCAGATTCGTCGTGCAGAAGATGTGGCCTGGGCAGTGGCACGTGCTTTCTATGTGGCAAAGAGCGGACGTCCGGGACCGGTCGTGCTGGATTTTGCTAAAAACGCCCAAGTGGAGAAAACAGAATATGCGCCTACTAAGGTGGACTATGTCCGTAGCTATCTTCCCGTTCCCGAAATGGAGCCGGAGGCCATACGGAAGGCTGCTGAATTAATAAATGGTGCGGAACGGCCTTTGGTGCTGGTAGGACAAGGCGTGGAGCTGGGAGAAGCCCAGCAAGAGCTTCGTGCTTTCATTGAGAAAGCCGGAATGCCTGCCGGATGCACTTTATTGGGACTTTCCGCATTACCTACGAACCATCCGTTGAACAAAGGAATGCTTGGTATGCACGGTAACCTGGGGCCCAATATCAATACCAATAAATGTGATGTCCTTATCGCCGTAGGCATGCGCTTTGATGACCGTGTGACGGGTAAATTGGAAACATATGCCAAGCAGGCGAAGATTATCCACTTTGATATTGACCCTGCCGAAATAGATAAGAATGTAAAGACCGATGTTGCTGTCCTGGGAGATTGCAAAGAGACACTGGCTGCCGTTACCCAATTGCTGGAACCCGCCAACCATCAGGAATGGATTGACAGTTTCCGGCAATACGAGGAAGTGGAAGAGGAAAAGGTAATCCGTCCGGAATTACATCCGGCAGGAAAAGCGCTAAGCATGGGTGAAGTGGTGCGTGCTGTGAGTGAGTCTACCCATAACGAGGCGATATTGGTGACTGATGTCGGCCAGAATCAGATGATGTCCGCCCGTTATTTCAAATACAGTAAGGAACGTAGCATTGTTACTTCCGGTGGCCTGGGTACTATGGGCTTCGGCCTTCCGGCAGCTATCGGTGCCACTTTTGGACGTCCGGACCGCACGGTATGCGTATTCATGGGAGACGGCGGCTTGCAGATGAACCTGCAGGAACTGGGTACCATCATGGAACAAAAGGCTCCGGTGAAGATGATTCTGTTGAACAATAACTTCCTGGGCAATGTTCGTCAATGGCAGGCGATGTTCTTCAATCGTCGTTATTCGTTTACTCCGATGATGAATCCGGATTATATGAAGATTGCTTCGGCATATGATATTCCTGCACGCAGGGTAATGACCCGCGAGGAGCTGGCAAAAGCGATTGACGAGATGATAGCGACTGACGGACCATTCCTGCTCGAAGCTTGTGTGGAGGAAGAAGGAAATGTAATGCCGATGACACCTCCGGGCGGTTCGGTCAATCAGATGTTGTTGGAATGCTGAAGTCATGCGAAATTAAAGAATTTACTCTATCTATGGATAAAAAACTATATACAATCATTGTTCATTCGGAAAACTTTGCCGGTTTGCTGAATCAGGTGACGGCTGTGTTTACCCGCCGGCAGATAAACATCGAGAGTTTGAATGTATCGGCCTCCTCCATCAAGGGGGTACATAAATATACCATTACCGCTTGGACGGATAAGGATACCATTGAAAAGGTGACCAAGCAGATTACCAAGAAAATAGATGTGCTGCAAGCCCATTATTTCACGGATGATGAAATCTATCAGCACGAGATTGCCCTTTATAAAATAACGACCCCTACGCTGGAAGAAAAACCGGAGGTGTCCAAAGTAATCCGTAAGTACAATGCCCGTATTGTGGAGGTGAATGCTGTATTTGCCATTGTTGAGAAGAATGGCATGAGTGAGGAAATAACCAATCTTTATGAGGAGTTGCGCCAGTTGGATTGCGTACTTCAGTTCGTCCGTTCGGGTCGCGTAGCCATTACGACCAGCTGCTTTGAGCGTGTCAATGAATATCTGGCGGACCGTGAAGCAAAATATCGTCAAAGTAAACACCAGGAATCATGATGAGCGAGAACAATAAAATAGGTACCTACAAGTTTGTTGCCGAACCGTTTCATGTCGACTTTACCGGACGGCTGACAATGGGAGTATTGGGCAACCATTTGTTGAATTGTGCGGGTTTCCATGCCAGCGACCGAGGTTTTGGCATCGCGACTCTAAACGAGGACAATTATACTTGGGTATTATCCCGCTTGGCTGTCGAACTGGATGAAATGCCTTATCAGTACGAAGATTTCTCCATTCAGACTTGGGTGGAGAATGTCTATCGCCTTTTTACAGACCGTAATTTCGCTATCATCGATAAGGAGGGTAAGAAGATTGGGTATGCACGTTCCGTTTGGGCGATGATTAGCATGAATACCCGTAAGCCGGCAGATTTGCTGGCTCTTCATAGTGGCAGCATTGTAGATTATGTTTGCGATGAGCCTTGCCCGATAGAAAAACCTTCGCGGATAAAGGTGGCCTCAAAGGAACCGGTTGCTGCTTTGGTAGCCAAATACAGTGATATTGACATTAACGGGCATGTGAACAGCATCCGTTACATCGAGCATATCCTTGATTTGTTCCCGATAGAGATGTATAAGGAGAAGCGCATCCGTCGTTTTGAGATGGCATATGTAGCCGAAAGCTATTATGGGGATGAGTTGACTTTGTTCATGGATGATGCCGGTGAGGGCGTTTACGATGTGGAGGTGAAAAAGAATGGCAGCGAAGTGGTCTGTCGCTCTAAAGTGATATTTACAGAGAAATAAATAAATTTATCAACGTTGGCGTAAGCCACAAATAAAAATTAAAACAAAAAATGGCACAATTGAATTTTGGCGGTGTTATTGAGAATGTAATGACCCGCGAAGAATTTCCTTTGGAAAAAGCACGTGAGATTTTGAAAGATGAAACAATTGCAGTAATCGGTTATGGCGTACAAGGCCCGGGCCAGGCTTGCAACTTGCGTGATAACGGTTTCAATGTGATTGTAGGACAACGTCCGGGCAAGACATACGAAAAGGCTGTGGCTGACGGATGGGTGCCGGGTGAGACTTTGTTCGGCATCGAAGAGGCTTGCCAGAAAGGTACTATCGTCATGTGTCTGTTGTCTGATGCGGCTGTAATGTCTGTATGGCCGACTATCAAACCTTATTTGACTCCCGGAAAGGCTCTTTACTTCTCTCATGGTTTTGCTATTACCTGGAACGACCGTACCGGCGTGGTTCCTCCTAAAGATATTGATGTTATTATGGTTGCTCCCAAAGGTTCCGGTACTTCACTTCGTACCATGTTCCTCGAAGGGCGTGGCTTGAACTCATCATATGCCGTCTATCAGGATGCTACGGGTAAGGCTTTTGACAAGACGATTGCACTGGGTATCGGTATCGGTTCGGGATATTTGTTCGAGACAACTTTCATCCGCGAAGCCACTTCCGACTTGACCGGTGAACGCGGTTCATTGATGGGTGCTATCCAGGGATTGCTGTTGGCTCAGTATGAAGTATTGCGCGAAAACGGCCATACTCCTTCTGAAGCATTCAATGAAACAGTGGAAGAGTTGACTCAATCTTTGATGCCATTGTTTGCCAAGAACGGTATGGACTGGATGTATGCCAACTGTTCTACTACGGCACAGCGTGGTGCGCTGGATTGGATGACCCCGTTCCATGATGCCATCAAGCCGGTTGTACAGAAATTGTATGCAAGTGTGAAGTCGGGCAACGAAGCTCAGATTTCTATCGACAGTAACTCCAAACCCGATTATCGTGAGAAGCTGAATGCAGAATTGAAAGCCTTGCGTGAAAGCGAAATGTGGCAGACAGCTGTTACAGTTCGTAAACTTCGTCCGGAAAACAATTAATCAGCTTTATATAAATAGGTGAAATACCCTCTTCGGTGTTACCGGAGGGGGTATTTCTTTATTATTGATTCCCTATATTTTGAATAAACTCCAATAGCTTCCGGTAAAAACCGTGATGTTTCAGCGTCTCTGCCTCTCCCAATATCACCAGCTTCATACGTGCCCGGGTGATGGCTACATTCATTCTCCTTAAATCATTCAGGAATCCTATCTGTCCTTCTTCGTTGGCACGGACAAGGCTGATGAAGATAACATCGCGCTCTTGCCCTTGGAAGCCATCCACCGTATTTACAGTGAACAAGCTGCGATAAGGCTTGAGTGAAGCGTCTGCCTTTATCTTGCTGCGGAGATATTGCACTTGTGCCTTGTAAGGGGAGATGATGCCGATGTCTATTTTTTCTTCCAGAATGCGGTTGCCACCGATACGGTTGATGTAGATTTTCAGTTCTGATAGGAGCAGGTCCGCTTCCGCCTTATTAATGCGTCCGAAAGTCTCTCCCACAAATTCTTCTTTGAAATCCATTTCGGAGGTGTCAATCCAGTGGATGGGGGTATCCCAGTCCAGGATGCCCCGGTAACGCACTTCGGGAGCGGCTTCCAACTCGCCATTATAAAACCATTGGGAAGGAAATTTCATGATTTCCTCGTGCATGCGGTATTGCACTTTCAGCAAAGAGACAACGGCAGGTTTGTTGGACACCACTTTCTCCATCAATGTTCGTTCCAGACCTCCACGGGCAGCTTCGTAGCATTTTATGGTGGGCGGAAGTTGGCAGTGGTCACCCGCCAACACCACGCGGTCTGCTTTTCGGATAGCTATCCAGCAGGCAGCTTCTAAGGCCTGGGCTGCTTCATCAATGAAAAGGGTGCCGAAACGGCGTCCGTTCAGCAGCCGGTGATTGCTGCTTACTAGCGTGGAGGCTATGACATGTGCCCCATCAAAAAGCTCTGCATTGATTTGTATTTCCAATGCGGTGGCGCGGTCGCGCAGGCGGCTCATACGGCTGCGTACTCCTTCGCGTTCGTCATAGCTGCCACGGCGGGCACGGCTGCCCAGTTCACGGAGATTTTTCCGGATGCTCCACAGCTCCGGATAAAGCGGATGGTTCTCGAAACGACGCTCGTAGGTAAAGGAAAGCATCTTGTCGTTGACACGGGTCGGATTGCCGATACGCAGGACATTGACGCCACGGTCTACCAATTTTTCCGAAATCCAGTCGACGGCAGTATTGCTTTGGGCACATACCAGTACCTGCGGTTCCCGATGCAGGGTTTCGTAGATGGCTTCCACTAAGGTGGTCGTTTTTCCGGTTCCCGGAGGACCATGTACAATGGCCACGTCGCGGGCACACAGCACTTTGTTTACAGCTGTCTCCTGCGTGGAGTTCAGCCAGGGAAACCGTACGGGGTAGAGCTCTCGGAAACCGGCTTTCGAGGTTCCCAGCAATATGTCCCGCAATTCGGCCAGGCGGTTGCCTTTGGAGCGTAACGTATCTTCCAAGGCTTCGAACATGGTCCGATAGGATGTTTCGTCGAAATAAAGTTGCACGCCGAGGTTGTCCGTTTCCTGCACTTCCATAACGGCACCGGCTCCGGGCATTATCGCTACCATCCGTGTCTCGTCGGCATAGCTTACGGTAGCGGTGAAGTTCATATAGGTTATTTTTCCATCGGCAGACTGGCGGAAAAAACATACGGGACGGCCGAACTCAAAATTATGTTCTATATCGGTATTTTCTGTGTGTGTAATTTCTATTACTAATTGATTCAGTGAATTATAGTAACTTCGTCCCGGAGTGGCAGGATACCAGCAAAGTCCCCGTTTCACTTTCCGGGCAACTCCCATGTTTTCGGTTTGGCGTTTGAATTCCTCTTTTTCGTATTCGTATTCCATGCGCAGCAAAAGTTGTTGCTGCTGGAGGTGAATAATAGGACTATTTGAATCTTGTTCCTTCATGGTTGCAAAGGTAATCATTCTTCGCTTCCGACAGAAAAAATGCTTTATTTTGTTAAACTATTCAGCCTTTTTATTTGTTTATGATATTAATTTGTAATCTTTACAATAATGAAAAACTAAAAAATAGTGGTTATGGTATATGATTTAACGATGCTCAAAACGTTTTATGCCGCTTATTCGGAGAAGATAGAACGCGTACGGAACGTACTGCGGCGTCCGATGACTTTAGCAGAGAAAATTTTGTATGCTCATTTGTATGATGGGGATAAAGTGAAGAACTACAGACGGGGAGAAGACTATGTGAATTTCCGTCCCGACCGTGTGGCCATGCAGGATGCAACGGCTCAAATGGCCTTATTGCAATTTATGAATGCAGGCCGTGAGCAGGTTGCCGTGCCTTCCACTGTGCACTGTGACCATTTGATTCAAGCATATAAAGGTGCAAAAGAAGATGTTGCGACTGCTACGAAGACCAACGAGGAGGTCTATAATTTTCTCCGTGATGTTTCTTCCCGCTATGGCATAGGTTTTTGGCAGCCGGGAGCAGGCATTATTCACCAGGTGGTATTGGAGAACTACGCATTTCCGGGTGGAATGATGGTAGGCACGGACTCTCATACGCCCAATGCCGGAGGTTTGGGCATGGTGGCCATTGGTGTGGGTGGTGCCGATGCGGTGGATGTGATGACCGGCATGGAATGGGAACTGAAAATGCCGCGTCTGATAGGCGTACACTTGAAGGGTAAATTGAGTGGCTGGGTAGCTCCCAAAGACGTTATTCTGAAGTTGGCGGGTATTCTTACTGTAAAAGGGGGAACCAATGCCATCATTGAATATTTTGGACCGGGAACCGCTTCATTGTCTGCCACTGGAAAGGCTACCATCTGCAATATGGGGGCAGAGGTGGGGGCGACTACCTCCCTTTTCCCTTACGATGAGCGCATGGGTACTTATTTGAAGGCTACCGGACGTGAAGAAGTGGCAAAAATGGCTGCTTCCGTAGCTGCCGACCTTCGCGCCGACGACGAAGTGCTGGCAAATCCGGAAAAATATTACGACCGCATCATTGAAATAGACCTCTCGCTGTTGGAACCGTATATCAACGGGCCCTTTACGCCGGATGCAGCAACACCGATATCGAAATTTGCCGAGGTAGTGATAACCAATAACTATCCCCGCCGGATGGAAGTCGGCCTGATAGGGTCGTGTACCAATTCGTCCTATCAGGATTTGAGCCGCGCAGCCTCCCTTGCCCGGCAGGTAAAGGAAAAGAATTTGAAGGTTGCTTCCTCGCTGATTGTCAACCCCGGTTCGGAGCAGATACGTGCCACTGCTGAACGCGACGGCATGATTGCCGCTTTCGAAGATATTGGCGCAACGATAATGGCGAATGCCTGCGGACCTTGTATTGGCCAGTGGAAGCGCCATACTGATGACCCTGAACGAAAAAATTCCATCGTCACCTCTTTTAACCGTAATTTTGCCAAACGTGCCGATGGAAATCCCAACACTTTTGCTTACGTCGCTTCCCCGGAGATAACGATGGCGCTGACCATTGCCGGTGACCTTTGTTTCGACCCGTTGAGGGATACGCTGGTCAATGCCAAAGGAGAGGTTGTGAAACTGTCCGAACCGGTCGGTGAAGAACTGCCGGCACACGGGTTTATAGGAGGAAAGGAAGGATACATTGCTCCAGGCAAAGGACAGACGGAAATTACGGTCAATCCTCATTCACAGCGCTTGCAACTGCTGACTCCCTTCCCTGCCTGGGATGGCATGGACTTGCTGAATATGCCTTTATTGATTAAAGTGCAAGGGAAATGTACCACCGACCACATCTCTATGGCGGGGCCATGGCTCCGTTTCCGGGGACATTTGGAGAATATTTCGGACAATATGCTGATGGGGGCTGTCAATGCTTTCAATGGAGAGACGAACAAGGTTTGGAACCGCTCCACCAATACCTATGGAACAGTGTCAGGCACTGCGAAGCTGTATAAATCAGAAGGCATCCCTTCCATTGTCGTTGCCGAAGAGAATTATGGTGAAGGTTCCAGCCGTGAGCATGCTGCCATGGAACCACGCTTCCTGAATGTACGCGCCATTTTGGCGAAAAGCTTTGCCCGTATCCATGAGACGAATTTAAAGAAACAAGGCATGTTGGCGCTGACCTTTACGGATAAGGCCGATTATGACAAGATTCGGGAACGCGACCTGATTTCTGTCATGGGGTTGAAAGATTTTGCTTCGGGACGTACGTTGAAGGTGGTTCTTCATCACGAGGACGGGAGTAAAGAAAGTTTTGAAGTACAACATACGTATAACGAACAGCAGATAGCCTGGTTCCGGGCCGGTTCTGCACTTAATGCAAGATAGAATATGGAAAAAATTACTGTACCTTTTATTACCGGCGATGGAGTGGGAGCAGAAGTGACCCCATCCATGCAGGCTGTCGTGAATGCCGCTGTCAAGAAATCCTATGGTGACCGGCGTGGCATTGAATGGAAAGAAGTGCTGGCAGGAGAACGTGCTTTCCACGAAACCGGCTCCTGGTTGCCGGACGAAACCATGGAAGCCTTCCGCACCTATAAGGTGGGCATCAAAGGTCCTTTGACAACTCCCGTCGGTGGAGGTATCCGTTCCTTGAACGTAGCCTTGCGTCAGACGCTCGATTTGTATGTCTGCCAACGTCCGGTACGTTGGTATAAGGGCATTGTTTCTCCACTCAAAGAGCCACAGAAGGTGGATATGTGCGTATTCCGTGAGAATACCGAGGATATTTATGCAGGCATCGAATGGGAAGCCGGAACTCCGGAGGCTGAAAAGTTCTATCGTTTTCTCCGTGATGACATGGGGGTGACAAAAGTCCGTTTTCCCGAAACCTCCTCGTTTGGCGTGAAGCCCGTTTCAAGAGAAGGAACAGAGCGCTTGGTGCGTGCCGCCTGCCAATACGCCCTTGAGCATCATCTGCCTTCCGTGACGTTGGTACACAAAGGAAACATCATGAAATTTACGGAAGGCGGTTTCAAGAAGTGGGGGTACGAACTGGCAGAACGTGAGTTTGGTAAAGAGCTGGCAGAAGGGCGTCTGGTCATCAAGGACTGCATTGCCGATGCATTCTTGCAGAACACGTTGCTTATCCCTGAAGAATATTCCGTGATTGCCACGTTGAATCTGAACGGCGATTATGTGTCCGACCAACTGGCTGCCATGGTAGGCGGCATCGGCATTGCACCGGGTGCGAATATCAACTATAAAACGGGGCATGCCATTTTTGAGGCTACTCACGGGACGGCTCCGAACATTGCCGGGAAAGACATTGTGAATCCCTGTTCCATCATCCTTTCCGCTGTGATGATGCTTGAATATCTGGGTTGGAAGGAAGCAGCCTCTCTTATAGAGAACGCTTTGGAGCAAAGTTTCACAGAAGCCCGTGCTACTGCCGACTTGGCCCGTTTTATGCAGGGTGGCGTCTCGCTGTCCACTTCGGCTTTCACCCGGGAGATTGTAAGGAGAATAGAAAATGGGAATAACGAATAAAACGAAACGATTATGAAGAAGGAGTATCTGATTTACAAGCTTTCCGAAGATTTGAAGGAAGCTACCCGGATTGAGAATGAACTGTTCAGGAAGTTTGATGTGAAGCGCGGTTTGCGTAATGAGGACGGCACGGGAGTCTTGGTGGGGTTGACCAAAATAGGCAATGTGGTCGGCTATGAACGCATCCCCGGTGGAGGGCTGAAGCCTATTCCCGGCAAATTGTTCTACCGCGGTTATGATGTGGATGACTTGGCACACGCCATCATCAAAGAGAAACGGTTCGGTTTTGAGGAAATTGCCTACTTGCTGCTTTCCGGCCGCCTGCCCGACAAGGAAGAACTCTCTTCTTTCCGTGAACTCATCAACGACAACATGCCGCTGGAGCAGAAGACCAAGATGAATATCATTGAACTTGAAGGAAACAACATTATGAACATCCTGGCGCGCAGCGTGCTCGAGATGTACCGTTTCGACCCGGATGCCGATGACACTTCCCGCGACAACCTGATGCGCCAGAGCATTGAGCTTATCTCGAAATTCCCGACCATCATCGCGTATGCCTATAACATGCTTCGCCATGCCACCCATGGCCGTTCATTGCATATCCGCCATCCGCAGGAAGACCTTTCCATTGCCGAGAACTTCCTTTATATGCTGAAGAAGGACTACACGGAGCTGGATGCCCGCACGCTCGACCTGCTGCTGGTTCTTCAGGCAGAGCACGGTGGCGGTAACAACTCCACTTTTACCGTACGCGTCACTTCTTCTACCGGGACAGATACGTATTCTTCGATAGCGGCAGGTATCGGTTCCTTGAAAGGGCCACTTCATGGAGGTGCCAATATCCAGGTTGCCGATATGTTCCACCATCTGCAGGAAAACATTCAGGACTGGACGAATGTGGATGAGATTGATACTTACTTCACCCGCATGCTCAACAAGGAAGCCTATAACAAGACCGGCTTGATATATGGTATCGGACATGCCGTCTATACCATTTCCGACCCGCGCGCCATTCTGCTGAAAGAGCTTGCCCGCGACCTTGCCCGCGAAAAAGGGAAAGAACGCGAGTTCGCTTTCCTTGAACTGCTCGAGGAGCGCGCCATTGATGTGTTTGGCCGTGTGAAGAATAATGGAAAGACGGTTTCGAGCAATGTGGATTTCTATTCGGGCTTTGTCTACGAGATGATTGGGCTGCCGCAGGAAATCTTCACGCCTTTGTTTGCCATGGCACGTATTGTCGGTTGGTGTGCTCATCGCAATGAAGAATTGAATTTCGAAGGCAAGCGTATTATCCGTCCTGCCTATAAGAATGTTTTGGATGAGGTGACTTATGTGCCCATTAAGAAACGGTAAGGATTAAACTTGTATCTTTTAAATCGTTCCATTACGGGGGAAAAATCGTTCCACCATGGTGGAACGATTTTTTCTCCATGGTGGAATGAATTTTACTCCATGATGGAACGATTAGGCTTTTGTATCTCTGCTGCTTAATCCTCTCAGTAAAAAACGCTGGTTTTTGTATGAAAAAACAATTTTATCCGGAGAAAACGATTTGTTTGTTGTGAGTTTTCTTTATCTTTGCTTCGCATAAATAAAGAACTATGAATCAGGAAACTTTTCAGATATTTCTGTGGGTAATGAGTGCTGTGGCATTGGCTGTCTTTATTGCACTCTATTTTGTCAAGGCAGGCTATGGCATGTTCCGTACTGCTTCGTGGGGAATTTCCATCAATAATAAACTGGCATGGGTGCTTATGGAAGCGCCGGTATTCATCGTCATGTTTGGGTTGTGGGGGAAGAGTGGAGCGGGATTTACCGTGCCGGTATATTTCTTCTTCCTGCTGTTTCAGTTGCACTATCTTCAGCGGGCCTTTATTTTTCCGTTCCTGCTGAAAGGTAAAAGCCGGATGCCGGTAGCTATTATGGCGATGGGTATCGTCTTCAACCTTTTGAACGGGATGATGCAGGCGGGCGGTTTGTTCTATTTCGCTCCCGAAGGCTTGTATGCCGATGGCTGGGCCTATTTGTTGAAACCTCATGCCTTGTTGGGAGTCATTCTGTTTTTTGCGGGTATGTTCATCAATTTGCATTCCGACTATGTGATACGTCATTTGCGTAAGCCGGGTGATACGAAGCACTACCTTCCCGGAAAAGGACTTTACCGATATGTCACTTCTGCCAATTACTTCGGTGAGCTGGTGGAATGGACTGGGTTTGCCATACTCACAGCTTCCCCTGCCGCTTGGGTGTTCGTCTGGTGGACGTTTGCCAACCTTGTTCCCCGTGCCGATGCCATTCACCGCCGTTATCGGGAGGAGTTTGGCGATGAGGCGGTAGGAAAGCGCAAACGCATCATTCCATTTCTTTATTAATGGAAAATGGAAAGTTGAAAATGGAAAATGAATAATTCATAACTTATAATTCATAACTCATAACTCATAACTCATAACGATGGAATCCAAGTTATTCACCCCCGTCACTTTCGGACCGTTGACCTTGCGTAACCGTACCATCCGTTCGGCTGCTTTCGAGAGCATGTGTCCCGGAAACGCTCCGTCGGACATGTTGCTCGACTATCATCGGTCGGTAGCGGCGGGCGGTATAGGTATGACTACTGTTGCCTATGCGGCAGTTACTCAGAGCGGCCTGTCTTTTGACCGCCAGTTGTGGATGCGTCCCGAGATTATCCCCGGACTCCGTAGGCTGACTGATGCCATACATGCGGAGGGGGCTGCGGCAGGCATCCAGTTGGGACACTGTGGCAACATGTCCCATAAGAGCATTTGCGGTTGTATGCCCGTCGGCGCATCTTCCGGTTTCAATCTTTACTCTCCTACCTTTGTGCGCGGACTGCGTGCCGATGAGCTGCCGGAGATGGCGCGTGCTTATGGGCGTTCGGTGAATCTGGCACGGGAGGCCGGATTTGATTCTGTAGAGATTCATGCAGGGCATGGCTATCTCATCAGCCAGTTCTTGTCCCCGTCCACCAACCATCGGAAAGACGAGTTCGGAGGCTCGTTGCAGAACCGTATGCGTTTTATGGATATGGTGATGGAAGAAGTGATGAAGGCTGCCGGCAGTGATATGGCTGTGCTGGTGAAGATGAACATGCGCGACGGTTTCCGTGGAGGGATGGAGCTGGACGAGACGATGCAGGTGGCCCGGAGACTGGAGCAGTCGGGAGCACATGCGCTGGTCTTGAGCGGTGGGTTCGTCAGTAAGGCGCCGATGTATGTCATGCGGGGCGAAATGCCTATCCGCAGCATGACGCATTACATGACCTGCTGGTGGTTGAAATACGGTGTACGTATGGTAGGCAAATGGATGATACCGAGCGTACCGTTTAAGGAAGCCTATTTCCTGGAAGATGCCTTGAAATTCCGTGCCGCCTTGAAGATACCGTTGGTTTATGTGGGTGGCCTGGTTTCCAGGGACAAGATAGATGAGGTGCTGGATGACGGTTTCGAGGCTGTGCAAATGGCACGTGCTCTGCTCAATGAGCCGGGGTTCGTCAACCGCATGCGTGCCGAAGAGAATGCACGTTGCAACTGCCGGCATAGTAATTATTGCATTGCCCGGATGTATTCCATCGAGATGGCATGCCATCAGCATTTGAAGGAGGAGCTTCCACCTTGTCTGAAAAAGGAGATAGAGAAAATCGAAGCGAAAGGCTGATTTTTAGTTTTTAATTTTCAATTTTTAATTATTAAAGTGAATTTAGCTGTTATAACCGGGGCAGACGGTGGCATGGGCATGGAAATTACCCGCGCAGTGGCAACTGCCGGCTATCAGGTCATCATGGCATGCCGTGACCCCCAAGCTGCCGAACCCAAGCGGCAACTACTGATGCGTGAAACCGGTAATCCGCGTATTGAGACTGCTCCCATTGATTTGGCATCTCTGGCTTCAGTGGCCGCATTTGCAGAGCATCTGTTGAAGCGGGGAGAGCCGTTGGCGTTGCTGATGAACAATGCCGGAACCATGGAAACGGAACGCCGCATTACCGAAGACGGACTGGAACGGACGGTGAGTGTCAATTATGTAGGGCCTTACCTGCTGACCCGCAAGCTGCTGCTGTTGATGGGAGAGGGGAGCCGTATTGTCAATATGGTATCTTGTACGTATGCCATCGGCCGTCTTGACTTCCCGGATTTTTTCCTCCGGGGCAGGAAGGGCGACTTTTGGCGCATTCCTATATATAGCAACACGAAGCTGGCATTGACTCTGTTCACCATTGACTTGGCCAGTCGTGTCAAGCACAAAGGTATTGTTGTGAATGCGGCCGACCCGGGGATTGTGTCTACCAATATCATCACCATGCATATGTGGTTTGACCCGCTGACAGATATGCTTTTCAGGCCTTTTATCCGTACTCCCCGTAAGGGAGCTGCAACGGCTGTCGGCTTATTGCTGGATGAGGATGCCGGTAAACGTACGGGTACATTGAATGCCAGTTGCCGTCCCAAGTCTCTTTCGGAGAAGTATACCCGGCATGTACAGATGGAAGAACTGTGGGAGAGGACGGAAAATATAGTGAAGAAATGGTTGTAAAAAACAGAGAAGGCGCATATGTCGCCTTCTCTGTTTATGGGGTATCTGAACTGTCTGTCATTAGATAGACAGTTCTCTCAATACATTTACAAGGTCTTTCTTGATGGGTTTGTCATTCTTGATGGCCTTCGTGAAGGGAACGTATACCACTTCATCGTGGTCAATGCCTATCATGACATTGCGCTGTCCTTCCATGATGGCGTCGATGGCGGCTGCGCCCAGACGGCTGGCAAGGATACGGTCGTGTGCCGTAGGGCTACCGCCGCGTTGCAAGTGACCGAGGATGGTTACGCGTACGTCATATTGGGGGTATTCGTTCTTTACACGCTCTGCATAGTGCATTGCACCGCCGGTCAGTTCACTCTCGGCTACCAGTACGATACTGCTGTTCTTGGATTTCCGGAAACCGTTCTTGATGAATTCTTCCAGTTGGTCCACTTCCGTACTGAATTCCGGGATAATGGCTGCTTCTGCTCCGGAGGCGATGGCGCCGTTCAGAGCGAGGAAACCGGCATCGCGTCCCATGACTTCTACGAAAAACAAGCGCTCATGGGAAGTGGCTGTATCACGGATTTTGTCCACAGCATCCAGGATCGTGTTCAGCGCGGTGTCGTAGCCGATAGTGGTATCTGTTCCATAAAGGTCATTGTCGATAGTTCCCGGCAGCCCGATACAAGGCACGTCAAACTCTTGTGCAAAGATACGAGCACCGGTCAGCGAACCGTCGCCTCCGATAATCACTAAGGCGTCAATGCCTTCTTTCTTCATGTTGTCGTAAGCAATTTGGCGGCCCTCGGGAGTCGTGAACTCTTTGCAGCGGGCTGTCTTCAAGATTGTACCACCCAGCTGGATGATGTTGCTGACATTTTGGCTTTTGAATTCTTTGATTTCGCCGGTTACCAGACCTTTGTAACCTCTATATATACCTTTAACTGAAAGTCCGTTGTAAATAGCAGAGCGTGTCACGGCACGTATGGCTGCGTTCATTCCCGGAGCATCACCTCCTGATGTCAAGATACCAATGCACTTAACTGTTCCCATAACAATCTTTTTGTTTAGTATTAATAATCATGATGAAAAATAGATTGGAACTATTTTTTCATGCCGCAAAGATAGTAAAAAGCTGAGGCCGTGACTAATAAATTACGTTAATTTGCTGTTCCAAAAGGATGACAAACTGTTATTTAAGTTTTGACTTTATGGCTTCTGAAATTTCTTCCATCAGCCATTTGGGGGTGGAAGTGGCTCCGCAGACACCGATGGAATTGGCACCGGCTAACAGAGAACTGTCTATTTCTCCGGCACTGTCTATCAAGTGTGAGTTGGCATTGACTTTTTTACACTCACTGAACAGCATCTTGCCGTTGGAACTTTTTTTACCGCTGACAAAGAATATTAAATCATGGGAAGCTGCAAATTTCCGGATATTAGGTATCCGGTTTGCTACTTGTCGGCAGATAGTGTCATAGGACTCGAAAGTGACTTTCGGTGAGATATGTCCCTCTATGTATTTCACAATGTTTTGAAATCCGTCCAGAGACTTTGTGGTCTGGGAATAGAGACGGATATCTTTGCTGAAATCCAGTTTCCTTGCCTCTTCCTGCTTTTCGATGACGATGGCCTTTCCCGTAGTTTGGCCTACCAGTCCCAGTACTTCGGCGTGTCCATTTTTGCCATAGATGACAATTTGTTTGTCTCGGCCGTCTTCCTGGACATACTCTTGCTTTATCTTCTTTTGCAGGCGGAGTACGACCGGGCAGGTTGCGTCAATGATTTCTATATTGTTGCGGCGGGCAATGTCATAAGTTTCGGGGGGCTCTCCATGGGCGCGCAACAGCACCTTGGCGTTGTGGAGGCGGTTGAATTCCTCATGGTTGATGGTAATCAGCCCCATTGCCTTCAGGCGTTCCACTTCACGGCTGTTGTGCACGATGTCTCCCAGACAATAGAGGGTCCCTCCTTTCGCCAGTTCCTCTTCTGCCTTGTTTATTGCAGTGACAACTCCGAAACAGAAGCCGGAGCCTTCGTCTATTTCTACTTTTGCCATATCCGGTTCAGTTCTTCTCCTTTATAACCCGTTCGAATTGTTCCGCCAGCCATTCCTTTTGTTGGGAAATGCTCAGGTGGCTGTTGTCCAACAATAAAGCGTCAGAAGCTTTGCGCAGCGGACTTACATCCCGGTTTTGGTCAATATAGTCCCGTTGTTTCACATTTTCCAGAATTTCGTCAAAGCTGGCTTCTTCCCCTTTGGCCTTTAGTTCGTCATAGCGGCGTTGTGCCCGTATCTCGGGGGTGGCGGTTACAAAAATTTTCAGCTCGGCATCCGGAAAAACGGTAGTGCCGATGTCGCGCCCGTCCATAACGATACCCTTGGCCTTGCCCATCTCTTGTTGCTGTGCCACCATAGCTTCGCGTACGAAATCCAATGTTGCAATGGGACTGACACGTGAAGACACTTCCATGGTACGGATTTTGTTTTCTACATTTACTCCGTTCAGGTAGGTATCCGGGCGTCCGGTTTCGGGGTTCAGGCGGAAAGAAATATGTATATCCTTTATTAGACTTTTCAGTTTTTCGGCATCTATGCGGTCACCCTGGAAAATACCATTCTCTATACTATATAATGTTACTGCCCGATACATGGCACCGCTATCTATATATATGTAACCAATTTCGCGGGCAAGGTCTTTGGCCATAGTGCTTTTTCCGCAAGAGGAAAAGCCGTCGATTGCTATTGTTATCTTTTTCATGACTTTTATGCTATAGTTATATAGGTATAACACCTGCAAAACAGAAAATTTCAATATTTCATTTAAAATTCTTGCCAAAGATACGGTATTTTTAAAATATCTCGTTACATTTGTGGCACAAAAGCACATGGAGGTTTTTGAAGGATTAAAAAAATGAAAATGGAGCGCCTATTGTGTAAAAAAAAACAGCAGAGCGTGAACATTCTTGGGAAAAGTGCTATATTTGCCCCAAATGAGAAACACTAAAATTATATTATAAATTATGGAAATTAAGAAATCACCTAAGGCAGACCTGGAGAGTAAGAAGTCGACTTGGCTGCTTGTCGGTTATGTAATCGTGCTCGCTTTCATGTTTGTTGCGTTCGAGTGGACAAAGCGTGACATCAAGATTGACACGAGCCAGGCTATTACCGACGTATTTTTTGAAGAGGAAATCATCCCTATTACAGAACAGCCGGAGCAGGTTACTCCTCCGCCTCCCGAAGCCCCTTCAATTGCAGAGACGTTGACTATCGTTGAAGACGATGCTGACGTGGAAGAAACGGCCATTGTATCTTCTGAAGAATTGAACCAGGCAGTGGAAATCAAATATGTTCCCGTAGCAGTGGAAGAGGAAGAACCGGAAGAACAGACTATTTTCGAGGTGGTAGAACAGATGCCTGAGTTCCCGAATGGTGGTATGGCTGGTTTGATGCAGTATTTGAGCAAGAATATTAAATATCCTACTATTGCACAGGAAAACGGAACTCAAGGCCGTGTAACTGTACAGTTCGTGGTTAATAAGGACGGTAGTATCGTAGATGCTAAAGTTCTGAGAGGCGTTGACCCGTATTTGGACAAAGAAGCTGTCCGCGTGATTATGGGCATGCCGAAGTGGAAACCCGGTATGCAGCGTGGTAAACCCGTTCGTGTTAAGTATACCGTGCCTGTAATGTTTAGATTGCAGTAATAAAATATATATAAGTGGGAGAGGCTGCCGGAATGCAGCCTCTTTTCATTATCCGCTATTCCCTAAATTCTGAAAATGCCATGTTTACAGCTTCCGAGCTTTTAGAAAGAATAAATTCTCATATTGCAGAATTGCAGTTTACCCGTACTCCTCAAGGTTTATATGCTCCCGTTACCTATGTGTTGTCCATGGGCGGAAAAAGAATCCGTCCGGTATTGATGTTGATGGCCTACAATCTGTATCAGGAGGATATTACCCGTATTTTTAACCCTGCAACGGGGATTGAAGTGTATCATAATTATACTCTTTTGCATGACGACTTGATGGACCATGCAGACCGTCGCCGTGGTAAGGAGACGGTACATAAAGTTTGGGATGACAATGCTGCCATCCTTTCGGGGGATGCAATGCTTGTATTAGCTTATCAGTTTATGGCTCAATGTCCGGTTGAACACCTGAAAGAGGTGATGGATATATTTAGCCTGACTGCACTGGAAATCTGTGAAGGACAGCAGCTGGATATGGAGTTTGAACATCGGAAGGATGTGAAGGCAGAGGAGTATCTGGAAATGATTCGTCTGAAAACTTCGGTATTGTTGGCTGCAAGCTTGAAGATTGGCGCTCTTTTGGGAGGGGCTTCTTCTGAAGATGCGGAGCAGTTGTATGATTTTGGCATGAACTTGGGTGTCGCTTTTCAGTTGAAAGATGATTTCCTGGATGTTTATGGCGATGCTGCCGTCTTTGGAAAGAATATTGGAGGTGATATTCTGTGCAATAAAAAGACCTACATGCTGATAAAGGCTTTTGAACATGCGGATGAGGAGCAGTTGACCCGCTTGAATGCTTGGGTGGATGCTGTTGCATTCAACCCGGAGGAGAAAGTTGCTGCGGTGACGGAACTGTATAACCGGATTGGCGTCAAGGAACTGTGTGAGAAAAAGATGGAAGAGTATTGTGAACGCGCAATGGAAAGTCTGTTGGCGGTGAAGGTGGCAGATGAAAAGAAAGAGGAATTGAAGAACCTGATGGCTAACCTGATGCATCGGGAAGTATAACTTTAAATCCGGGAGAAAATGCCTTATAGAAGATTGCCTAATACAGATCAAGCGAGAATACGGGCGCTGAAAGCAGTGGTCGTCAAGGGTGATATATGTAATGTGTATGATTTGGCCGTATCTTTGAAGGCGTTGACTGATGCGCGGAATTTTCTTACAAAGTTTGAAGCTGCGCAAGCTTATTATGCCGACTGTTTTGAGCGGCAGGCTCGGGCGGGACGTAAGCATCAGGCTAATGTAAAGACTGCCCGTCTGTATATTTCTCATTTTATCCAGGTGTTGAATTTAGCTGTCATCCGTTCTGAAGTGCGTATTGCTCATAAGGAATATTACGGTTTGGACACAAGCAACAATAATGTGCCTGATTTATCGACAGAGCCTGCCTTGGCAGAGTGGGGGCGTAAAATCGTGGATGGGGAAAACAAACGTATATCCCAGGGAGGAATTCCCATTTATAACCCTACGATTGCAAAAGTGAGGGTGCATTATGATATTTTCATGGATAGTTATGAGAAGCAAAAGAATCTTCAATCTTTGACAGCCCGCAGTTTGGACACCTTGGCTTCGATGCGTGCAGAGGCGGATGGTTTGATTTTGGATATATGGAACCAGGTTGAAAAGAAATTCGAGGAGGTCACTCCCAATGAGAAACGTTTGGATTTATGCCGTGATTATGGAATAATCTATTATTACCGTACCGGTGAGAAACGCAAAGAGTAAGTTGAAGAATGAGATTGATTGATTCACATTCCCATCTTTTTTTAGAAGAGTTTGCAGAGGATTTGCCTCAAGTGATGGCTCGTGCCCGTGAGGCAGGAGTCACGCATATTTTTATGCCCAATATCGATAGTACCACCATAGGACCTATGCTTCGGGTGTGCCGTGAATATAAAGGGTATTGCTATCCGATGATTGGATTGCACCCTACCTCTGTGGGTGCGGATTATGAAAAGGAGTTGGAAATAGTGGCCCGGGAGCTGGCTTCACCGAATGAATTTGTTGCGGTTGGCGAGATTGGTATGGACTTGTATTGGGATAAGACTTTTCTTAGAGAGCAGCAAAGGGTGTTGGACAAGCAGATTGAGTGGGCTTTGGAATACGGTTTGCCGGTAGTGCTGCATTGTAGGGAAGCGTTTGACCATATATATAATGTGTTGAAACCCTATCAGCAGACTCCTTTGAAAGGAATTTTCCATAGTTTTACGGGAACCTCGGAAGAGGCCTGCAGGATTATGGAATTTGCGGATTTCATGATAGGAATAAATGGTGTGGTGACTTTCAAGAAATCAACTTTGCCCGAAGTCTTGAAGAATATTCCTTTGGAACGCATCGTGCTGGAAACCGATTCCCCTTATCTGACTCCGGTTCCCAATCGAGGCAAGAGGAACGAAAGCGCATATGTTAAGGATACTTTGGTAAAGGTGGCCGGAATCTATGGGAACTCTCCTGAAAAGGTGGCCCAGGTTACTTCTGATAACGCTTTAAAAGTGTTCGGAATGCTCAAATAAGCTCTTTAAGATTTTAAAGTTTATTAATTTTGAGATTTTATTTAATATAAAACGGGGAGAATGAGGCAGAACAACAAAAAAAAGAATACATTTGTAGCTGAAAACGCTGGTGGTTCGCATTTTTTTTGTAATTTGCACCCGATTTCAGAAAAGGCGTCTATTGGAGAGATGCTCGAGTGGTTGAAGAGGCACGCCTGGAAAGCGTGTATACCCCTAAAGGGTATCCGGGGTTCGAATCCCCGTCTCTCCGCAGTGTGATAAAATGGAGATAAAACAACAAATTATAATAAATAAATTAATTAATTAATCTTAAAAATTAGACACACAATGAAAAAGTTATTTGCAATTGTTGCTGTGATGGGAGTCTTAACATTTGGCTCAACTCAACTTGCTCAGGCTCAAGATGCTCCTGCAGCTGAACAAACTGAACAAGCAGCTGTAGCACCTGCTGCTGACGCTGCTGCTCCTGCCGCTATGGAAGCTGCAGAAGGTGGTATCCACAAAGAACTCAAAACTAAGTTTATTGAAGGTACTGCATCTTTCATGAGTTTGGTAGCTATCGCATTGGTTATCGGTCTTGCATTCTGTATTGAACGTATCATTTATTTGAGCTTGGCTGAAATCAACACAAAGAAGTTCTTGGCTGCTATTGAAGCTGCTTTGGAAAAAGGTGACGTTGAAGCTGCTAAAGACATCGCACGTAACACTAGAGGTCCTATCGCTTCTATCTACTATCAAGGTCTGATGAGAATTGACCAAGGTATCGACGTAGTAGAAAAGTCAGTAGTTTCTTACGGTGGTGTACAAGCTGGTTACCTGGAAAAAGGTTGCTCTTGGATTACACTGTTCATCGCTATGGCTCCGTCTTTGGGATTCTTGGGTACTGTAATCGGTATGGTGCAGGCATTTGATAAGATCCAGCAGGTAGGTGATATCTCTCCGACGGTTGTAGCAGGTGGTATGAAGGTTGCCTTGATTACAACTATCTTCGGTTTGATCGTTGCCTTGATTCTGCAGGTATTCTATAACTACATCCTGGCTAAGATTGAAGCTTTGACCAGCGAAATGGAAGATTCTTCTATCTCTCTGTTGGATATGGTTATCAAATATGACTTGAAATACAAAAAATAATTAAGATGGCTAAGTTATCATATAAAGTATCATACTATGCACTGTATGTCATGTTCGCTATCATCTTGGTAGTGTTGGGCATGTTCTTCTTCGGTGGAGATGCTCAGGGCGATGCAGTGTTGGCAAGCGTTGACGCAGAAATGTGGCAACCGGCTCATACAGACGCATTGATTTATTTGATGTACATTCTGTTCTTTGTAGCTATTATTGCTACCGTGGTTGGTGTTTTGTTCCAATTTGGAGCTGCACTGAAAGACAATCCGGGAGCAGCGTTGAAATCTTTGATTGGTTTGGTTATATTGGTTGCAGTTGTTGTTATTTCTTGGACTATGGGTAGTGAAGAACCACTTGTTATTCCGGGTTATAGCGGAACTGAGAACGTACCTTTCTGGTTGAAGCTTACTGACATGTTCCTTTATTCTATCTATATCTTGTTTGCTGGTACAGTCTTGGCAATCATTTTTAGTAGCATTAAGAAAAAATTATCATAATCAATTGAGGTAACTCAATTTAAAGATATAATTACAATGGCTAAAAAGAAAAGAGAAGTTCCTGAAATTAACTCAAGTTCTACTGCGGACATCGCTTTCTTGTTGCTGATTTTCTTCTTGATTACAACATCTATGGATACCGACCGTGGTTTGGCAAGACGTTTGCCGCCTCCACCGGAAAAGGACCAGAAGTTGGACGATGCAAAGAAGAAGGAACGCAACGTATTGCAAGTCTTCTTGAACATGCAGGACCAGTTAATGTGCGGGAATGATTATATTACTGTTGACCAATTGCGTGCAAAAGCAAAAGAATTTATTGCCAATCCGTATAACGAAGATACAAAACCGGAAAAGATTTCTAAGAATGTTCCTTTCTTCGGTACAGTACAAGTGACGGAAGGCCATGTGATTTCTTTGCGTTGTGACCGTGGTTCTTCATACAAAGCATATATGTCTGTACAGAATGAGTTGGTAGCAGCTTATAACGAGTTGCGTGATGAATTGGCTCAGGAAAAGTGGCAGAAGAATTATATGGAGTTGGATCAAGAACAACAAGATGCAATTCGTGAAATTTATTCTCAGAAGATTTCTGAGGCAGAACCTAAAAAGTACGGAGAAAAGAAGTAATGGGAAAATTTAATAAGACTGGTAAACGTGGAATGCCGGCGTTGAACACTTCTTCTCTGCCTGACCTTATCTTCACCTTGTTGTTCTTCTTCATGATTGTAACAACGATGCGTGAGGTAACATTGAAGGTTGAGTTTAAGGTTCCGCAAGCTACAGAATTGGAGAAACTTGAAAAGAAGTCTTTGGTTACGTTTATCTATGTAGGAAAACCTACTGCCGAATTTCGTAAGAAGTTAGGTAATGAGAGCCGTATCCAGTTGAACGACAGCTATGCTGAAGTTGCTGAAATTCAAGATTACATTATTGGTGAACGTGCCAGTATGAAGGAAGAAGATCAGCCGCAGATGACAGTGTCTTTGAAAGTTGACCAAGATACGAAAATGGGTATCGTAACAGATATCAAAGAAGCGCTTCGTAAGGCTTATGCTTTGAAGATTAACTATTCTGCGCAACCGCGTCAGTAAAAGTTAGTTTAATGATATAATAAAGGTCGTTTCATTTGTTGAAACGACCTTTATTGTTTTAAGTATATTGTTTTTTTAAGATTTCACATTATATACTTCGCGGTAGATGTGTTCCTTTACAGAGTCAAAATCCTTTCCACATTCTATATCTCCATAGGCCATGATGAGCATAGGCAGGTAGTTGTCGCCTGTTTTATAGGGTGGTTGTTGGTAGGGCTTTTCCCATAAGGAGAATCCTTGCCGTTGATAGAAGTTAATGCGGCGTTTAGCCATTTCTTCTTCGGGTATTTCCACTTCCAAGACGATGGGATGTTTTAAGAGTTGGCATAAATGGTTCAGTACGCTCTTTCCATATCCGCCGTTACGCTGTGCGGGGTCAATGGCAAAATGCTCTATATAGTAAAAATGTCCGAAATCCCAGTAAGTGATGAGACCTACCGGGGTGTTGTTATGGAAGATGATATTGTTATAGAAGTGCGTTTTGGTATCTGTATACTTGCGCAATTCCTCCAGTTCCCGGTACTCCTCTGAAGGGAACGATTGAGTCATTAATTTCTCCATGTAGCTGTACAAGTCTGTGTCAGCTGTTGTAATACGTTGAAGTCTGATCATAAGTTCTTTTAGTTTAGTTTGTTTTTATTCAGTATAAAATTCAATGACGCGGCAGATGGCCCGTTGGCAGACCGGGCAGAAAGTAGGGTATTCATTGGTGCGCATGCGGCAATTGTCTGCCGGACGGTAGATGTCTTTGGCAGAATAGCCAGCTCCTTCATATACGCCTACGGGATATGTTCCACTTTCAGAAGAGGGAGTAGGAACGGGAGTTCCTTGAGCAAGCATATCTTTCCATTTGGAAGTGAAATCGATTCTTGTGCTGATGTTCTGTTCCCAGGGTTCCACATCTAGTGGATAGGTATCTGTCATCACGTCATTGTCGTAGAAGTATTCATCGGCCAGTCCGCCAAAGCTATGCCCGAACTCATGTACCACAACGGGGCGGAACATGGGATGGTGGGCGGTAGTAAGGGTATAGGAATTATAGATTCCACCGCCTCCGTATTCTTCCGTATTGGCAAGGATGATGATGTGTTCATACGGTATTCCCGCCAGCGCATCGTGTATGGATTTGACACGGGAGGTTGTCAGATACCGGTCTGAATAGAATGTGCTGAAATGAGAGCTGAATGCTGTCCGTTTCCATTCTCCGAGGCGTGGTACGCTTACTCCGCTGTCTTCGGAGGGGCTGGCCACTGCTACAATGTTGAAGTGCTTTTTCATGGACCGGAAGGGTTCGTGGGCAAACAGACTTTCGCAGGCAATGGCTGCGTCTTCGTAGAATACCGGCATCTCTTCGGGAGTATATCCTTCTGCAAGGATGGCTACGTCGATGCATTTGGCCGTATTGCCGCTTTGCAGCAGATATTTATGTGGTGTGATGTGGGCAGTACCTTTCTGATGTATCAGGATGTCGTCGGGACTGACCGTATGTTTCATGCTTGCCCGTACATTTCTACGCGGGTCGAGAAGTGTTATTTCTATTTCTGCAGGACGAAGGGGATAGGGAAGGAGAAAGGTGTTTTCGAATCCTTTGGTCACTGCTTTGGCTTCATCCGTTTCCAGCCACTCCTGGAAGAGCGAAGAAAAGGATGTTTTGTAGATTACGCTGCCATTGGCTGCATCCCGCATAATGATTTGTCCGTTTCCTTGCAAGGGCAACTCAGACAAATGATGCTTCCTTCCTGCCCAAGAGGGTAGACAAGACAATCCGTCCAGGCATATTTCTTGTCTGGCTGCATTTCCGGTAAAGATATAGTCGACACGCAGGGTCTTATCTGCAAAATAATCGGCAAAGCGTTGGGCATGCAAGGATATTGCCGCCATCAGGCATAATAGGAATAAGGAATACTTTTTCATAACAGTTCATTATTATTGCTACGACAAAGATAATATCTTTAAAGCTCATCTGCAATTTTCCGGTCGTGCGAGATGGAATTTTGCATATGCACTTTGAAATGCCTGATATGCGGTATTATTCTTTTTTTTGTAAGAAAAGTTATAAACCGTATTTTTATTGGCGAAAAAATAGCTAACTTTGCATGTTGCCGTATAGATATGCGGGAGATATAGTAATTTATTAATCATTAGAATTTGAAATGGGACATCATCAGTTGGATACTTTAGACGAACAGATTTTAAAACTTATAGCCGATAATGCACGCATTCCTTTCCTTGAAGTGGCTAGAGCTTGTAATGTATCGGGAGCAGCCATTCATCAGCGCATTCAAAAGCTGACAAACTTAGGTATATTGAAAGGTTCTGAATATGTGATTGATCCGGAGAAGATAGGATATGAAACATGCGCCTATATCGGTATCTACCTAAAGGATCCTGCTTCCTTCGATGCTGTAACGAGAGCATTGGAAGCTATTCCCGAGATTGTGGAATGCCATTTTACAACGGGCAAGTATGATATGTTCATAAAGCTTTATGCCCGCAACAACCATCATTTGCTGAGCATCATACATGATAAGTTGCAACCGCTGGGACTGGCGCGTACGGAAACCTTGATATCTTTCCATGAAGCCATCAAGCGGCAGATGCCTATAACGGTAGAAGAAGAGGAAGATTAATTCTACCGGCGGATATAATCGACGAATGCATAAGGGCAGGGATGCTTCTCATCTGCGGGATGGGACTCCCTGCTTTTTTCTTGCCATACAGTCGGAGCGACTTCGGGAAAGTAGGCATCCACCTGAGGGGCTTCTGCATCCACCTCGGTCAGGCAGAGGGCACCTGCAAAGGGGAGTGCCTGGCGATAAACGCTTGCACCGCCGATGATGTAGACGTGTTCGTCGGGCTGGCAACTGTTCAGTGCTTCTTCCAGTGAGGAAAAAACTTCTGCATCGGGACAAATCAAATCTTTTTGAGTGGACAGAACAACGTTGCGGCGGTTGGGAAGCGCGCCTTTGGGGAGAGATTCAAAGGTCTTTCGGCCCATGATGATGGTATTTCCCGTGGTGAGGGCTTTGAAACGCTTCAAATCATTGGGAAGCCAGAATAACAACCGGTTCTGATAACCGATACCTCTTTTTCTATCTACTGCGGCGATAATACTAATCATATGTGTGTAAAATTCTTTTCTCTTTCTATCTTTTTATTGTAGGATTTATACTGACACTTTCCCTGCAATATGCGGATGCGGGTTATAGTTGACCAACTCAAAATCCTCGAACTTGAAATCGAAGATGTTTTTCACATCCGGATTGATTCTCATCTGCGGCAAATCCCGCGGTTCACGAGATAGTTGGAGCTTTACCTGCTCCAGATGGTTCAGATAGATGTGGGCGTCTCCTAAGGTATGGATGAAATCTCCGGCTTTCAGTCCGGTGACTTGCGCCATCATCTGCAGGAGCAGGGCATAGGAAGCAATGTTGAAAGGCACTCCTAAAAAAATGTCCGCACTACGCTGGTACAGTTGCAGGCTCAGCCGTCCGTTGGCGACATAGAACTGGAAGAAAGCGTGGCAGGGAGGGAGGTTCATGTTGTCCAAATCGCCTACATTCCATGCGCTGACTATAATCCGGCGTGAGTCGGGATTGTGCTTGATGGTTTCTACAGCTTCGCTGATTTGGTCGATGAATCCACCTTTATAGTTCGGCCAGGAGCGCCATTGATACCCGTAGATATGTCCCAGGTCACCGTTTTCGTCCGCCCATTCGTTCCAGATGCGTACACCGTTGTCCTGAAGATATTTCACATTGGTGTCTCCTTGGAGGAACCATAGCAGTTCGTATATGATTGATTTCAGATGCAGCTTCTTGGTAGTAAGGCAGGGGAAGCCTTCATCCATGTTGAAACGCATCTGGTGGCCGAATACGCTGATGGTGCCGGTACCCGTACGGTCGCTTTTCTCTACGCCTTCGGTCAGTACGCGGTTCAGCAGGTCTAAATATTGTTTCATGATGTAGCTCTGTTTTTATCCGAACGCAAAGGTAGGGGAATTAATTAATAATTAATAATTAATAATTAAAAATTAGAGGAAGGGGGTCATCAAGTTCCCCACCCAGCCTACGAATTTCTTCCATCCGGAACGCTTTTTCCAGACTTCGGGAGTGAGTAGTGTACTGTTTTGCACGTCCCGTTCGAACATGGCATTCAGCTCATTGGTGGTCTTAGGGTCGAAGATGAAAGCGTTTGTCTCGTAGTCGTAGCGCAGGCTGCGGCTGTTGAGATTGGCGGTACCTACTGTGCAGAAAGTGCTGTCTACCATCATTATCTTGGAATGGTGGAAGCCGCCGTTGAAGAGATATATCTTGGCTCCTTTCTTCATCAGCTTATGTGCTATATAGAATGAGGCATCCGGTGTAAAGGCTATGTCTGACACGGCAGGTATCATGATTTCCACTTCAGTACCTTTTTTCAGTGCGTTCTTGATTGCCTTGCGGATTGATTTGGTCGGAACGAAATAGGGATTCACGATTCGGATATTCTTCTGTGCGGCTTGTATGGAAGCAGCATAGGCATGGCTGATGGAGCGTGGTGTTTCGCGTGGCGTGCGGTCCACGATGGCTATTTCTTCGGCAATACTGTCGGGCAGTTGCTGAGTATCCGGGAAGTAGGCAGGTCCACCTACGTGTTGTCCCGTTTCCCGGTTCCACATGGTCAGGAAGATGCCCTGCAGATAGCGCACGGCATCTCCTTCAAGATGTATGTGCATATCGTGCCATTTACCGATTTTAGGCAATCCGTTGATGTAGTAGTCGGCAATGTTCATGCCGCCGGTATAACCTATCTTGCCGTCAATCACTACTATTTTCCGATGGTCGCGGTGTATGGCATGATTCACCCAGGGAAAAGTGATAGGATCGAACTTAACGATTTCGATGCCTTGGGCGCGGATGGATTTCAGATGGCGTTCCTTCAATGGTTGGTTGTTGGACCAGTTGCCGAAGGCATCGAACATGGCACGGACTTTAACCCCCTCCTTGACTTTCTCTGCCAGAAGGCTGAACAAGGCATTGGCTATGGAGTCGTTGCGGAAGTTGAAGTATTCCAAATGGATATGATGCCGGGCATGGCGGATATTCTCGAAGAGATCGACGAACTTGTCATGGCCGGTCATCAGCAATTTCACTTCATTGTTATAAGTGACGGGGGCGCCCATTTCCTTCAAATAATTCATGACAATGGAATCGCTTGTTGCTTGCGCCCCGGCATTCCCAATAGAAAAAACGAATAATATGATGAATAGAATCTTTCTCAAAACTTTCTCCTCTTAGTTAGTTTTATGAGGGGACAAAGATACGATTTATCATTGAAAAACAACTATGCCATAGATGAAATCTTGCGGTAACCGAAATAGAGCAATACCACTCCGGCAATGATTAACGACTTGGGGTCAAGCTCTGAAGCTCCGCTCCGGATGGCAGTGTCGAAGGTTTCGCGCAAGGTGTCCAGTATCAGCTGCACTCCGTCGAGGGAGACGAACAGTACGAGGGCCAGAGTAAAGCAGAATGCTGTCCATATCTGCGCCAAGTGGCGGCTACGGTCGGGCAGATGTCGCAGTACGCGGCGGCTGAACCCGTTATCGGCTATTTCCTGCCGGTGTTCGGCAAAGAATGAAGTCAGGAGTTTATCATCATTTTCCATCATAACCATTTTGTTTTAAGTAGGAAGCCATTTTGTCTTTCGCCCGCGAGAGGTGGCTTTTTACCGTTCCCGCCGGACATCCGGTGATACCTGCAATCTTTTCGATGCTTTGGTCTTCCATGTAGAAGAGCGTGATGCAGGTGCGTTCCATTTCCTTCAGTGTGGCCAGGGCACGGTAAATGTCCATGTGCTGTCCCACGTCCTGCTGCAGTGTGCTGCATTGAGCGTCCACTCGGTACGTATCCAAATCGTCCGTTTCTTTCCGGCTGCGAATATAATCATAAAAAACGTTATAGGCAATACGGTAGAGCCAGGTTGAGAAGCTGGACAGATTCTTGAACGAAGCGATGTTTGTATAGGCCTTGATAAACGTATCTTGTGCCAGGTCGTCACTCAACTCGCTGTCGCCGCAGGTCTGGTGCAGGAAGAACCGCCGCACGGGCGACTGGTACTTCTTTACCAACTGGTCGAAGGCCCTGGTGTTGTGAAACACCACGACCTGTGCGACTAACGATATGTCACCCATCTGACTCATTTTTCTTCGTTCTTCTTCTGTTGGCTGTAGAAAATCACCAATTGCCCGAAGCCGGTGAACATGACGAGCAAGCCGATACATCCGAGACCGAATTCTCCGGTAATGGCCCAAAGGAAGATGAACAGGCCGATGCCGACGAATATGTTGTTGATGCCTTTGCTGCGGATATCCGTTGCTGCGGCTTCTTTGAAGAAGTTTTCAGGCAGTTGCTGTCCGCTGGCCAGGGCCTGTTCCGCCAGGCGGTACTTGGCTTTCCGGTTTTTATAGCGGAAGAAGAATACTACGAATATGATGAGTAGCGGCAGTCCGAATACAAAGACGATGGCTGTTACGGCAATCACGGTTTCCGAGGTCTTGCTCCCGAGGTCGAACCCATTCCAGTCCATACCGCTGCTGTGGTGGGTTCTCCATTTTTCCGGAGCATTGCTACTGCCGGCACTGTTTTCATAAGTCATGACACTGAGTGTGTCTGTTACGGTTTCTCCATTGATGACAGTGTCCCTCAATTCGATGACTCTTTTCTTGTTCCCTTGACCGTCGTTCTCTGTTACGGTTCTGTTTGCGCCTTGCACCAGTGTGCAGAACATCATGGCAAGCATTAATCCAAAAATGATACGTTTCATAATCTATGGTCTTTTAATTTGTTTCTTTGTTGGTTAGACGTATCGTCACCTTTATAAAGTTGCAAAGAGAAGATATTTTTTTTAGAAAACCGGAAATAAGACGATATTTTTAATGGAAATGCTCTATTGTCTTTTTCCTGGAATAACAAGAAGTAGGTATTTGTGACTGTAAATAGAGGTAAATATATAAACCGGGTTGTCTCTTATTGTAAATACTGCTATCTTCGCACATCTGTTTTATTGGGAAGTCTTGACGAAGTTGAAGAATATAATGAAGTATATCCTCCCTCTGCTGTTCATTGCCTATCTGGGAGGGATTACGCTGTTTACCCACTCGCATGTGGTGAATGGTGTCATCATTGTGCATTCCCATCCATTCAAGGGCCAGCATGAGCATACAGAGGTGCAGTTGGAAACCATTTTCTATCTTGCCTCTTTCGTTTCCTCTTCCCTTCCACCGTTTCCGGTTGCCGCGACGGTTTTACTTGTTTTGTTGCGTGTACTGAGCATGCCTGCCACGGAATGCATTAAGTGTGTAAAGCCTCGTGGCGGCATCTGTTTGCGCGCTCCCCCTTCCTTTCTTTGAATCCGATAGATTATGGCGATTCCGTTGTGGGATTGCGTCAACCTCATTGATTAACATATTATTTTAGAAGTACATGAAAAAATATATATTTTTTGTGGTGGGAGCAGTATGTCTGTTACTCTCATCAACCGTTTATGCCGAAGATTTGAAGAGTACCGATGCCAATATTGTCGGTCATGTAATAGAAAAAAGTACAAGGGAACATTTGCCTTATATGACAGTTTCGCTGAAAGGCACCACCATCGGGACCATGACCGATGCCACCGGTCACTATTTTCTAAAGAATCTGCCCGAAGGTGAGTTTACCTTGTCCGTCAGTGCTGTAGGGTATAAGTCGCAGGAGCGCAAAGTCGTTCTGAAACGTGGCAAGACCTTGGAGGAGAACTTTGAATTGGAAGAAGATATGGTGGCACTGGATGGAGTGGTAGTTACTGCCAATCGTAGCGAGACTGCCCGGCGCTTGGCACCTACCTTGGTCAAAGTGGTCACTCCTAAACTGTTTGAACAGACAAACTCGCATACTTTGTCGCAAGGACTGGTCTTTCAGCCCGGTGTGCGGGTAGAGACCGATTGCCAGAATTGCGGCTACTCACAAGTACGCATCAACGGCCTGGGTGGAAAATATACCCAGATATTGATAGATTCGCGTCCCATTTTCTCCTCTTTGGCAGGTGTGTATGGGCTGGAGCAGATTCCGGCCAATATGATAGAGCGTGTGGAAGTGGTGCGTGGAGGCGGTTCCGCCTTGTTCGGCTCTTCGGCCATTGCCGGAACAGTGAACATCATTACGAAGGAACCGGTCCGTAATTCAGGTTCTTTCTCGCATACCATTTCCAATTTCGACGGTTCCGGTTCGTTCGATAACAATACGGCCTTGAACCTCTCCCTTGTCTCTTCGGACAATAAGATGGGGGCTTATGTGTATGGACAAAATAGGCACCGTTCGGCCTGGGATTCCAATGGAGACGGTTTCTCCGAATTGCCGAAACTGAAGAACCAGACTATCGGTCTGAATGCTTACTACCGGACAAGTGCCTATTCCAAGCTAAGCCTTGAATACCATCATATGGAGGAATTCCGCCGTGGTGGAAGTGGTTTCAGCTTGCCGCCCCATATAGCCGAGGATGCCGACTTGAATGGTACCGGAGCACCCGGACTTGTGGAGCAGCTGAAGCACTCTATCAATACGGGTGGGCTCAAGTTCACAGCTTTCTCTAAGGACCAGAAACATACGTTCAGCACCTATGCTTCGGCTCAGCACATCGTGCGCAATAGTTATTACAGCGCTTATGGAATGACTACGGACTTTACCGGTGTGCTGGGTGCCCAGTATATTTATCATTTTGACAAGTGTCTGTTTATGCCTGCCGATTTGACCGGAGGCATTGAGTTCAATCACGACAATCTGCATGACAAGGCAACGGACGTACAGAAGTATCGTGATGCTGCTTTGGCCGAAGATCCTACGGCAACGGGTGACCGCTTGCAACAACTGATTGAGAAATATACCCCCGCCCCGTTGAACCAAGTGGTGAATATAGCAAGCGTCTATGCCCAGAATGAGTGGAAGAACGAACAGTGGAGTTTCCTGATTGGCGGGCGCGTGGATAAAAACAGCATCATGGACAAGGCTGTTTTCAGTCCCCGTGCCAATATCCGTTATAATCCTACTCAGGATGTGAATATCCGTTTCAGTTATGCTGAGGGATTCCGTGCTCCACAAGCGTTTGATGAAGATCTGCATATCAGTAATGTGGGTGGAGAGTTGGTTTCCATTGTCCGCGCCAAAGGATTGAAGGAAGAGCGTTCGCGCAGCTTCAATGCTTCGGTAGACTGGTATCATTACTTCGGAGATTTCCAGGCAAACTTACTGGTGGAAGGCTTCTACACGAAACTTTCCGACCCGTTTGTCTTGACGCCTCCGGTGAAAGACCCGGACGGTAGTGCTTATCTGATACGGACCCGCATCAATGGTTCGGGAGCTAAAGTGTATGGCGGCACATTGGAAGGAAAGGTTGCCTATAAGGATAAGGTTCAGTTGCAGGCAGGGCTGACGCTTCAACGAAGTATCTATGACTCTCCCGAAGAATGGAGTGCGGATGAGGAGCACTTGTCGGAGAAAGAACGTTACAGCGACAAGATACTGCGTACTCCCGACGTCTACGGCTACTTTACAGCTACCTATATGCCGGTTAAAGCCTTCTCAATAGCTTTGAACGGCAATTATACCGGGCGGATGTACGTTCCCCATTTGCTTTCGGAGGTGAACGGTGAGGCGGATGTATTGGTAAAGAGTCCGGACTTCTTTGAGCTTGGAACAAAGATAGCTTACGACTTTGATTTTCAAGGATTCTGTTTGCAGCTCAATGCCGGTGTACAGAATATATTCAATTCTTATCAGAAAGATTTTGATAAAGGAGCGAGCCGCGATTCCGGTTATATCTACGGACCGGGTGCACCGCGTTCCTATTTTGCAGGGGTGAAACTCAGTTTTTAAAAAGAGTATTGAACCGTGCTTTTTGTTTAGCCCCGTAGATTGGTGAAACGTATTTTGCACTATCTTTGCTGCCATAAAACAGTTCAAAGCATGAAGCTACCCTCATCTTTCACCGATTATACACGCGCCCTCTTGGGTGTGGAAGAATATGAAAAGCTGGCTGCCGCCCTGGAAGGGGAGCAGCCGGTCAGTATCCGACTGAATGAAGATAAATTACCGGAATCTTCATTCAGTCTTTTTCGTTCCTCTTTTAGGCATGTTCCTTGGTCTACTGCCGGATACTATCTGGACAAGCGGCTGACATTCACTTTTGACCCGCTGTTTCATGCAGGCTGCTACTATGTGCAGGAGGCTTCGTCTATGTTTGTGGAGCAGGCTTTGAGGCGGTATGTGGGCGAAGGACCGGTGGTGATGCTTGACCTCTGTGCGGCTCCCGGCGGGAAATCCACGCATGCCCGTAGCGTGTTGCCCGCAGGCAGTCTGCTGGTGGCCAATGAGGTAATCCGCAACCGCTCGCAGGTATTGGCGGAGAATCTTACGAAGTGGGGGCATTCCGGTGTGGTGGTCACTAATAATGACCCGGCAGATTTTTCTTCCTTGACGGACTTCTTCGACGTCATATTGACGGATGTCCCCTGCTCTGGCGAGGGGATGTTCCGTAAAGACCCCGTTGCGGTAAGTGAGTGGAGTGGGGAGAATGTGGAAATCTGCTGGCAGCGCCAGCGTCGCATCGTTACGGATATCTGGCCTTGCTTGAAGTCCGGAGGCATTCTCATCTACAGTACTTGTACCTATAATACAAAGGAAAACGAAGAGAACATCCGTTGGATACGGGATGAATTCGGGGCGGAGGTATTGCCGTTGGAAATTTCTACTGACTGGAATATTACGGGTAATCTATTGTCGGGAGAGGACTTTCCCGCCTATCGTTTCCTGCCCCATCGGACGAAGGGGGAAGGATTCTTTTTGGCAGTTCTCCGCAAACCGGGCGTGAGCGATGGGAATACCTGGGCCGGGCAGGTGAAATCCTGGGAAAAAGGAAGAAAACCTCAAGGAAAAGGAGCGAAAACTCCGGGTGTTTCCAAAGAACAGCTTTCGGCACTGCATGAGTGGTTTGCGGTTCCGGATAATTACGAATTTATCGTCAATGGCAACAACGTCAGCGCTTTCCCTAAAGCGTATCTCTCCGAACTGTCGGCTTTGCGTTCGTCACTCCGTATCGTGCAGGCTGGGGTAGATGTTGCCGAGTTGAAAGGAAAAGACTGGATGCCTGCTCATGGGCTCGCCATGAGTATAGCACTGAATCCGGATGCCTTTGCCCATGAAGAGATAGGCCGCGAGCAGGCCATCAGCTATCTGCGCAAGGAGGCTGTTGTCCTTTCGGAGACTGCTCCGCGCGGCATTGTCTTGCTCACCTACAAACAGATACCTCTAGGATTTGTCAAGAATATAGGTAACCGTGCCAATAATCTTTATCCCCAGGAATGGCGCATACGCAGCGGATATTTGCCGGAAGGGGTGCTGGAATTGGCAACAATAACCGGGTGAAATCAATCACGTTACTGCAAAGCTGCTGTATATATTTTGCAGTAGCACTGCAGAGCTGTTGCAGTGACACTGCAAATATATATGCAGCGCGACTGCAACACATATGCAGTGGTGCTGCAACACATATGCAGTGCGACTGCAAAAAATATGCAGAACTTTGCAGTATAATAATAGAGTAGGAATGTACTATTTTTTATTGTTTCTTCAATGCAGTATTTTGTTTGTTCAAGCATTTTCTATATATAGATAACTGTTTTAAAACTAATACTATTTGCTTATGCTTAAAAAAACGATTACTGCCTTAAGCCTACTTTGTATCCTTGCAGCCTGCCAGAGTGACGACAACTCTTCACCACAACCCAAGCCTCGCAAAGACATTGCCTTGACCCGTGCCGAGCAGGAGATGATGGATTTAGGAACGGATTTCGCTTTCCGTTTCTTTAATCAGGTTTGTAAAACTGAGGTGGAAAAGCCCAATCTGTTCATCTCTCCTTTGAGCGCTTCGCTCTGTCTGTCTATGATTGCCAATGGAGCGTTGGGAAACACACTATCTGAGATGACAGATGTCCTGGGCTTTTCGGGCTATTCGTTGGAAGAAATGAACAACTATAATAAGAAGCTGGTGGAGGCGTTGCTCGATTTGGACAATACCACACAGTTGGGAATTGCCAATTCCATCTGGATAAAGAAAGGGTTCGGTGTTCATGACGACTTTGTAAGCGTAAACAAAAAGATGTATGACGCGCAAGTGCAGGAGCTGGATTTTGCCTCTCCCAAGGCTCCGGACATTATAAACGGCTGGTGTGCCGGGAAAACGAATAATTGCATCCCCAAAGTCTTGAATGAGATTCCGGAGACGGCGCGTCTTTATCTGTTGAATGCGCTTTATTTCAAGGGGATTTGGAAGAATCAATTCAAAAAATCGGATACGGCAGAAGAGGCTTTTACGAATGCTGACGGAAGCAAATCGACTGTACACATGATGAATCTTCGTGACGAGAGATTCAACTATGCCGAGAATGAGTATTTCTCAATGGCAGAGTTGCCTTACGGCAATGAGGCTTTCAGTATGGTGGTGCTCTTGCCGGCAGAGGGAAAATCGTTGGATGAGTGCCTGCCGCAGCTGAATGACGAGCGCTGGGGGGAATGGAACAGTAGTTTATCAAGCTCTGCCTTGAACCTTAAGTTACCCCGGTTTGAAATGGAATATGATAAAGAACTCATTGACGATATGATGGCAATGGGAATGCAGGAGGCTTTTACTCCATCGGCCGATTTTTCCGGAATGGCGGATGAGGATTTGTTTATCAGTTTGCTGCAACAGTTCACTTATGTGAAAGTGAATGAAGAGGGGACGGAAGCTGCGGCTGTAACTGTCGGAGGAATGGACGTGGCCGCTCCCGGACCAAGTACGGTAATTCCGTTCTATGTGGACCGTCCTTTCATCTTTCTGATAAAGGAGAAGAGTACGGGAGTTATTCTGTTTATGGGTAAAGTCACAAAACTATAACTACAATATATTGAAATAGAAAGAGCTGTCTGTCAACCGCAGACAGCTCTTTCTATTTATAACCGGCTCTTGTATATCTGTGCCATTGCCTTCTGATACTGGTTTTCCAGTTGCAGGAGGTTTGTCTTGCTTTGATAGACAACCGATATTTCAACGAAGTATTCAATCATACTGATTTGTCCTCCCATAAGTGCTTGTTTCAGTAAAGAAAGGTCTTGCTGTTGATGGAAGGTGCGCTCGTATTCCTCCATGGAAGCGTGCAGGTTCTTGGCCTCTTCATAGAGTTGCCACAAGGCAGAGCTGGCTTGCAGTGCGGCGTTCTCCTTTTGGTAGTCAATGTTGAGCGCTTGTGTCTTGGCTATCTTGACCTTATTGCGGTTTTCGAAAAGCGGGAAAGAGAAGCCTACTACTACACCGTTTAGCGGATGCCCCGATTCGGTATTTCTACGGTAACCCAGTTCCAGTTTGGGCAGCCAGCCTTGCTTGCTTGCCGAAATCTGTTTCCGGGCGGCAGAACTTTCACCCTGCAAGGATTGCAGGGTGGGGTCTGAAGCCAGCAGTTCGTCGGCCAGCGGGTGGAAGTCGGCCGGCAACGGCACTGCCGGGTATTCTGTCAATCCGAGTGTTTGGGCGTCGGGTGTGGTATCGGGTCTGGGACGTCCCGGTGTGAGCGGCTGGTTTCCGTTGAGGACAAGCAGCTCTTTCAGTTTATTGTTAAGTGCCGTCTGGTTCATGCGGGCTTCCGTGCGTACATTCAGCAACTCCAGATTAATCTTGTTGGTTTCCAGTGCATTGGCATCTCCCGTTTCCAAACGCCGGGTGTACATGGCCGACAGTTCCTCCGCATTCTTCAACCGTTCGTCGAGCAGGGCTTGCTGGCGTTGCAGCATGATGATGTCCAAGCATACTTCCTTCGCTTGCAACAATATCTGCTGGCGGAAGGCGGTGGCTTGTGCATCCAGTGCATTTGTCTTGAGTCGGTTCATCTTCCCTCGGGTGGCGTAAAGCGTGGGGAAGTCGAAGCTTTGCGAGATGACCATTTCACCGACTGTCTCGTCACTGTTCTTGGAGTCCCAAAGGTGGGCGTATGACAGTGTAGGGTCGGGGAGGTTGTTGTTTGTCTTGTTCTCCAGTTTTTGTGAGGAAATGAGGTGGGAGTTAGCCTGCAATTCCTTGTTGTTGGCCTCTATCTGCTGGAGCACGGCATCAATGCCGGACGTTTGTGCGCTCATCCCCGCAAAAGCGAGGATGGCGGCGCTGAATATGAAAAATCTTTTATTCATTGTCTGACGTTTTAGGTTGTTGGTTATGGTGCATCATCAGGTAAACAATCGGAATGATGAAACCGTTCAGGAACGTGGATGTTAAAAGGCCGCCCAAGATAACCTTTGCCATCGGGCTTTGTATCTCGTTGCCCGGCAGGTCGCCACTGAGAGCCAGCGGGATAAGTGCCAGTGCACTGGATAGGGCGGTCATCAGGATTGGATTCAGACGGTCGAGCGAACCGCGGATAACGCTGTCGTAGACGCCATAGCCTTCTTCCTGCTGCAAGTGGTTGTAATGGCTGATGAGCAGCATTCCGTTTCGGGTGGCGATACCGAACAGTGAGATGAAACCGATGATGGCGGGGATACTCACTTCTCCCGTTGTGATGAGCAGGGCGAATACACCGCCTATCAATGCCAGCGGCAGATTGATAAGGATGATGGCACTCTCCTTCACACTGCGGAATTCATGGTAGAGGAGCAGGAATATCACCACGATGGACATGAACGAAGTAAGTGCCAGCGTGCGGCTTGCTGCCTGCTCGCTTTCGAATTGTCCGCCGTATTCGATGTGGTATCCTTCCGGCAGTTTGATTTGTGCGTCTACCTGGGCTTGTATATCATTGACTACACTTCGCAGGTCGCGGTCGGCCACGTTGGCGGAGATGACGATTTTACGCTTTACATTCTCGCGGCTGATGGTGTTCGGACCCATGGCCGAGCGGATTTCCGCTACATAGTTCAGTGGAATTTTCTGTCCGTCACCCGTATCAATCATCAAGTTGCGTATTTTTTCCATTTCGTCGCGTAGGTTGTCTTTCACGCGTACGGTCAGGTCGAAGCTCTTTCCCTTTTCGTAAACTTGGGAAACGGCTTCACCGGCCAGGCAGACATTGACAAACTCCGAAAATTCGGGCAGTGAAATGCCGTATTTGGCAAGCATTTCCCGTTTGGGTGAAATGACAAGTTGCGGACGCTCAATCTGCTGTTCCACGTTCAGGTCGGCAATACCGGGAATCCCCTGGATGGCACTCTTGATTTCATTGCCCAGAGTGAACATGCGGTTCAGGTCGTCGCCGAACAGTTTGATGGCGATGTTCGCCTTTGTACCGGATAGCATGGCGTCTATACGGTGGCTGATAGGCTGGCCTATTTCCACGTTTGCCCCTACAATGGTACCCAGTTTTTCGCGGACTTCTGCCACGAGCTCGCTGCGCGAGCGGTCTTTCAACTCAAACGGTGCCTCGATCTCAGAGACGTTTACTCCCAGAGCGTGTTCGTCCAGCTCTGCACGTCCCGTTTTACGGGCCACGGTCTGTATTTCGGGGATGGAAAGCAGCAGCTCCTCGGCACGGTGCCCCATCTTGTCGCTTTCTTCCAGGGAAATGCCTGGAAGCGAGGAGATATTGATGGTGAACGAACCTTCATTGAAAGGCGGCAGGAACGAGCGGCCCAGGGTGAAGAAACAGCCGAGCGCTACTACAAATAGTCCGATAGTACCTCCCAGTACCCCTTTCTTATGCCCCAATACGAAAGTCAGTGCAGAACCATACCATTGCTTCATCTTGCGTGCTACGGCAGAATCGCTGTTTTCGTTGTTTTGTTTTTTCGTTTTCTCTTTTCCCAATAGATAGGAGCAAAGTACCGGCGTTACGGTCAGTGCCACAACAGTTGAAGCCGCCAATGCCACAATGAACGCAATACCCAGTGGTACCAACATCCTACCTTCCATACCACTAAGGAAGAACAGTGGTACGAAGCTGACAATGATAATCAGCGTTGAATTGAGGATAGGCATACGCACTTCTTTCGAAGCATTGAACACCACTTCCAGAATAGGAAGTTGCTCGCCGGCAGGTTTCAGTCGGTTTTCGTGCAAACGCTTGTAGACATTCTCCACGTCCACGATGGCATCATCCACCAGCGAACCGATGGCGATAGCCATACCTCCCAGGCTCATGGTATTTATCGTAAAGCCCATATAGTGCAGGGCAAGGATGGAGGCAATCAGTGACAACGGCAGTGTCACCAGCGAGATGACTGTGGTACGTATGTTGGCAAGGAACAGGAAAAGCACGATGACAACGAAAATACCTCCCTCCAACAACGACTTCTGAACGTTTCCGATGGAACTTTCGATGAAACGGCTTTGACGGAAGATGTCTGTGGAAACCTTTACGTCTGCCGGTAAATTCTTCTGCAGGTCTTGCAGGGAAGCTTCCAGTTTGTCTGTAAGCTCCAGCGTGCTTGTGGCGGGTTGCTTGGTGACTGTCAGCAGTACGGCATGCTTACCGCGTTCCGAGGCGGTACCCAGTTTAGGAAGTTTGGCTCCGACTTGAACGTCGGCAATATCTTCCAGCAGGATAGGGGCACCGGAGACCCCGTTGCTCCGCACCACGGCCTTGGCTATCTGGTCTACCTTGTCGGTAGAAAGTACGCCGCGTACGATATATTCATTGCCATATTCATAGAGCACTCCACCATTGGCATTCAGGTTCATTTCGCGGGTGATGTTCATCACTTCGCTCAATGTTACGCCGTAATGGCGCATCCGTTCCGGGTCCAGCTGCACTTGATATTCCTTGATGTCGCCACCCAGTACGGCTACTTGTGCCACACCGCCCGTAGAGAGCAGGCGGGGACGTATGGTCCAGTCGGCAATGGTACGCAAATCCAACATAGAGGTCGAATCTGCTGTCAGACCTACAATCAGCATCTCGCCCAAAATGGACGATTGTGGGCCTAGTGTCGGCTTGCCTACGTTGGCCGGTAAGGATTCGCTGACGACTGCCAGCTTCTCACTGACAATCTGCCGGGCAAGATAGATATCTGTATCCCAGTCGAATTCTACCCAGACTACAGAAAAACCGTTCGTTGAGGAAGAGCGTACACGGCGCACACCCGTTGCACCGTTTACAGCCGTTTCTACGGGAAAAGTGACCAGCTGTTCCACTTCCTCTGCTGCCATACCATTTGCTTCGGTCATGATGACCACGGTCGGCGCATTGAGGTCAGGGAACACATCCACTTCCGTATGCATGGCGGTATAAGTACCGCCAATCAGCAACAGCACCGATGCTACCAGCACCAGGATGCGGTTCTGAAGAGAAAAACCAATTATTTTGTTTAACATCTTTTTATTTACTATTTACAATGTACAATTGGGCTGCGCAATGTCAGCCGCACTTGCTGTTTTATCTAATATTTCTTGTTTATCTGACTTTACACTCCCCATTCGTCACGTAACCCTTATACTGCATAGCGAAATGGTACTTTGTAAATTGTCAAATTGTACATGAGATTAGTGTTCATGGCTATGTGCCGGAATAGCATTCGTTGCCGATGCCAGCTTCACTTGATAGGCTCCTTGGGTTACGACGCGATCGCCTGCTTTTATGCCGGAAAGGATTTGTACACTTTCGCCATTGTCGGCACCCAGGGTGACAAGCTGTTTTTTGTAGCCCTCTTCATCCAGTTGCAGGTAGACAAAGAAGCTGCCTTGTTCCTCGGTCAGCGCACTGTGAGGAAGAGACAACACGTTCTCCATTGGTGAGGATAATAGGAATACTTCTACAAACGAGCCGGGAATAACGTCTCCCTTATTGTCGAATTCAAAAGTTACGGGTACATAATATCCGTTCTCACCCGAAGCCTTTCCATAAGAAAGCATGCGCCCGCCCAGTTCTTTCAATGTATATACCTTATTATTATAAGGAGTACAGAAGTTGGCAGAACTGATGCTGTTTAGGTAAGGATAGTACTTTTCGGATACATCCGCACGCAGGAAAAGCTTACGGTTCTGGGTGACGCTTACCAACGGCTGGCCGACGCTGACGTAGTCCCCTTCTTTCACCAACAGATTCTTCACATAACCGCTGATGGGAGAAACAACAGCCTGGCCGCTTGCCGAATGGTTCTTTGCGACTGCCTCGTAACTGATACGGGCATTTTCGTAAATCTGTTCGGCTTGCGCGAATTCCTTTTCAGATACGATTTTGTTGCCTACAAGCGCTTTCATACGCTCGTATTCTTTTTTGGAAACCTCGTAGGCTATCCGGGCTTTCTGCACCGGGTCTCCGTCGGCCATGTTTTTGGATGACAATACTACCAAAGGAGTACCTTTGCTGACGCTCATTCCTTCGATAACTTTTCCCTTGAAGGAAACCACGCCTGCTACTGTAGCTACGGCTACGCTCTCGTCTCCCTGGGCTGCCATCACCTGGCCGCTGGTCTTGATGACTTGATGGAAACTACCCGGTTCAACAGTGCTGACTGCTACGCCGGCAGCTTGCGCCTTTGCTGGTGGCAGGATGATTTCATCGCTTCCTCCGGCATGGTTTTCCTGCTCTTCGTGCTCATGGTTGTGTCCCTCATGTTCGTGGTCATGTCCCTCGTGGTCATGTCCGTCATGATTGTGCTCTTCTGTTTCGTGATTATGTCCTTCGTGGCTGTCTCCGGACTTACTGTTACAGGAGCCTAAAAGGAATAATCCCAAGACTCCCATGAAAATAACTTTTTTCATGATGATATTTGTTCTTACTTTTTGATTTTGAATACAAAGTTAGGGCATAGGGCGTGCAACCAAATTGCATTGTTCCTTATGCCGGATAGAAATCTGTCCCGGTGATGTTCCGGTAACAGTTAAGCAAGAAGAGACGGAGGGGCACGAAGTCCCGTAGCACATATGATAAATGTGCTATGAAGAGATTCCAGATAGATACACTCCTGCCTGCTTATGTCAAACTCGGGTAGGATGAGTAACTTGGAAAAAGGTTCAATGAGTAGGGTGACTGCCCACAAGGCATCCGGATGTGCACACACATCATTGGAAGAGCTGGGCGTCTGTTGTACAAAGTGGGTTGTCATGCATCCCGTGTCGCAACAGCAGTGCTCGTTGCCCGGGCTATGACGGTGTCCGCAGCAATCGGCGGTGATATCATTCTTCATGCATATCATTCCGTCGGCATGATGATGGTGGGGAATGACGGGTATCACCAGCATTATCAAGCTGATGAAAAAAAGAATATAGGTTATGTACTGTTTCTTTTTCATTCCTCTATCTTTGGACGGATGCAAAGATAGAGGTTAAGGACTTAATTACCAAATAGAAAATGCTAAAAAGGTTTGAATAACATATTCAATCCCTCATTCATGCTGGGGTGGGTGAAAATGAAGTCCCGCAGGAAATGGTAACGCTGTCCCGTTTTCATGATTGATGCTACGGTATTGATTACTTCTGGTGCATCGGCACAAAGTAGGGTACAACCCAGAATCCGTCCGGTATGGATGTCTACAATAGCTTTGAGCATACCGTCTATGCTGTGTAGCGTACGGGCACGTGGAATCATGGCAGCAGGGATACGTGCCACATGTATGGAATAACCGTTCTTCATCGCTTCCTCTTCCGTCAGTCCTATATGTGCCAGCGGTGGGTCGGTGAAAATGGCAAAGGGGATTGGATACTGGTCTTTTGTACTCCTTTTTTTGTTTTCAAAGAGTTGATTACGGATGATACGGAAATCATCGATGGACAAGTTGTCGAACTGTTCGTCTCCTTTTACGTCCCCCAGGGCCCATACGTGTGGGGCTGTAGTCCGTAATTGGTTGTCGACAACGATGGCTCCCCGCTTGTCTGTTTGTATACCCGCTTTTTCCAGATTCAGCTCTGCAGTCATAGGCTTGCGGCCGATGGCTACCAGCAAGGCATCTCCTTTCAGGTAGTAGGGAGTGCCGTTTGCACTGTCCGTATAGGTCAGAGTTATTCCTTCGGCTGTGTCGTACACGGATTGGACACGGGCGTTCAACCGGACATTGATACGCTTTCGGTTCAATGCTTCCAGCATGGAGGCGGCAATGTCGCGGTCCACTTTAGGCAGAAAGCGGTTTCCCGCTTCCAGCAGTGTGACATGGCTTCCAAAGCCTGCATACATAGTGGCAAACTCCAATCCGACAGCACCGCCGCCGATGACGAGCAGGTGTGCGGGCAGTTTGTTCGATTGCAGCAAGGTCTCACTGGTATATACGTACTTGCTCTCCTTGAGTCCGTCGATGGCAGGCAGGATAGGGGTGGACCCGGTGTTGATGAATATCTCTTTTCCCTCAAGAATCGTTTCGTCCTTGCCGGAGACTATACGGATTGTATTTTCGGACAAGAAAGAAGCAGTTCCGTCATAGAGGGTTATATTAGGCTTGTTTTTTACATTTTCATAATTTTTCTCACGCAGGAAGGATACAAGCTTGTCTTTCCGCGCCACGGCAAGTGCATACAGTTTGGACTGGTTCTTATAATCGTCATAGTATCTTTTTTCCGCATATTCCGATTCGTGAATCAGAGCTTTGGTAGGGATACATCCTACGTTTACACATGTTCCTCCGTACATCTGAGGGGAACGTTCCACGATGGCTACTTTCCAATTCCGTTCGGCCAGTTCGGCGGCCAATAACTTGCCGCCCTTGCCGAATCCTATTATGATGGCATCATATTGTTTCATTTTAATATCTCTTAGTTAAGTGTTTAGTAAAATGAAAACAATATGTATCGGCCATTTGTTCGGACGCCGGGTTTAGCAGATGCTTATCGTTCCAGTTCGCGGAGGGAGTCCATTTTCTTCTTTTCAAGGAATTCGTAGATGCCGCTCAAGTGCTCTTTCACTTGTTTGTTGCCGAATTCATATACCTTGCTTACCAGTCCGTCCAGGAAGTCACGGTCGTGGCTGACGAGGATAAGGGTACCGTCAAAATCCAGTAACGCTTGCTTCAGGATATCTTTGGTTTTCATGTCCAGATGGTTGGTCGGTTCGTCCAGTATCAGCAGATTCACCGGTTCGAGCAAAAGCTTTATCATGGCGAGGCGCGTGCGCTCTCCACCGGAAAGCACCTTGACCTTCTTCATGGACTCTTCGGGGCCACCGAACATGAAGGCACCCAGCAGGTCGCGTATCTTGTTGCGGATTTCCCCTTTTGCCACATCGTCGATGGTCTGGAATACGGTCAGGTTCTCATCCAACAATGAGGCCTGGTTTTGTGCGAAATATCCAATCTGCACGTTGTGTCCTATCGTGAGGGTGCCTTCATGTTCTATTTCCTTCATGATGCACTTCACTAACGTTGACTTTCCTTCACCGTTCTTACCAACGAAAGCAACCTTGTCTCCCCGTTCTATGGTGAGGTTGGCATTCTTGAAGACCACATGGTCACCGTAACTTTTCCCTACTCCCTCCATGATGACGGGATAATTGCCTGAGCGGGGAGAAGGAGGGAATTTGAGGCGTAACGCTGAAGTGTCTTCTTCATCCACTTCCAGCAGTTCCAGCTTCTCCAGCATTTTTACGCGGCTTTGCACTTGCAGGGTTTTGGAGTAGGTGCCTTTGAACCGTTCGATGAATTCCTTGGTTTCGGCAATGAACTTCTGCTGGTCGTCGTAGGCTTTCTGTTGCTGTTCGCGGCGTTCCTTGCGGAGTTCCAGGTATTTGGAGTAGTTTACTTTGTAATCGTATATCCGTCCCATGGTCACTTCAATGGTACGGGTGGTGATGTTGTCTACGAATTTACGGTCGTGGCTGATGACGATGACAGCCTTTCCATTGCTGATAAGGAAATCTTCCAGCCATTGTATGGATTCTATGTCCAGATGGTTGGTAGGCTCGTCTAGCAACAGCACGTCAGGCTTTTGCAGCAACAGCTTGGCAAGCTCGATGCGCATGCGCCATCCGCCGCTGAAGTCACTGGTCTGGCGGTTGAAGTCTTCGCGTACAAAGCCCAGTCCGAGCAGTGCTTTTTCCACATCCTCCTCGTAATTGGTGGAGTCGATGGCATAGAACTTTTCGCTTAAGGCGGAGACATTCTCGATAAGTTCCATGTAGCTGTCGCTTTCGTAGTCGGTACGCGTTTCCAGTTCCTTGTTGAGGCGCTCTATTTCAGCTTCCATTTCATGCAGGTGGGCAAAGGCTTGCGCCGCTTCCTGGAATACGGTACGTCCGTCTTCCGTCATAAGGTGCTGTGGAAGGTAAGCTATGACACTGTCCTTGGGGGCTGAGATTTTTCCACGGGTAGGTTGTCTTACACCTGCCAGGATTTTCAACAATGTACTTTTCCCCGCTCCATTTTTACCCATCAGGGCGATACGGTCTTTTTCGTTGATAACGAAAGATATGTCACTGAATAAAGTAGTTCCGCCGAATTCTACGGCCAGTCCGTCTATAGAAATCATTATATATTTTTTTAATGAGCTGCAAAGATAGTGCAAATCTATTATTTTTTATATCTTTGCCCCTATATAAACAAAACGCATAGGTCATGGAAATAGAAAAAGTGTCAGGAGATTACCGTCCGCTTATTCTGGTTGCGGAAGATGATGATAGTAACTTTAAACTGATAAAGGCTATCATCGGCAAGAAATGCGAGATACTATGGGCAAAGAATGGTGAGGAGATTGTAAATTTGTTCGAAGAGAATCGCGACAAGGCGGAAGCTATTCTGATGGATATAAAAATGCCTATTATGAACGGGCTGGATGCTACGGTGATTATTCGCAAGAAGGATAAGGAACTTCCCATCATCATGCAGACCGCTTACGCCTTTACTGCCGACCGCGAAAAAGCCTTGGAGTGTGGAGCCTCGGAAGTGTTGGTAAAACCCATCACTCTGTCTGCTTTGCGTACATGTCTAAGCCGTTATTTACCCAAATTGGTTTGGTAAGGCTTTACTGATAATAAAAAGGGAACCGGACGACTAAGTAATGAATATTATCATCCGGTTCCCTTTTTTTATTCTTGTGCATTGTCTTTTCTCTCTTCCATCTTCTTTTTTACAAATTCGATTTTGAGATTGGCTTCTTCCATATTCTTCTTTATTTCCGTCATGGATGACAGCAGTTGTGCCAGTTCGTAGACGCTGGCAAGGGCCTGGCGATCGGCGGTAGTCATGGTGATGGAATAGGGGCGTTCCCCTTGATAGTTGACTTTGATATTCTTGTCCTTGTTCAGATAAAGGAACCCCATGACGTTTCCGTCTTCTCCCAGTTTGAAGTCTGCCTTTTCAATCTTTTCACCGAGGTCAGTGGTTTCGTAGCTGTCTTTGGCGGCGGGTGTTTCGGCAAAGCTACCATCGGGAGCAGTGACTTTGACGGCCACATGGTGGATATTATGGGCTCCGCAATAAATGGAAGTCATGCTCATGACTCCGTTTTCGTCTACCTGGAAGCGAAGGAAAGAGCGATGCAGATTTTTTTCTATCACTTGGGAAGGATGAAGGTAATTGCCGATATTCTGGTATTCGGCATCTTTTTCAAAAGTGTATTTCCCTTTGATTGCATCGAAATCCTTTTGCTTGGCTTGAAGCATACTGTCCAGATAGACCAGGCTCTTTTCCTGCTCTTTCAGTTCCACTTCCTGCATCAGGCCGATGCCTGCACGGCGAGTTTCAAACGCTTTGGGATAGAGCATCTTGATGCTGTCAATCAGAATCTTCGCTTCATTGTAGTTGCCGAGTTCAAACGCTTCGCGGGCAGCTTGTAGTTTTTCACCAGCCTTCTTCTCCACATCTTCGCAAGAGAAGAGTGTACAGCATAGGCATGCAAGGAGTATTACTTTTTTCATATTTGTTGTTCTTGGAGTTAGAGTCCACAAAAATAGAAATAATATCTTTATCTTTGCAGCATTTTAATGTGCAAATGTGCTAATAGACCATTAACACATTTGCGTATTCATTACATTAGCGCATTATTTATGATAGATTTGACGGCAGAAGAACTGAAGCAATATTTTAGTGATGATATATTCAAGCGGATATCCGAAACGGCTGATGAATTGGGATTGGAATGTTACGTAGTCGGTGGATATGTACGTGATATTTTCCTGCAACGTCCTTCCAAGGATATTGATGTGGTGGTGGTAGGCAGTGGCATTGCCATGGCCGAGGCGCTGGGTAAGCGTCTGGGGCGTGGGGCGCATGTTTCCGTCTTCAAGAATTTCGGTACGGCACAATTGAAGTACTATGGTACGGAAGTTGAGTTTGTGGGTGCAAGAAAAGAATCGTATACACACGATTCCCGCAAGCCTATTGTAGAGGACGGTACATTGGAGGATGACCAGAACCGCCGTGATTTTACCATCAATGCACTGGCTGTTTGCCTGAACCGGGTGCGTTATGGCGAGTTGGTCGACCCCTTTGGCGGTATTGGAGACTTGAAGGAAAAGACCATCCGGACTCCCCTCGACCCTGATATAACTTTCAGTGATGACCCTTTGCGCATGATGCGCTGTGTCCGTTTTGCCACCCAGCTGGGATTCTATATTGACGATGAGACATTCGATTCTCTGGAGCGTAATCGCGAACGCATCTCCATCATCTCCAAAGAACGCATTGCAGACGAACTGAACAAAATCATCTTGTCACCTATTCCGTCTAAGGGATTCATTGAGCTGGACCGCTGTGGTCTGCTGGAACTGATATTCCCGGAACTTGTCAGGCTGCAAGGCGTGGAGACGCGCAATGGACGCGCCCATAAGGACAATTTCTACCATACGCTCGAAGTACTCGACAACATCAGCAAGAAGACCGACAACCTTTGGCTACGCTGGGCAGCTCTTCTGCATGATATAGCCAAGCCTGCCACCAAGCGTTGGGAACCCCGTGCGGGCTGGACGTTCCATAACCATAATTTCATTGGCGAGAAGATGATACCCGATATTTTCCGCAAGATGAAGCTCCCTATGAATGAGAAGATGAAATATGTGCAGAAAATGGTGAGCCTGCACATGCGTCCCATTGTGATAGCGGATGATGTAGTGACCGACTCGGCAGTGCGTCGTCTCTTGTTTGAGGCAGGTGATGATATAGACGACCTGATGACACTGTGCGAAGCCGACATTACTTCCAAGAATATGGAGCGTAAGAAACGCTTCCTTAATAATTTTCAGTTGGTACGCCAGAAGCTGAAGGATTTGGAGGAACGCGACCGTATCCGTAATTTCCAGCCTCCGGTCAGTGGTGAAGAAATCATGAAGACTTTCGGCCTTTCTCCTTGCCAGCAGGTAGGTGCCTTGAAGAGTGCCATTAAGGATGCCATTTTGGACGGCATCATTCCCAATGAATACGAAGCCGCCCGTGCATTTATGTTGCAACGGGCGGAGAAGATGGGGCTTAAGGAGTTATGAGTTATAAGTTGCATGTTATGTACCATGCGTTATAACTCATAACTTATAACTTATAACTCTTCTTTCTCTACTTGGAACTTGCGGCTTACTTTCATCAGGTTGATGGTGTAGGTCACTACGTTCTGGGCTTCTTGTATCATAGTCAGGTATACCATGCTGACTTTGATGCTGCCGCTCTGGCTTTGGATGCGTTGCAGCTCTTCGCGTTTCAGGTGAGACAACTGTCCGTTGAGGTCGTTGGCTTTGCGAATCTCTGTTTCCAGTTCATCATAATTGTTCGTTTCCAGCTTGTGGCGGCATACTTGTAACAGATAGCAGATGTCTTCGGCTACGTCTGTAAATTCTCCTTTCTGAATGGCATCCAGCGGATTGAAGTTATTGTCTATGTGCTCTAAGCAAGGTTCGCAAAGACGGCCTACGCTGTACACCAGTTCGCTGGCAAAGTCGTTGCCTTGATAGTAATAGAGTCCTTTTTCCAGTACGGTATTGTTGTCGAGACGGCACATGGCAAGTGTTCCGGTACGCTTCATCTGCTTGATGAGTTGTTTTTCGAATTTTACTGAGCCCATGGCACGACGCAGTCCGCGTAGATTCTCGTGTAGGAAGGAAGTGACGGTACGTTCAAAATTCTCTTCTGTGAATTCCATAATCTTCACCAGTTCTTCACGGGTATGCTTGCGGAGCAATTCGATGACTTCATTGTTGTCCGTACTCTTCATCAACTGTTTCAGGGTCTCGTTGCCTTTTTCTTTCTCCTTGCGCTTTTTGTACATCACTTGGCTACGAATCAGCATGAAGACTGCCAGACCAATCAGTGCCAGGATGGCAACCGTACCGCCGAAATGGATAATCAGTGCTACGAAGAAACAGATGGTGAACGCTGCTCCGGCAGTGATGAACCAACCGCCGATAACGCTGAGCACACCCGTAATGCGGAATACCGCCGAATCACGTCCCCAGGCACGGTCGGCAAGCGATGTACCCATGGCTACCATAAAGGTGACGTAAGTGGTGGAAAGGGGAAGTTTCAAGGAAGTTCCCAAGGCGATGAGCAGACCAGCCAATACGAGATTGACGGAGGCGCGAACCAAGTCAAAAGCGGCGCCGTCGGCTATGATGGCTTCATCCTTCTGGAAGCGTGTGTTCATCCACCGCTTGCTGCTTTCAGGCATCGTTTTGGATATTCCGTTAGCCAGAGTCATGCTGAAGCGTACCAGCGTACGGGCTATCGGGGTACTTCCGAAGTTCTCTTCACCGTCATCCTGGCGGGCAAGGTCCACGGAAGTCTTGATAACGTTGTGGGCTTTCTTGGATGTGCAGAGTGCATAAACCATAATGGCGCCTGCACCGATAAGGAAATACCACGGGGTTTTGGCTGCACCGAGGAGTGAGGACATCAGGAATCCGTCGGGGCCGGCGGCCGTACCATTGGCTGTATAGTCAATAAATGAGGAATATCCTGCGAGGGGGACACCGATAAAGTTCACCAAGTCATTGCCGGCAAAGGCAAGAGCGAGGGCGAAAGTACCCATCAGAACCACTACTTTGAAGACATTTATCTTGCACCAATGCAGTATCTGCATCAGTATGGTGAAGAATACAAAGAAACCGGTTATCAGCAATGCGGTATTGTCGTGTATCCATTGCTTGTTTTCAGGGGTCATGAATGAGCTGTCTTTCAGCCCCTTTATCAGCATGAAGTAGATGATGCTGGTGGCAGCTATACCACCGAACAGCGCGATGCTGTATTTCATGTTCTTCTTGTAGTTGAAGGTGAACACGATACGTGCCAGCCACTGTACCAGCATACCGAAGAAGAAGGCAATGGCTACGGATACAAAAATGGCCATGATGACAGACAGTGCCTTGTCTGTATTGATGAGGTCGCCCAGTCCCAATGCATCGCTATTATAGACCTTGATGAGCGCCAGTGCGAACGTACCTCCCAACAGTTCGAACACCATGGATACAGTGGTGGAGGTAGGCATTCCCATAGTGTTGAAGACATCTAATAGCACGACGTCCGTCAACATGACGGCAAGCAGAATGCACATGATTTCGGCAAAGTAGAAGTGCTCCGGTTGATAGATGCCGTGTCGTGCAATGTCCATCATGCCATTGCTGAGTGCCGCACCGATGAAGACGCCAATGCCTGCAATGAACAGTATGGTTTTGAAAGATGCTGCCTTTGCTCCGACAGCCGACTGAAGAAAATTGACCGCATCATTACTGACACCTACCACGAGGTCGAAAATCGCGAGTACGAACAGAAAGATGACGATACCCAGATAAATTGTTTCCATAGACATGTATTTTATTTCCGGCTGCAAAGGAAAGAGTTTGGTGTTGCAGGGAAATGTCATACATGTTACAGAAATGTTACAAAGCGATTGACGATTGATAATTGACGATTGATAATTATCGTTAATCCTTAATCCCTTGTTTCAAGTATTCGTAAAAGCTATATTGCGACCGTACCTTCTCCTTTTGCGGTCGCGACGACTTCCAGCGGTTTCGCAACCGGTCGTCCACAAAGCAGGCTTTTCGTTTGTCCGACAGTTGTATGTCGAGCATGTCGATGAGTTCTTGCTTCAAGTCCGGGTCCAGGATGGGGGTGACGGCTTCGATACGGCGGTACAGGTTACGCCGCATCCAGTCCGGCGAGCCGAGGAAGAGCTTGGGTGCGCCGCCGTTGCCGAAGTACCACACACGGGCATGTTCCAGAAAGGTATCCACGATGCGTGTCACGCGGATGTTGCGGCTGTACTTCTGCCCGGGGATGAGGCAGCAGATGCCGCGGACAATGAGGTCTATCTCTACACCGGCTTGCGAGGCTTCGTAGAGGCGGTCTATCATGGCAGGGTCTTGCAGGGCATTCATTTTTAGGATAATCCGTCCTTGCTTGCCTTGCCGGGCCAGTTCTATTTCGTGAGTGATGAGGCGGTTCAGCTCCGGAATGAGGTTGAAGCGTGCCACAAGCAGGCGGTGGAACACCGGATTTTCCTTTCCCTGCAGAGTACGGAACAAGTTGTGCAGGTCGTTTACAATCACCGGGTTGCAGGTGAATAATCCGCTGTCGGCATAGAGGGTGGCTGTCTTTTCGTTGAAGTTGCCGGTACTGATGTAGGCGTAGCTTGTCATTTTGTGCCCCTCCTTGTCGCGGCGTAGCACGAGGGCTACTTTGGCATGCACCTTCAGTCCCGGTATGCTGAAAATGATATTGATGCCGGCTGCTTTCATCATTTCGGCGGTGGCAAGGTTGTTCTCCTCATCGAAGCGCGCTTTCAGTTCCACGAAGACGGTGACTTTCTTTCCGTTCTGTGCGGCGGCTATCAGAGTATTGATGACGGTGGAGTTCTCGGCCACACGATACTGGGTCACCATGATTTCATGCACGGTGGGTTCGTGGACGGCTTCGTACAAGAAATGGATGAAGTGGTCGAAGGAATGGTAGGGATAATGCAGCAACAGGTCCTTCTTCTCCACATAGCGGAAGATGGATTCGCGTTCGTCCAGGCAGGTCAGCTTCATGGGCTGGGGTTTTTTGATGGGGCGTACGCTCTGGTTGGGATTGGGCAGATGCCGCAGGTCCTCCATGTTGAGGTGCTTGTCTCCCGGCACCAGTTCCCGGCGGTCTATGCGGTAGGCATCTACCAGAAAGTCGAGGAAGTCCCGGGGCATGGCGCGGTCGTATACAAAACGGCACACGGCGCCTATCTTGCGTTTCTTTACCTTCTTCTTCACCTGCTCGATGATTTCGGAGGTATTGGCGGCATCGTCTATCAGAATATCCGCATCGCGTGAAATCTTGATGCAATAACTGCTGTCCACTTCATAACCGGGGAAGATGGTATCCAGATTGGCTTTGATGATGTCTTCGATGAACATCAGATAATAGTCTTTCCCCACCTTGGGCAACTGGATGAAGCGCGGCACTTTGCTGTACGGCAGTTTCATCACGAAATATTGGATGCGGTTTGGAGAACCGACGGGAGCTCCTTTCAGATGAAGCCGTACGGCCAGATAGAGACGGTTGTCGCGCAGGAATGAAATCACCTTGTCCTTGCTTACGGGTACCGGGGCCAGATAGGGGAATATCTCTTCGCGGAAGAAATTGCGCACGAAGTCGTTATGAAACGGTTCCACGTTGCGGCTCTGATAGAATATGATGTGGTGTTTCCGTAGAGCGGGCAGTATTTTCTGTTCATAAATGCGGATACGCTCCTCCAGTTGACGGTTGACTTCCCGGTTGATTTCATCTACCAGCTCAGCGGCAGACTGCATGGTCTCTTCGTCGCTTTGTGAGGCTCCGGTGGCTATGGCCTTATGGTCGGCCACGCGTATCTTGTAGAATTCTTCCAGATTGGAAGAGTATATGGAAATGAAGTTGATGCGTTCGTATAGCGGCAGTGTATCGTCTTCGGCTTCCAGCAGCACGCGGTAATTGAAAGACAGCCAGCTGATGTCACGTTTGAAATATCTGTTCTCCATGGTATTGATGTGTTAATCACATTGTATTCTCCCCAAATATAATTACCTTTGTCCTAATAAACAAAGGAAAAATGACAAAAGTTGGTTTATTATCGGATACGCATGGCTTCTGGGATGAAAAATACCTGCGATATTTTGAAGACTGTGACGAAATCTGGCATGCCGGTGACATCGGGTCGCTGGAAGTGGCACAGAAGCTGGCGGATTTCCGTCCCTTCCGCGCCGTGTATGGCAATATTGACGGGCAGGAGATACGGCAGCTTTATCCGCAGATTCTCCGTTTCACGGTGGACGGGGCGGAAGTGCTGATGAAGCATATCGGCGGTTATCCCGGCAACTACGACCCTTCCATCAAGGGCAGCATCCTGGTGCGTCCCCCAAAGCTGTTCATCAGCGGGCACTCGCATATACTGAAGGTGAAGTATGACAAGACGCTGGATGTACTGCATATCAATCCGGGAGCTGCTGGCATTCAAGGTTTCCATAAGGTGCGTACGATGGTACGCTTTGCTATTGATGGAGGTACATTCAAGGACTTGGAGGTGGTGGAACTGGCAGGCTGATGCCATAAAACCGCTTGCTTCGACACACGGAACAGTCTGTTTCGGCGTGTGGAACACTTTGTTCCACTGTAGTGAACACTTTGTTCCACTATGGCGAACATTTTGTTTCATATTGTATGAACACTTTGTTTTATAGCATGTGAACAAAGTGTTCATCGTTGTGAACTAATATGTTATCTGTATTTTTGGCATGAGGATGCCGTGTGTCTTGAGTGTCTTTATACTCGATTTCGGGGCTTGCAGATACTTTATCTGCAAGGCATCTGCAAGGGGTATCTGCAAGCATTCAACTTGTTGTATTACAGTGTACTAGATGCCTAATCCTTGCAGATGGCAGATAAAATGAGAAAAAAACTTTATGTAGCGGCGCGAAAGAAAATCTATACCGATAAGACGAAACAAGTTTTCTCTTGATTCGCTTAATTGAATTTTTCCATTATCTTTGTACCCGAATAGCAAGTAGAGCCGTGGGGCATCGTCCTCCTTCTTATTTTATTCTCCATTTTGAAGTATCACCGAAAAAGAACTGAAATATGAAAGGAATTATTCTTGCAGGTGGCAGTGCCACTCGTCTCTATCCGTTGTCCAAGGCTATCTCCAAGCAGATAATGCCCGTCTATGACAAACCGATGATATACTATCCGCTATCTACATTGATGTTGGCGGGAATTCGCGAAGTGCTTATCATCTCTACTCCACGTGACTTGCCCATGTTCCGCGAACTGCTGGGAACCGGCGAAGAACTTGGTATGTCTTTCTCCTATAAGATACAAGAGAACCCCAACGGGCTGGCACAGGCCTTTGTGCTGGGCGCGGAATTCCTGAACGGCGGGCCGGGATGCCTCATTCTGGGCGACAACATGTTCTACGGTCAAGGCTTTTCGGCCATGCTGAAGCGTGCCGCTTCCATCGACAAGGGTGCCTGCATCTTCGGTTATTATGTGAAAGACCCCCGTGCTTACGGCGTTGTGGAGTTTGATGCCAACGGCAAAGCCATCTCGCTGGAAGAGAAGCCCGCAGAACCTAAAAGTAACTATGCCGTCCCCGGTCTTTACTTTTACGACTCCAGTGTAACGGCAAAGGCTGCCTCTTTGAAACCCTCTACCCGTGGTGAATATGAAATCACCGACCTCAATCGCCTTTATCTGGACGAAGGTACACTGAAAGTGGAACTTTTCGGCCGTGGCTTTGCCTGGCTCGACACCGGCAACTGCGACAGCCTGCTGGAGGCCAGCAATTTTGTGGCTACCATCCAGAACCGCCAAGGATTCCGCGTCAGCTGTATCGAAGAGATTGCCTGGCGCAAGGGCTGGATAGATGTAGACCAACTGTATCGTCTGGGCGAAAAACTTGGCAAGACCGAATATGGCAAATATCTGATGGAGTTGGCCGAGTCGAAACGCTGATAGAATGAGGATGCGTCTATATGTTTTTGATACCCCTCATTGCTGATACTATTATTTACTTTAGTTATTTCATTAATCATTAATCACTAATCATTTTCATGAAAACCTATCTCGTAACCGGTGCTGCCGGCTTTATCGGCGCCAACTATATTAAATACATCCTGGCAAGACATAATGATATTAGAGTGGTGATACTGGATGCCCTGACCTACGCAGGCAACCTGGGTACCATTGCCAACGACATTGACGACGAACGTTGCTTCTTTGTAAAAGGAGACATCTGCGACCGCGTACTTGCCGATGAACTGTTTGCTAAATATAAATTCGATTACGTGGTGAACTTTGCTGCCGAAAGCCACGTGGACCGCAGCATAGAGAATCCCCAACTTTTCCTGATGACCAACATCCTGGGTACACAGAACCTGCTCGACGCCGCCCGCCGTGCCTGGGTCACGGGTAAGGACGAGTCCGGTTATCCTGCTTGGCGCAAAGGCGTCCGTTATCATCAGGTATCTACCGACGAAGTCTACGGCTCACTTGGTGCCGAAGGCTACTTCACGGAGCAAACTCCGCTCTGTCCGCACAGCCCCTACAGCGCCAGCAAGACGAGTGCCGATATGGTGGTGATGGCTTATCATGATACTTATAAGATGCCCGTCACCATTACCCGCTGCTCTAATAACTACGGCCCTTACCACTTTCCGGAAAAGTTGATTCCGCTCATCATCAAGAATATCCTCGAAGGCAAGAACCTCCCCGTTTACGGCGACGGCAGCAACGTGCGCGACTGGCTCTACGTGGAAGACCACTGCAAAGCCATCGACTTGGTTGTCCGCAAGGGTGTGGAAGGCGAAGTCTACAACGTAGGCGGTCACAACGAAAAGACCAATCTTGAAATTGTAAAGCTCACTATTGCCACTGTCTACCGCTTGATGAAGGAGGAACCCCGTTACCGCGAAGTATTGAAGAAACAGGTAAAAGCAGCCGACGGCACGGTTGACATCAGTTGGATAAATGAAGATCTTATCACCTTCGTCAAAGACCGTCTGGGCCACGACCAGCGCTATGCCATCGATCCCACGAAGATTACCGATGCCTTGGGCTGGTATCCGGAGACGAAGTTCGAGGTTGGCATCGTCAAGACCATCGAATGGTACCTGAACAACCAGCCGTGGGTGGAAGAAGTGACTAGCGGCGATTATCAGAAGTATTACGAACAGATGTATGGAGGAAAGTGATAATCACTAACTCAGTGCCACTGCCAATAGTAATCCTAAGAACAGCATATTGCGCGAAGTCTCGCCCAGTATGCTGTTCAGCTTTTTACCGCTGCCTATGTTCACCATCTTGCGCCACGTCAGTGCGTGCATGTATAGGTAGACGCAGGGAGCCCAGATAAATTCCGGCGGAGTCAGCTTGCCCGTGTAGACAAACCAGAAGCAAAGCAGCACGGCGGCGATGCCCAGTGCCAGATACATATTCTCACCGAACCTTTTGCCGTAGCGCACCACCAGCGTACACTTGCCGCTTACGGCATCCTGCTCGCGGTCGCGATAGTTGTTCACCATCAGCAAGGTGTCTATGGCGAGGCCACTGACGAGCGACAGCACCACCGCATCCATATTCAGTGTATAGGCCTGCACGTAGTAGGTGCCGCATACGGGCACGAAACCGAAGAACACCAGCACCAGCACGTCGCCCCATCCCCGATAGGAGAGCTGTGTGGTATAGAGGAAAGCAAACAGTATGCACACCACGCCCAGCACTACCAGTTCCCAGCCTCCGTGGGGCAGCTGCCCCCAGACGGTGAACAGCACTGCCAGCCCTGCCAGACAAGACAGTGTCAGTGCGATGCCGATACCGGTTTTCATGGCCGTCGACGTAATCCAGCCTTCGGCGCAGGCGCGCTGCGGACCCAGCCGGTCTTCCCGGCGGTCGGTCCCTTTCTGAAAGTCGAAGAGGTCGTTGATAAAGTTGGCGGCAATCTGCATGCCGCAGGCAAAGAGGGCGCACAGCAGGGCAGGCGCGGTCTTGAACTGCCCGTCGCTGAAGGCAAGGGCACTGCCCAGCAGTACCGGGATGATGGCTCCCGTCAGCGTTTTGGGGCGGGCGGCGAGAAACCATGCATAGGGTGAATTCTGTTTAATCTCGTTCATTGTAGTTCCAATTTAGTTCGGCATCTGCCAGCAAAAATACTGAAAATCCCTATATTTGCACCCACTTATGATGAAGAAGTTAGTCTACATATCCATTCTTTTTTTGCTGCTCTTGTCTTCCTGCCGGTCCAAGCGGATGATTACCGTGTCGTTGCCGCAGCCAGTCATGCAGGCAGACAGCACGCAGCTTGGCGATACTATCGGGTTGCCTGCCCGCCTTTCGCCGATGTTCACCTTTGACCAGTCTGATTTGCGTAATGTCCGCCGCCAGCCGGCGAAGGGCGAGGTAAAGAAACAGCAGATAAAGAAAACGGCACCGGTACAAAAGGTAATTGTGCAGCGAGGTACAAGAATCACATCGAAAACCACCCACGTAGGCTCGGCCTATAAGGGCGTCAGCCGCATTAAGACGTACGACTTCACGCATCGCGACGTGCCTGCCGCCTTCGAGGGCTTCCGCATCGCCTTTGTCTCCGACCTGCACTACAAAAGCCTGCTGAAGGAGGAGGGATTGAAGGACCTGGTCCGCCTGCTCATAGACCAGAAGGCCGACGTGCTGCTGATTGGCGGCGACTTTCACGAAGGCTGCCAGTACGTGCCGCCCGTCATGGCTGCCCTGGCGCAAGTGAAGACGCCGTTGGGTACCTATGCCGTGCTTGGCAACAATGACTACGAGGCTTGCTATGACGACATCGTGCGTGAGATGAGGCATTATGGCATGCATCTGCTGGAGCATAAGGTGGACACTCTGCGGCGTGGCGGCGAGCGGATTCTTGTGGCGGGCGTGCGCAATCCTTTCGACTTGGGCAAGAACGGCACATCGCCCACACTCGGCCTTTCGCCCGACGATTTCGTAATCCTGCTGACGCATACGCCAGACTATGCCGAGGACGTCCCGGTGACAAACTCCGATCTCATCCTGGCCGGACACACGCATGGCGGGCAGGTGACGCTGTTCGGGCTTTATGCACCGATAGTCCCCTCGCACTACGGGCAGCGGTTCCTCTCCGGGCTGAAGTACAACTCAAAGAACATCCCGATGATTGTCACCAACGGCATCGGCACTTCGCAGAAAGCTATCCGCATGTTTGCTCCCGCAGAGGTGGTGATGATTGTGCTGCACCGGCTGACGGACTGATTTATTCTTCGGGCATCAGCACCACTCCCAGTTTCTTCTTGCCATCCATCTTTACCACCATCGGCTGGTGGAAATGTACATGCCGCAGGTACTTCGTCTCGTGTACGGCAGGCTGTGTATTCAGGAATTCCTGGTTGTATACGCCGTCATTCATAAAGGCGTTGATGGTAAAGTATCCCACTCCAAAGGAGGTCAGGTTCTGGAAGAAGTGGGTTCCCTGGCTGGGGTCTACCCGGTAGTTGGTCAGTCCGGCTTCCACTATCACGCGGGCGGCGCTGATGTGCGGCCACTTCACGGGGATGCCGAGCCAGGTGTCACTGCTACCCCAGCGTCCGGGACCTACAAGGACATAGTTGCGGCCTTCGTCCAGGAACTGCTGGTTCAGCTTCTCTATCTCCCAGGCAATCTCCTGGTTGTGGGAGGCACTATAGTCGTCTGTCTTCACATAGATAATGTCATGTATCTCGTTCATGATGCCATGTCCCAATGAGTTGTTGGAACGGAGCAGTACCTGGTTGTCTGGAATAGCGGTAAGGTCTTCATCCAGCATCTCCTTGGTGTCGACTATCGGGCGGATTTGCAGCAGGTAGAAGGTGCCGGTTTTGTCCTTCTCGCGGCTCATGGTGGCGGCAAACTCTATCTCTACGGGACGGCGCATCTCCTGCTCTCCGTATTTCAAAGCCAGTTGCAGGATGCGTGGCAGGGGGAATACGTCGTGTTGCAGGATGTTGGCAAAGGTGATGACTTTGCGTCCGCCGGGATAAAGCCCGTCGCGGATAATCTGGTCGTAAGGGTCGTAGGTGGAGGCTATGTAGTTCAGTGCTCCGTCCTTTTCCGCTTCTTTGACGTGCAGTTTCAGCAGGTTGAAGCCGTCGTCGATGGAGAAGTCGTGACCGGCATTGCGCAGGTCGAGGGCATAGAAGCGGGTCTGAGTCTCTTTGAGGGCAATCTCCATTTCGCTGGTTTGCAGCACCTGGTTGGGGTGATAGGGCGAGAAGCGGAGCGTCATGCCACCGTCCACGATGTATTTACCTAAACCGAGCGCCAGATTGACGATACCTTCTTCTGCCTTCTCGTCGCCGATGGGGTAGTAGTTGAGCGAACGTGCCACGCCGGACATGCTGGGGTAGTAGCGATCACCATACTGGTTGCCCACTACCTCTTGCAGGATGACAGCCATCTTTTCCTGGTCGATAACGTTGCTCGTTGCCTGCATGTATGCCTTCGAGTCGCGGAAGTAGACCGAAGCATATACTCCCTTGATGGCATCGCTCAGCATGCGCAGCATCTCGTACTTGTCGTCCAGATAGGGAATCATGTAGGTGTTGTAGATGCCGGCGAAGGGTTGGTAGTGCGAGTCTTCCAACAACGAGGACGAACGGATGGCAAGGGGCGACTTCACCACGTCGAAGAAGGTGAAGAAGTCCTCCACCAGGCGGTCGGGCAGCTTTGCTTTGAGGAAGTAGCGCAGGATGACGTCATCGTCGGCATCGGACAAGGCTATCTGATACAGATTGTTGGTATCCATAAACTCGTCGAACACATCGGTACAGAGCACGATGGTCTTGGGGATGGCGACACGGGCATTCTCAAACTCTTCGAACTCGGGGTGATGCTTCACCAGGTTGTCGATGAAAGCCAGTCCGCGCCCCTTGCCTCCCAGCGAACCGTCTCCAATACGGGCAAAGTTGGAGTATCGGTCAAAGCGGTCGCGCCTGAAGACTGCCACTACTCCCTGGTTTTTCATCTTGCGGTATTTCACGATAGCCTCGAAGATAATTTTACGGTGGGCATCCACGTCTTGCAAGCTATTCCAGGTGATGGGCCGCAGGAACTCTGCCACGGGAAACATGGCACGCGAGTAGAGCCAGCGGCTGACGTGGTTGCGGCTGATGTGGTAAAGGAATGATTCTGCCGGAACAGCAAAAAGAATGTTCTGCAGCTCTTTGAGATTCTTTACGCGGGCAATCTCTTCCAGCGTGTCCGGGTTGCGGAAGATAAAGTCGCCGAAGCCGAAATTGTCTGATACAATACGGCGCAGGTCCACATCCATCTTTTTGGAATTCTTGTCGATGAAGGCGGCATCGTATTTGGCTGCATACGCTACGTTGTCCGATTCGCTGGACTGTATGATAAGGGGTACAAACGGGTCTTCCTTGCGGATGGCGGCACAGAGCTTGATACCGGCCAGTCCGTCCTTCTCGCCCCGTTCTACGCGGGGGAAGCGTACGTCGGTGATGACACCTAATATATTATTCTTATATTTTTGGTAGATGCCAAAGGCTTCTTCATAGGTACGTGCCAGTACAATTTTGGGACGTCCCCTCATGCGCAGTGTGCGCTGGTGGGCATTCAGTGCTTCAGTAGAGAATTCCTGGCTCTGCTTCAATACGAATTTATACAGATTGGGCAGGATGGAGGAGTAAAAGCGGATGCCGTCTTCCACCAGCAGGATGAGCTGCACACCCACTTCGTTGACGTCGTGCTCCAGGTTCATCTTGTCCTCTATCAGCTTGATGATGGAAACCAGCAAGTCGGTGTTTCCCAGCCAGCAGAACACATACTCAAAGGGACTGAGGTCTTCATTGGCAATACGCTTGGTGATGCCGTGGCTGAAAGGGGTAAGTATCACCATCGGAATCTGTTCATACAGGTTTTTGATGTATCGTGCCACGTCGAAGCTGTCGTTGTCTCCCGTGCCCGGCATGCAGATGATGAGGTCGAAAGAGATGGAGGACAGCTGTGTCAGCGCCTCCTCGCAAGTGGAAACCTGCGTGAAACGGGGAGGGTAGCGCAAGGAGAGCGAAGTGTATTCATTGAATATCTTTTCGTCGATGCGGCCGTCATCTTCCAGCATGAAAGCATCGTAAGGATTGGCTATCAGAAGGACGTTGAAAATGCGCCGTGTCATGAGGTTGGCAAACTGTGTGTCCTTGAAATAGAGCTGGTTTAATTTGAACTTACTGAGCATGGCTTCTCATGATTTGTTGGTTTCGGAAGGCAAAAGTAATAGAAATCGAACCTATTCGGATAGTTTTTCGACCGTTTTTTTTATATTTATGCGTAATATTGCATCCGAAAAACAATATATGACCTATGTCTGCTCCATATCCGTTTCCATATAAATCCGTTGCATGTACATTTCTGCTGTTATGGGTGTTCGTTTTTTTGTCCGCTGACTTGTTTGCCGGTTCATTCCGCACCTTGGGTATCAAGGAGGGATTGGGCAGTCGGCAAGTATTCCAGATAAACAAGGATTCAGCCGGATTTGTCTGGGTGTATACTCATGTCGGGATAGATCGTTATGACGGGAATGAAATCAAGCATTACAAGTTGGACGGAATGGTTGATTCCAGGGACAATATCCAGTCTTCCACTACCATGATGTGTGATAAGGAGGGTATTGTCTGGGTTGCATTGAAGAATGGAAAAATCTATGCATACAACAAACTGACGGACTCTTTCCAATTGCGTGTGGACTTGGCCGATTACCTGCCTTCTCCGGTATTGTATAATATGCTGTTTGATGACGAAAACCGTTTGTGGTTGTGTATGTCAAAGGGGCTTTATTCTTGGGAAGAAAGTGCAGGGCTGTCTTTTGCCGGATTGAAGGGGCAATCTGTCCGTTGCATAGTCCAAATGGAAGATGAAGTGTTTTTTGCAGGCACCGACAAGGGTGTCTTCCGGCTGACGAAGGCAGGAGCGGCAGGTTCTTCGTCTTTTGAGACGAGGCCGGTTGACCTGCATACAGAGATGCATGTGGAATCGCTCTATGTCTTCGGAGCGAAGCTGTTCATCGGTACCTTTTCAAACGGCGTATTTGTGCTTGACGGTCCCGAAGGGCAAATACATTCCTTGAATGACCGGATTCCTCATGTACCTATCCGTTCGTTTGCAAGGACAAAGGATAATTTGCTGCTGGTGGGAGCCGACGGTGCAGGTGTTTTTTGCATGGATGTCGCTACCGGAGAACTTTTGAACCATTATATGAATAACGGGGATGATGACAAAAGCTTGAGTGGTAATACGGTATCCGATATTTGTGTGGATGAATCCGGAGTTGTATGGATTGGCACTTCTACGAATGGCATCAGCTATCTGGATCCGGAGATGCCGGATGTCTATAGAATCAGGCACGAACGCAATAATGATAATTCCCTGAAGTCGGACCATGTAAATGTGATGTTTCAGGACTCGGAGGGAGATTATTGGTATGGTACAAACAACGGCGTCAGCCTCTATCAACCTCGGTCACGCAAATGGACCCACTATCTGGACGGTACGGAATATAGTGGCAAAGTGGTATTGGCGCTTGCCGAAGACTCCGGGGGAAACATCTGGGTAGGTGGCTATGGTATCGGTGTCTATTGTATTCATAAACAGACCGGACGGGTACAGAAGAAAGAGAAAAGAAATGCACATCCGGAGAAGGGAATGGCCACCGACTATGTTTATGCCATTTATGCGGAAGGGGATTATGTCTGGTTCGGTGGTATTGAAGGAGAGTTTACCCGTTACGATATACGGACGGATACTTATACATATTACCCGATTGATTGCATAGGTGACATAAAGCCGGGTAAGGGGGGCTCATTACTGATTGCCGGTTGCAGCGGGTTGGCCGTCTTTGATAAGAAGTCGGGAGACACGCAGTGGCATCAGACGTTTGGAGACATCTCTCTGAATTATCCTATCCGTTGCCTGATGCAGTCCTCATCCGGCGATACCTGGCTGGCTACAGACGGGGAAGGCCTTATACGTGTTGGGCCGGATGGGAAAGAGGCGCATGCCTATACCGTAGATGACAATCTGGTTTCCAATTCCATCAACAGCCTGCTGGAGGATAACGAAGGGCGTATCTGGTTCAGTACGGAGAAGGAATTGTATTGCTTGGATTGTTCCCGGGATATTATCATCAGTGCCAATGATTTTTTGGATGTCAGCTGGGGATATTACAATCCGAATGCTGCCCTTAAGTTGAAGAATGGATGTCTTGCTTTCGGCACCGCAGAAGGGGTTCTTTCCTTTCTCCCGTCTTTGGACTTAGGGCCCCATGTGTCTGTTGAGCTGATTCTGACAGACTTTAAACTGCTTTACGAATCGGTCAAAGCGGGAATGAAAGGCTCTCTTTTGCAAACGAATATCAATGATACCCGGAAAATAGATTTGAAGTATAATCAAAACTCCTTCTCTATTTCCTTCTCTGCCATCAACTTTGCAGTCCCGCATCGTATCAGGTATGAGTATAGGCTCGAAAATCACAATGAAGAGTGGGAACACTCCAATTCAGTGCGGAACGTGAGCTATATGAATCTCTCGTCCGGTAAGTATGTATTCCGCTTGCGGGCATTTGATAAATACACCGGGCAACAGGTGGGAGAAAGAAGTCTGGACATTGTCATTCATAACCCTTACTGGGTTTCGTGGTGGGCGCTGTTCATCTATTTCATTTTGTTGTCTGTCTTTGTCTACATGTTTGTGCAGTATAGGAGGCATAAGGTGAACGAGGGGCGTATAAGGGACAAGATACGTTCCTTTATCAGTATAGCCCATGATATCCGTACACCGGTTACTTTAATAAAGGCTCCGCTGAGCGAGCTCGAAGCGCAGGAGGGACTTCCGGAGCAGGGTAAGAAAACCGTTGCGGTGGCTATGAAGAATGTGGAAAAACTGATGGGAATGATTACTCAACTGCTTGAGTTGCAGAAAACGGAACTGCATGCCGAGGAGTGTCTGAAGGTTTCTCCATACGACATTAAGGCTTATCTGGAGGAAAAAATGGCGGAGTTTCACTTAGCTGCCATGCAGAAGAGCGTCGGGATAGAGTTGGAGGTGGAGCCGGATATGCCCAAGGTTTGGATTGACCGGGAGAAGATGGATCATATCATAGACAATCTGCTCTCCAATGCCTTGAAGTATACAGAGAAGGGAGTCATCCATATACTGGTGAAGACTGCAAGAAAGAAATGGACTATTGAAGTGAAGGATACGGGCATCGGCATTCCGAAAGAGGAGCAGGGCAATATCTTCCACGAATATTATAGAGCCCAGAATGCCATGAACTTTGAGGAAACCGGTTCGGGCATCGGTCTGATGATTACGCGCCGCATTGTGAAACAGCATCACGGCACCATCTCTTTCAGTAGCGTGGAAGGGCAGGGAACTACGTTTACGGTAACTTTCCCGCAGAGGATAAAGGCGAGCGTGGCGGTGGAAGCGAAGGCTGACGGCCGGGAAGAAGCTCAGGCCGCTACCGGGGCTGTGCATGAAGAAACGGAACGTGCCGGGAAGAATGTCCTTCTTCTGGCAGAGGACGATGCGGATATGAGGGAGTATCTGGTGGACAGCTTGTCTTCCGAATATAAGGTAGTTGCCGTGCCCGACGGCGGAAAGGCATTGGAGACGGCAAGGGAAATCAATCCTGATATCATTATCTCGGACATTGTGATGCCGGTACTGGAAGGTGATGAATTGTGCCGGATTCTGAAGTCATCGGTAGATACAAGCCATATACCTATTATATTACTGACCGCACTGAGTGAGAGGGAAAATATCATCTTCGGACTGGAAGCCGGTGCCAATGACTACATCATCAAGCCTTTCGACTTGTCTGTGCTGAAAGTGCGTATCAGGAATATTCTTCAGAATAGGCAGCATTTGCGCGAAACCGTGTTGGCGATGGATGCGCAGCCCGAAGAGACAGACTATACCAGCCAGTTGGACAAGGAGTTTCTGGACAAGGTTATGAAAGTGATTGAGGAGGAGTTGTCCGATTCGGAATTCTCCATCAATGACTTCTGCCGGATGCTGGGCATGAGCCGCACTTCTGTCTACAATAAAATAAAGACGCTGACCGGGCAGGGACCGAATGACTTCATCCGCATTGTCCGTTTGAACAAGGCAAAAGAGCTGCTGGTTTCCCGGAAATATTCGATAGGGGAAGTGGCGAATATGGTCGGATTTTCTGACCCGAAATATTTCAGTACATGCTTCAAAAAGCAGTTTGGTACCAGTCCCAGCAAAATTTAGAGCCATGAAGACTGCTTTTGAACCACCGCTGACAAGTATTAAACCTTTTTTGTCAGAGAATAAACCCTTGTCTCCCTGATAGTGCGTAATATTGTGGACAGTAAACAATATTAAAAAACGCATATAAAAAATGGAAACGTATTTAGGTCTTGATTTAGGAGGCACGAAGTTGCTGATTGGCGAAATGGATAGCCGTGGCAACATTTTGAGGTATAAGAAATATGACTCCGGTTACTTTAATCAGCAGGCTGCGCTGGAAATCATCAAGTCGTCGCTCGATGATTATATCCGTACCGTGGGCTGGTATGACCAGAAACCGGTAGCGATGGGTGTTGGGCTGATAGGGCGTGTAGATCCCAACGAAGGTGTCTGGCTGCAGATTGACCCGAGCAGGACACAGCGGATTGAGTTGGCAAAGGAACTGTCGGATATATATGGCATGCCTTGCCATATAGACAATGATGTGAAGAGCGCTACAAGAGCCGAACGCGTCTGGGGATTCGGACAAATTTCCAAAAACTTCATATACGTAAATGTAGGTACAGGCATTGCCGTGGGTACGGTGATAAATGGGAGACAAATCCGTGGCAGTCATTTCAATGCCGGCGAAGTGGGACACGTGCGTGTAGGTGTGAACATAGGCATTAAATGCGGTTGTGGACGGATGGACTGTGTGGAGGCGATTGCTGCCGGCATAGGTTTTGACAATTGTGCCCGTCTGCTCCGCAACCAGTATGAGACCGGCCTGCATATTCCGGCTGAAAAAGGGGAACGGGTGATTGTGAGTGAGGTGTTTGCACTTAGTCAGAAAGGTGACCCTCTCTGTACGGTGCTGGTAGAGAATGCAGCTGAGGCGCTTGCCAATCTTATAATGAATCTGGTACGTATGATTGACCCGGACACGGTGGTGTTGGGTGGAGGCATTGTGGCCGACGGGTATATGCACGAGAAGATTCTGGAGAAACTTCATCCTACGACCATGCGTTTTGTCAGCAACGGGGTTGTCATTACGAAACTGAATCCCGGATTTATCGGGCTTCTGGGGGCCGGTGCGGTGGCGATGAATATGTGATTAGGAATTAATGATTAAGAATATGAAAATAACAATAACAAAGAATGAAAAGGAGTTTGACTGCACGGCTGCATGGCGCATCATCGGGCAGATGTTGAATGAACCGGAGAGTGTGATAGGACTTTCGACGGGACGTACTACCGGCAATCTTCATCGGTTGGTGGGAGAAATCTATACTAAATATCCGTTTAAGGTGGATACCGTTACTTTCTTCGGATTGGATGAGGTAACGAATGTGCCGCGCGAATATGCCGGAGCATGCTACACGATGCTGAAAACGGAGTTGATGGATACATTGGGCATCAAGGAAGAGAATTTTTTGATGCTGCCTACCATTTCTGGTGATTTTGAACAGTCATGCAGGGATTTCCAGCAGGAAATTGCGAACCGTGGCGGTATTGATTTGCTGATTTTAGGGTTGGGTGAGAACGGACATCTGGGATTCAACCAGCCAGAATCTCCCTTTGGCGGTGAAGCATGGGTGACCCGGATGAATGTGGAACTGGAAGAACGCATCCGTAGAGAAACGGGTACTCCTCCCGATAAAGAGTTGGGAGGGGCTACTTTGGGAATAAAGAACATTATGCAGGCACGCCGGATTGTACTGGTTGCCAAAGGGACTAATAAAGCGGATATTGTCAAGCGGATGCTTGAAGGGCCTGTGACAACAGATGTTCCTGCTTCCATCCTTCAGCTTCATCCCAACTGTGAATTTCTGCTGGATGAGGCGGCGGCAAGCATGCTTAACTGCTAAGTCGCCTTGCAGGCGGCTGATAACTAATTATTTGAATTAATAATCAAAATACTATGACACAACAAGAAAAACAAATAAACTATATGGGGCCATTCATCACGATGGTGTTCTTGTTCTTTATTGTAGGTTTCCTTACGACTGCCAATACTCAGTTTCAGGGTCCTCTGAAAGAAACTTTTCTTTCGGAAGTGGGCGGGTTGAAAAATACTTTTGCTACTTTGATTACTTTCTCCTGGTTCCTTGCTTATCCGGTTTGTGGAGGGGTAGGCTCGTCGTGGATTAGCAAATACGGATATAAAGGAACATTGATGCGTGGATTGCTGGTGATGATTGTGGGACTTGGTTTGTTCTTTGCCTCTTCCTATTTCACAGTACACTTTCCTGAAGCGAATTGGCATGCAGGAAATAATGTTATCCCTGGAGGGTTCTTGATTTTCTTACTGGGTTCTTTCGTGGTAGGGGCTTCGGCCACCATTCTGCAAGTGGTTATAAATCCTTATCTGACGGCTTGCCATGTCAAGGGTACCCAGTCCATTCAGCGTTTGGCTATAGGCGGTTCCGCCAATTCTGTGGGAACTACGCTTGCTCCTTATTTCGTGACCGGTGTCGTGTTCGGCGGTCTGTCTATGGAGGACATTCAGATTGACCAGCTGATGGTTCCGTTCCTGGCATTGATGGCTGTTATTTCTTTGATTGTATTGTTGTTGATGAAATTGTCTTTGCCCGATATCCAAGGAACCAGGGTAGAGAAGGGAGAAAAGCTGGAAAAAAGTGTATGGTCCTTCCGTCATCTGACATTGGGCGTGGTGGCTATCTTCTTTTATGTAGGAGTGGAAGTCTGTATCGGGGCCAATATCAATCTGTATGCCATCGAGATGGATTATGCTTCTCCGGCACTGATGGCTACGCTCTATTGGGGTGGTATGCTTGTGGGCCGCCTGGTGGGGAGCAGCCTGAGCAGGATTTCTCCCCGCGTGCAGTTGACGGTTACTACGGTATCGGCAGGACTACTCGCCCTACTGGCCATTCTTCTGAATAATCCGTGGCTGCTCACGGCAGTAGGTCTGTTCCATTCCATCATGTGGGGAGCTATCTTTACTTTGTCCGTTGCCCATTTGGGAAAATACACTTCGGTGGCTTCGGGTGTGTTCATGATTGGAGTGGTAGGCGGTGCCATATTGCCCTTGTTGCAAGGAGTGCTTGCCGATGTTCTTGGAGGCTGGAGATGGTCATGGCTCATCGTTCTTTTTGGAGAAGCGTTTATGCTGTATTATGCATTGATAGGTTCACGGGTCCGTCAGACCTGCGATAATTTGTAATTAAAGATAGTACTTATGAAAAAAATTAGAATGATGATGGCTGCCGCTTTGGGCGTATTGGTTTCATGCGGTAGCGTTAAGTCGGGAGAAGAGGTCGTTGCGGCTTCCCGCGATTCAAAGGTTGTGGTTGCTTATGTCACTTCGTGGAGTGAGGTGATGCCCGACCCGCAGTACATGACGCATATCAACTATGCGTTCGGTCATGTAAACGAGAGCTTTAACGGTGTCAAGATTGATAATGAGGAACGTTTGAGACAGATTGTTGATTTGAGGAAACAGAAGCCGGAGCTGAAAGTGCTGCTTTCCATCGGCGGCTGGGGAAGCGGACGTTTCAGTGAGATGGCTGCCAATGATGAATATCGCCGTGCTTTTGCCGCGGACTGTGACCGTGTGGTGAAGGAGTTCGCTTTGGATGGCATTGACATCGATTGGGAATATCCCACCAGCTCTATGGCAAATATATCCTCGTCACCGGACGATACGGAGAATTTTACACTTCTGATGCAGGATATCAGAGCTGCCATCGGCAATGAAAAGGAACTGACACTTGCCACCGTAGCTTCTGCCCGTTACATTGACTTCAAGGCTATCTTGCCTTCCGTCGATTTTGTGAATATCATGGCTTATGACATGGCTTCTGCTCCCAAGCACCATTCGGCGCTTTATCCGTCAGGACATAGCGGTGACATTACTTCGGACGGTGCCGTTACTGCACACTTGAAAGCGGGCGTACCGCCTTCCAAGCTGGTGATGGGTATGCCCTTCTATGGTCGTGGAGGTGACGGTTATCCCAGCTTCCAAGACTATAATAAGGTAGGGAATACGGATACCCAATATACTGAAAAGTGGGATGAGGTGGCTCAAGTGCCTTATCTGGCCGATAAGAATGATACGTTGGTATTTGGTTTTGAGAATCCCCGTTCACTTGCCATCAAGTGTCAGTATATTCTGGATAAAGATTTGCTGGGAGGCATGTATTGGGATTATAGCGGAGACAATGAACAGGGTGATTTGCGCCGTACGGTAGCAGAAAACCTATTGGGCAAGCCGCACAAGGCGAAGATACTGGTGTTGACGGAACGTGGCGGACAGCACGGAGGATTTACGGATGCCGGTTTGAGGTGGTTGGCGGCCGAAGGTGTAAAGGGGAATTTCAGTATTACCGAGATAAACAATGCCAGGAACATAACGGAGGCTTACTTGTCGCAGTTCAGCCTGGTTATTCAATTGGATTTCCCGCCTTATACTTGGCCGAAGGAAGCGGAAGATGCGTTCGTCAAGTATATAGAAGAAGGCCGTGGCGGCTGGATAGGTTTCCATCATGCTACTTTGCTGGGCGAGTTTGACGGTTATCCCATGTGGCAATGGTTCTCTGATTTCATGGGTGGTGTACGTTTCAAGAACTACATAGCTCCGCTGGCCGACGGTACGCTGATTGTGGAAGATAAACAGCATCCGGTAATGAAGGATGTTCCGGCCTCTTTCGTGGTGCCCGATGACGAGTGGTATACTTATGACAAGAGTCCGCGCCCTAATGTACATGTATTAGCCAATGTAGACGAATCGAGCTACACGCCTGCATCGGACATCAAGATGGGCGATCATCCGGTGGTTTGGGTCAATGAAAGCAAAAAGGCACGCAATGTTTATTTCCAGATAGGGCATAGTAGTAAGTTGTACGAAACGGAAGGGTTTACGACCATGTTCAGAAATGCCATTAACTGGACTTTAGAAAGGTAATACTTTTTATAATCAATGGATTTGGAAGAAAACGGGTACGTACAGAAACGTATCCGTTTTTTTATGGGTTTAAACTTTATCACTTTAAGTTTAAAATAAAACGTTTTTTATGGATGTGTTAGTAAATGAACTCCTTATGAGAAATATTCAACTTCCATTTCTTGTTTAGTACGTAATTTCGCTTATCGAAGTATTGGAATTTGTATCAATACAATATGAATAACTTTCTATTTTATAAACTAATACTATTATCATGAAAAGAAAAAGAGTCCTTTTGCTGCTTTGCATTCTCAGTTGCACTTTGCAGCTCTTCGCACAACAAATTAATGTGCAGGGTATCGTTTATGATCCTTCTGGAGAAACGGTTCCGGGTGCTAATGTCAGTATGAAAAGTAATCCGGCTGTGGGTACTGTGACGGATATTGATGGGAATTTCAGTCTGAAAGCTTCTGTGGGTGATGTGTTGGTCTTCACCTTTATCGGTTATGAGCCTATTGAGTATAAACTGACTGCTGCAGATACAAATCTGAAAGTCCGTTTTACTGATTCTTCTGAGTTGCTGGACGAGGTAGTTGTAGTAGGCTATGGTGTACAAAAGAAGAGTGTACTTTCGTCTGCTGTGAGCCGTGTTACCAGTGAAGAGTTGGATAAAGGTAATCCTACAAATATTCAGAATGCTTTGAAAGGTAAAGTTTCCGGTGTACAGATTATCTCTAATTCAGGTCAGCCCGGTGCGGAATCAAAGATTCGTATTCGGGGTACCGGTACGGTCAACAACTCCGATCCGCTTTATATAGTAGACGGCATGCCGTCTGAAAGTGGTATCAGTCATTTGAATCCTTCTGATATTGAGTCTATTGAAGTGTTGAAAGACGCAGCTTCCGCCGCTATTTACGGAGCCCGTGGTGCTAACGGTGTTGTGCTAATAACTACGAAGAAGGGTACTAAAGGGAAGGCTACTTTGAACTATGAATTTACGTACGGTATTCAGAATCCTTCCAAGAAGGTGGATTTGCTGGGTAGTGCGGATTATCAGATGTTGATGAATGAAATGGCTGCCAACGCAGGTAAGGACCCTTATTTCCCGACTGTTTCCAGCGTCAATACCGACTGGCAAAAGGAACTGCAGAACAAGAATGCTCCTATTATGAACCACAAGGTTTCGTTGAGTGGAGGTACGGACAACTCTACCTATTATGCTTCTTTCGGTTATGTAAAGCAAGAAGGTATTTATGCCAAAGGACATGCTGATTATGAACGCTACAATGTACGCTTGAATTACAATAATGTATTACTGGACACGAAATCACGAAATTGGTTGAATAAGATTAGTTTTGGTGCAATTGCAAGCTATTCCAAGTCAATCCAGACTGGTAATACTATTGGCAATAGTGAAGCTGCAGGCTTGATTACTTCCATGAATATGTTGCCTCCTACCGAGCCGGTTTATCAGACCGACCCTGCTATACTGGAGCAATATGCCGTAACTTATCCAAATCATGTCATTGCTCCCAACGGCCTGGCATACAATATCATCGAGATGCGTGAAATAACCAATCCGCTGGCAGCCATGCAGGTCAGTCATAACCAGAGGACTATGCCTCAGAATTTCGGTGCGAACTTTAACCTTGATGTCGACTTGTTGCCAGGCTTGAAGTTCAAGACTACCTATGGTGCGGAATGGGTGTTCAATTCCATTAAGAATGTAACTCCAGTCTACGAGCTAAATGCTACCAGTAAGAATGCCACTTCCAAGGTAGAGGATAAGAAAAGGGAGTCTTCCTATTGGCAGTGGGAAAATGTACTGTCGTATACAAAGTCTTTCGGCCGTCATAATATAGGTGCACTGTTCGGTACAAGTATGTCTTCCTACCATTACTCCAATTTGGAAGCGGAAGATTATAATCTGCTGGTGGTGGATATAGACAAGGGATATATAGACACGGCCACAGCGCCCGAAGAACAGTCCAAAGTATGGGGTGGGGCGGAAGATCACCGCATTGCATCCATATTCGGACGTATCAATTATAATTATGATGAAAAGTATTTGTTCGAAGCGGTAGTGAGACGGGACGGTTCGTCAAACTTCAGTCGCGAGCACCAATATGCTACATTCCCTTCGGTTTCTTTGGGTTGGGTGTTGACTCGTGAGAAGTTCATGGAAAACAGACCTTCCTGGTTGGATTTTGCCAAGATACGTCTAAGCTGGGGACAGAATGGTAACGAACGTATTGGCTCCTTTGCCTATACAAGTATGATGAGTCAGGGTAAGAATGCAGTCATAAATGGAAAGGTATATACGGGCATGCTGCCCAGTGGCTATGCCAATGCTGATTTGAAATGGGAGACCTCCGAACAGACCGACTTGGGTATTGACTTGCGTTTCTTCAACAGTGCATTGACATTCTCTGCCGACTATTTCGTGAAGAAGACGAAGGACATGCTGCTTTCCATGCCGATTCCTCTTTATACCAGTTATGGCAGTATGACGGTCAATTCGGGTACAGTGAAGAACGAAGGTATCGAGTTCGAAGCGTCCTATCGCTTTAAGGTGGGTGAAGTGAATCTGGGTATCAATGGAAATGCTTCTTATGTGAAGAATACCGTAACAGACCAGGGCCCCGACCGTGTCGGTCTCAATAATATCGGCGGTGGTATGGGCGGCCAGGTCAGTTGGAGAGAGAACGGGCGTCCGTACGGCTTCTTCTACGGTTACTTGCATGATGGTATTTTCCAGAATCAGCAGGAGATAGATAGCTATACCTACGTAGATTCTAACGGAAAGACTCAGCTGATACAGCCGAATGCCAAGCCTGGAGATATTCGTTTTAAAGATTTGGATGGTGAAAATGGGTTGAATGGTGATGACCGTACCATGATAGGCAAGCCGAACCCTGACTGGACATATGGATTCACTCTTTCTGCCGATTGGAAAGGAGTTGATTTCAGTGCATTCTTCCAGGGAAGTATCGGAAACGACATTTATAAACTGTACAGACGTTCCAATGTGACTTTTGGTAACTACGACAAATCTTGGCTGAACCGTTGGCATGGTGAAGGCACTTCCAATTGGGTGCCACGTGTGATAGATGGTGACAACAATAACTATCAGGTTTCAAACTTTTTTGTGGAAGATGGTTCGTATATGCGTTTGAAAGTGTTGCAGATTGGCTATAGTCTGCCCGGACAGATGTTGCAGCGTGTCGGCGTCAAGGGGCTGCGTTTCTTTGTGCAGGGCGAAAATCTGTTTACAATTACCAACTACAGCGGTTATGATCCTGAAGTGGGAACACGTGATGGATTTGACGGGGGAACATATCCGCAAGCACGTACTTATACTATCGGTGCGAATATTACATTTTGATTAACCTAAAAATTAGATACAATGAATAAGATATTAAAGGTATTGGCTTTGGGTGCGATGGCTTTGTCGACCACAGCTTGTTCAGATTTTCTGGAAGTGAATCCGAGAACTCAGGTGTCAGAAACCGAATTCTATAAGACGGAAGACGATATGATGAAGGGCTTGTATGCCGTGATGAATGAAATGCAGACCCGTATGCCGGAGGTTTGGTCTTACTCTTCTTTGCTGGGTGATGAGTCCGAAACCGGTGGTGGTATCGGTGAGGGGTCTTACAAGACGAAATGGGATACTTTTACCTATGACGCGACTTCTTGTTTCGGTGCATGGGGATATGGTTCTTGGTGGAATGAGTGGGATTTTGGCTTGTTCAATGGAGTCATTGCTGCCAATCTGTTGATTGACAAATTGGCCGGATGCAACCTCAGTGCAGACTTTGTCAATTCCATTTCTGCCGAAGCGCGCTTTTACCGTGCCATTTTCTATTACCATCTGTTTATGGGGTATGAGCAATTCCCGCTTATCAAACATTATCTGGCAGCCAGTGAAATGTATAGCGTTGCCAAAGGAACCCGTGAAGAAATTTATGAGTTTATGATGGGTGACTTGGATGACGAAGTGACTAAGTATCTGCCCCAGCGCAGTGCTACACAGCAGGGACGCGTTTGCCGGGATGCTGCCAAGCTGCTTCGTGCCAAAATTATTTTGTTCCATCGTGATGAGACTAAATATCAGGTGGCATTGAATGACATGAAAGAAATAATCACCAGTGGAAGATACCGGTTGAACCCTGATTATCAAAACTTATGGGTGAAAGACGGAGAATGGTGTGCGGAATCTATCTTTGAGGTATGTTATGCCGGCAATAACTCCGGTGAAGGGTTTGGTCTTGCACGTTCTTTGGGTGGTCGTAACATTGTTGACCCGAGAAGTGCCGAGCAGGGCGGCTTGGGCGAAGGTTATGGGCAGAATACCATGCCGAGTACTGTTTACAACATGTTTAAGGAAGGTGATACGCGCCGTGAGGGAACAGTCATTGTCTATGCGGACGAGGCTAAAAAAGTGGCAGAAATGGTGGCCAAAGGTGAACTACCGGCAGGAAGTGCTTTCCAAGTCAGTGACCAGCAGGAAAATTACGAGGGTCTGGGGCACTATAAGATTCATCCGAGAAAGGAGACGACGTCTACGGTGAATCCTACGGATAACTATTATAACTCTTGGCGTATTTACCGTTATGCCGATGTTTTGCTGCTGGCTGTGGAGCTTGATGTACGCATCAACGGAACTGCCAGTGCCGATGCGCAAGGCTGGTTCGACCAGGTCAGAGACCGCGCTTTCAAAGACAAAGAGCATCGTATCAACTTGGCCGGAAAGAGCAAGCAGGAGCTGTTGGATATTCTTTTTGAAGAGCGTGGGTATGAGTTTATGGATGAAATGCAGCGTTGGTTTGATATTCTGCGTTTCGATAAAGGAACAGAGATTTTAGGTAACAAAGGTTGGACGGAGAAGTTCAGATACTTTCCAATTGACCAGTCGGAAATGGATAGAGCTAAAGGTGGCTTGACACAGAACCCTGGCTGGTTATAAGTTTTGATTGTTTTTTTCTGAAGAGTCCCCGGTATTTCCTTGTGAATAATACCGGGGATTTTTTGTTCCTTCACAAAGTTTGTTTTGGCAAAACATCTGTCATGCTATCACGCAAATGGGTGTATTGTTTTGATTATAAATCAATTAAAGCGTGATAGATACCCGTGACAGATAAAAAACGTTACAACCATCTATCACGCTTTCCAATCTTTCTAAAAGATGATGCCTCCTATTTATTGGGTGAATCGTAAAAGTGGATATTGTCTTAGTTCTCAACATGAAACTTTTAGTTTTGAGACTAAATACGAGAAGTTTTGATTGGGGAAACTTTTGGTTTCAACGATATGAAACTGTCATTCCGGCCCGTTGGGAACCGGCAAGGGTATCTATATAAAACGACCGAAACAGATACTTTTCGAAGGAAAAGTATCTGTTTCGGCATAAAAACGTAGTGTTAACATAGGAAATAGGGGAATTATCCCCTATTTATTCTCTTGATTGCTGTTATGGAAACCGTTTTATTTGAGGAACGGGTTGCCGCTTTTGTCTTTGCTCACTACCCAGCGGAAAGCATTAACCAATAGCAGGTTCTGTGTACCGTCGATAAACTCTTCGTCACCATGCCCCATATTCAGGTAAATCATTCTGTAATTCTTGTTGGACCATACGATGGGGAAGTCGCCAAAATTCACTACATCCTTGATACCCAGTGGATAGTTCTTGGGAGATAGGGACAAGAGTACCTCTACGTCCTTGTTCTGGCGGGGGCTGGGAGTCCATTGGTACCATTCGCTGGCGGGAGCCACGAATGATGCAGGCAGATTCTTGGTAACGGGATGTTCTTCGTTGTCGACTTCGACCAATACCGGCTGGGGAGGCCAGTTGTTGCAATAGAACACCCCACCACCAAGAAACTTAACGAACCAGGGCCAATGCGTGTTTTTGTCGTTGTAGGCTGCTGCGTGGAAACCTACCCAACCGCCTCCGTTTTCCATGTATTGCTCAAAAGCATCGCGTTCGGCCTTGGTGTTGGGGGATGTGTTAAGCATGATAATGACATTGTATTCTTTCAGTTTCTCGTATGGGTATTTTGAAAAATCGGTAGTAATATCCAGAACAAAGCCGTCACCGTAATTGAGCTTCTTGAAGAAAGTGGTTGCTTGTTCTGCAAATTGTACGTGTGCTTCTTCCGCATGTTGCGTGTAATAAATCAAGGCCTTGAAGCGAGGAGCTTTGGCATAGTTTGCCGGATAACCTTCGGGGACTTGTGCGTACGTCAGCAGGGTGCAAGCCGTAAACAATAAAATAAACAGATGTTTCATAATTTGTAATTTATAATTTATAAGTTATTAATTCTCCATTATCTAATATTCCGCAATCAGAGACAGCCATTTGCCTGCCGAGGTAATCCATACCTCTTTATAACAGGCATTGTTGGTTTGCGGCCAATAGGGGACATCGTCGTTACCCAGGGTACGGATACCAACGGGCATCTCTCCTGTCATTTCTCCCGAAGAGAAGGTATTCAGTTGCGGATAGTTGTGTCCTTCTCCATAAATCAAGGATTGTCCGAAAGGATTCTTGCCTACGGTCCAGTACAACTGTTCCAGACCGATGTTGAGCAGTTCCTTGTCCTTCAGGAAGTTTCCGCAGATGGCGGCGGACTTTCCGTTGGAAAGATGGATGGCGGTATTGCCGTTGAAAATGTTGAACCACACGGGGAAACGTTTCATGTAGTGCTCTTTGTCCAGTTGTACTCCTCGTTTAATCTGTTCCGTGTACAGTTCCTTGGCATTGGCAGGGGGAAACAGATGGAGGGCGTAGAAGTTGGTGGTATCCTTATATTCCTCTGCATGGTAAACACCGCTTGGAATCATACCGTAGGGATGGGTATACTTCATCATTCCTTTCAGATAGTCTCCATATAGTTGTATGGAATTCACCCATTTAGGGTAATCGGGGTGCTCCTTCTGGGTTTCGCAAAGCATCACCATAGCCTGCATATAGACCTGCTCGCGCGACTGGTGTATGTAATGTACGATGGATTTGCGGGATTTGTCCCGGTAGAAGAATCCGCGTGTCCCGTCTTTGTCTTTCAGCGGTTCCGTGCGCTGGCAGTCGAGGGTGTAGCGGATGTATTCGGCGGCGATGTCCGCATAAGAAGGTTTTCCGGTCAGCTTGTATAATTGGCTTGCCGACCAGGAGATGGTAGCCATATACTGACTTTTCGAAGTGTTGTAACTGTGTTCGTAAGGCTGGACGAACTGGTCGAAGCCATCTTTTTTGAACTTCTCCATAGCAAAAGCGAAATCTTCTTCGGCCACGCGCAATAGGTATTCCTGCAGCATCGGGTCGTTGTCCAGCGTCATGGAGGCGTAAGCTTCGTATCCGGCATAGAGAAAGTTGTCAAATGCCATGTTCTGTACACGTACGGAAGATATGTCGTCCAATGTATTGAACACACCGTCTTGCCAGATAAGCAATCCCATGCTGCTGGCGCGGTAACCATCGCCGTAGCGGTTCTTTAGGATGAACTCTACTCCCCATTCCGCCTCTTCACGCAGGCGGGCGGCGAGGGCTGGGTTGATATTTCTTTGTTTATTATAGGCTTCGAGCAGAGCAAAGGTCACGTCTCCCGTCTGCAAGGTTTGCTGGGACAAGTCTCCTGCATCGTGCCATCCGCCGGAGTAGGAGATGCTGCGTCCGTCATGTCGGGACATGAGGTCTACGTGGCAGGTGGAATGCTTGCCGGGAACCGGATGTCCACAGCGCTGGCAGAAGATGAAGTTCAGCACTTTCCATTGTGAATCTTCCCAAAGTCTTTCTCCAATCCGGAAGGTGGGAGTTAGCGATGTTCCGACCTTCAGCTGATACTCTCCGGGATTATTGAAGGAGGTGAAATCAATAAGGCCAAATTCTCCGAGAGTGGTTTTCTCTTTTCGGATGTCTCCTTCGTAAGCTATTTCTCCGGTTGGGGTAAGCAGTTGGAAGCGCTTTCCGGCGTCTATGGTGAGGTTTGTGTTGATGAGGGCGGTTTTGGGGTGGTTGACGGCATAGCCGGTTGTCGAGTAGGAGATTTTTCCATCGGCAGGTATCCATCCGCTGACTTTCTCAGGGGCTTTCACCGTTTGCAGTTGTAGATTGTCCAGGTAGTAGATAGCTGAATCTCCTGTAGTCCGGTCTTTGCCTTTGAGGGCTGTGCTGAAGGTGATGGATATCACCTTGTCGCGCTGATACTCGTCTATTTCGAGGAAGCATTGGTTCCACTCCTTATTAATAAGGTTAATGAGGTGTGAACCCGAAGGCTGATTATATCCTTTCTTGGCAGGAGTATCTGCATTGCGAAACGTGAGGTTCATGTTGACGATGCGCGCGCCGTCGCAATCGGGATAGATGGAGAATACGATGCGGTTGTACTTCTCCAGATTGGCGCCGTCTAGATGATAGGTAACACTGCTGTTTCCGTAGGTGGCATAGTCTGGGTCGGAAGGAGAGCCGGTCGCCCTTTTCCCGGTGAATGTGGGGAATTGCAGTTTGATGCTGCCTTTGCCGGAAACGGTCTTTTCCGTACTGAAGGACATGCTTCCTGCGCCGGAATGACTCCATCCCTCTGTACCTGCCGAGCGGGTGAGAGGAGCGCTTTGCAAGACCTCCTTTTTCCATCCGTTGGTTTCGAAAGAGTTTTCAATATCCAGGGGGAGGGGTTGATGTATCAGTCCGCTTTCGTGGAGTTGTCGTTCCAGTTTGGGGTCTTGGGTCAGACGTGTCTGACCGTATGCGGCAATACTGCCGAGAGATAAAAGGTATAAAAATAATAATGTCTTTCTCATGTTGATGTCAACCTTTGGTTTCGGTTGCAATGTTAGCCATTATTAGGCAGAAGGAGGTTTGAAAACTGCCATAAAAGCTTTAAAAGCTATCCGAAGTAGAGGAAATATGAATTTCGGTAGATGTATAATCCCTATGATGTACGACTTATAATGCCAAAGAAAATACTAAAATCGTATTTTCATAACAGAAGAAAATTGTAACTTTGCGAAGTTATGTCACAATGTTAACCTATGATGCGTATCTTGATTTTAATAATAATGCTGTTGCCATGTTCGCTTGGTATGTATGCATCTGCAATAGATAGCCTTTTGTCTGTTCTGGATAAGACTATCGTGATGCGTAGACAATACGAGGAAGAAAAAGAACGGTATATTTCTTTGATAAAGGATGAGTTGAAGCAAGGGAGGCTTACTGACATGGAGCGTTATCTGATACAAAATCGTCTTTTTGCCGAATATAATTCTTATATTAGTGATTCTGCATTACATTATATAAATGAAAATATTCTTATTGCCACACGGCTAAATAATAGGCAATGGATAAATAGTTCTATATTAAATAAAGTACATATTCTAAATACTTCGGGCCTTTTTGTTGAAGCAATGGAATTGCTGAAATCGCTTCCTCGTAACACGTTGGAGGGTGAAAATATAGTGGACTATTATGTATGTTTTGAAAACCTATATCTCTATCAGGCAGAGTACGCCACTGATCGGAACTACGTGAACAATTATCTTCGGATAGCAAATTTGTATAGGGATTCTATAATCAGCCTAGTACCGGAAGATACTTATAGATATGTAGTCGTGCATGCACCTCAGCTCATTGACCAGGGAAAAAGTCAGGAGGCTATATGTTTATTGAAGAATTTTTTACCTCGGTTGAAATCCAATACGCGTGAGTATGCAGTAGCTACTTCAATTCTGGCTTTTGCTTATCATGTCGTGGGGAACAAGCAGAAAGAAATGGAAGCACGTATTAGCAGTGCCATTGCTGACATTAGGGCAGTGGTGAAAGAAAATTATTCTTTGTGCGCATTAGCGGAATTACTTTATGGAATGGGCGATTTGGAACGTGCTAATCACTATATCAAGATTAGTATGGAAGATGCTAATTATTATACTACTCGGTTGCGTAGTTCGCAGAATTCCAAGATGCTTCCGCTCATAGATCGTGCTTATCAGCAAGAAAAGGAAATACAGCAACAGCGGCAGAGAATGTTTATTACAGGCATATGTATCCTTTCTGTTTTCCTTCTATTGACAGTACTGTGTGTGCTATGGCAAATGAAAAAATTGTCTTATGCCCGTAAAAAAGTTGTTGCTGCCAATTCCCAATTGAGTATATTGAATAGTGAATTGAAGAAGCTGAACAAGTCTCAACATGAGGCTAATGAACGATTATTGCATACTAATCAGACTCTTACGGAAGCCAATCATATTAAGGAAGAGTATTTGGGACGTTTCCTCAGTTTAAGTTCCTCTTATATAAGTAAGATGGAAGAATATCGCCGCATATTGAACAAGCAGGCTGCTGCCGGTAAACTTGAGGAGTTATATCGTACATTGAAGTCCGACCGTTTCATAAATCAAGAGTTGAAAGAGTTCTATCACAATTTCGATGTATCTTTTCTTAAGATATTCCCTAACTTTGTAGAAGAATTTAATCGTTTGTTGCCAGTTGAAGAACAATTGCATCCTAAAAATGAAGAATTGCTTGTTACCGAACTGCGCATATTTGCACTGATTCGTTTAGGTATTACAGACAGTGCGCGTATTGCAGAATTTTTGCGTTATTCCATAACTACCATCTATACTTATCGTTCCAAGCTAAAAAACAAGTCTCTTTGTAAAGAGGACTTTGAAGAACGAGTGATGAAAATAACTTCTTTTTGATTTTATCCTCCTTTTGAGGCTTTCTTCTGCCTTAAAAAGTTTAGAAATGATTTAGAAATTAGTAGCAATAGCATTTTTGTAATACGTTGTATTATAGTTGATTGCCTGTTGCAGGACTTTAGATTTTTATCTCAGCCCAAATCGTGCGTTTGTTTTGATAATACATTTGCATCAATCTATTTATTGTTTAACTAATTTCTAATAAGATGAAAAAGAAAAGTCTAAAGAGATGCCTTAAAAAGCGCATGATCCTTTTACTGGGTTTTCTTATGATGACTGGTGTTGCTGTTGCGCAACAACTTCAGGTACAAGGAAAGGTGACCGATGCAACGGGTGAAGGTCTTATCGGTGCAAGTGTATTGGTAAAGGGTACAACTTCGGGGGTGATAACTGACATTGACGGTAACTATGTGTTATTGAATGTCAATCCTGATGCAATACTTATTTTTTCTTATGTAGGTTACCAAACGCAGGAACTGAACGTATCCGGTAGAAACAAGATTGATGTTGTCTTGCATGATGACCAGCAGGTGTTGGAAGAAGTTGTAGTAGTGGGTTACGGTTCATTGAGTAAAAAAGAAGTTTCCAGTTCCATTGTACAAGTGGATAAGAAAAATTTTAATTTGGGGGCTATGAATAACCCGATGGAAATGGTATCGGGAAAAGTCGCGGGCTTGAATGTCAATACGCAGGCAGCTGCCAATCCTAACTCCAGTTCTTCATTACAAGTACGTGGTGCAACATCTGTTTCTGCAAGTAATAGTCCTTTGATTGTCATAGATGGTGTGGCAGGTGGCGATATCCGTAACATCGCTGCACAGGATATTGAATCTATTACGGTATTGAAAGATGCGGGTTCAGCTGCTATTTACGGAACGCGAGGTGCTAATGGTGTGATTTTAGTTACAACGAAACGTGGCTCGGGTGAAGCTGGAAAAACGGTAGTCACATATGACAGTTACATCGCTTTTAATGTAGCCAAGCCCTCTCCGGATATTCTGTCGGCTGATGAATTCCGTCGTTCGAGACGAGGTACAGACTATGGAGCCGACACTGACTGGTATGGACTGATTACTCGTGATGTAGCATACGACACAAACCAATATATATCTATTGATGGTAGCACAAAGAATGGTTTCTATGGTGCTTCCTTCAATTACAAAAGTGCCAATGGACTTGACATCGTGAGTGGTCGTGAAGAATTTGGAGGTCGTTTTTCTATGGAACAGCGTGTACTGGAGAATCGCTTACAATTCAACGGTTCGTTGAGTGCACGTCGTGTAAATGAAACCTGGGGAAATGATGGTTTCTTCGATAGGGCACTCACAATGAATCCTACAATGCCGGTATATAATGCAGACGGTTCGTATTATCAGCCTACTTCTCCTACGGGTGCAACCAATCCGGTTGCGGAGCTTGCTTTGAGAGATAACAACGGCCAGCGTATGTATTTGTTGGGTACGGCTGAGGCTAAACTGAATATTTTGCAGACAGAAAAGCATTTGTTGAATACAACATTAAGTTACTCATTGCATTACAATGACATGAAGCAACAATATTATGCTTCGTCTGCCGGTTCGGAGTCCTATTGGAATGGTTATAAAGGACGTGCGGAAATGAAGTATCAGAAATGGTACACCAATCGATTGGAGTGGTTGGGAAATTATGCACTGAACTTGGGCGACCACAATATTAAGGCTGTAGTGGGCTATACTTATGAGAAGTCTATCTGGGAACAGATTGGTGGTAGTAACAACGACTTCTCTTTTGATAATACGAAATATTGGGATTTGGGTAGTGGCTCTTATCTGAAGGATGGTTTGGCAAGTTTATATAGCGGTCGCTCTGAATCGACACTTATTGGCTTCTTTGGTCGGTTGAACTATAATTGGAAGGATATGCTTTTTGCATCGGCTTCGTTGCGCTATGAAGGCTCTTCCAAATTTGGTGCTAACCAAAAGTGGGGGTACTTCCCAGCAGCTTCTTTGGCTTGGGAAATGATGGAGATGGGCTTTATGAAGAATACCCGGAAAGTGTTGACCAGTTTGAAACCACGTGTTTCTTTCGGTATTACCGGTCGTTCGGATTTTGATGCTTATAAATCACTTTCTACTTATAATACCAATGGTAGTTATCTCTTTGACGGGCGTTGGGTAACGGGTTATGCTCCCTCTAGTAATGCTAATCCGGATTTGGCTTGGGAAAAGAGCGTTGCGATTAATCTGGGTGTTGACTTTGTTCTATGGAATCGTTTACGTGGTTCAGTGGAGTATTTTGACCGTAGTTCTAAAGACTTGCTTTATACGTACACGGCACCTCAACCGCCTTTTGTCTATTCCACTATTTTGGTTAACGTTGGAACAACGAAAAATACCGGTATAGAAGTATCTTTGGATGGTGATATCCTTACTAAAACAGCAGTGAAGTGGACGAGCGGAATCAATTATTCTTATGGAAAGACTAAGTTGACCAAACTTTCTAACGATATTTACAAGGCATCTTATCTCGACCTTTACTTAAAACCGGGAACTGGTTCCAGCGAATATTTCTTCCGTGTGCAGGAAGGGGGAGAGATAGGGCAGTTCTACGGTTATGAATATGCAGGTGTTGACGAAAATGGCAATATGCTTATTTTGAATGATAAAGATGAGCAAATACCTATTTCTCAGGCTGATGCCAAGTATAAACGTTATATTGGCAATGGTGCTCCCAAGCACTTCTTGTCTTGGAGTAACAACCTGACTTGGAAAAACTTTGATTTGAGTGTATTCTTCCGCGGTACATTCGGTTTTGATGTATTCAACATGCGTAAATATGGTATGGGGCTTCAGGGATGTGGTACAGATAATGTTCTTCGCTCTGCGTATCTGGAAGATAAGAATATCCGTACCGGTGGTGGAGTAATATCTTCCTATTTCCTGGAGGATGGTAGCTTCATAAAACTGGAAAATGTAACCTTGGGATATAATTTTACTCCTAAGAACCGTAAGTTACTGGATAATATGCGCATATATCTGTCTGCCAAGAATCTGTTTACCTTGACCGGATACTCAGGTAATGACCCTTCAATTATAGACGTGAATGGTATCCAGCCGGGAGTAGATAGTAATAGTGCTTATCCTACAGCAACTCAATTGAGTTTAGGTGTGACTCTTCGCTTTAAATAAATGAGAAACAAATTATTAAAAATATGAAAGATATGAAATATATAAAATGTCGTTGGTTATTGGCGATGATTATGTCATGTTCACTTTTCTCTTGTACTAATTTGGACGAGGAAGTGTTCGATCGTGTGGATGCCGGAATTTATTATCAAGATGAGACGAGTGTTCAGGGGGCAGTGGCAGCCATCTATTCAAAAGCTGCATATAGTTATTTGGAATACTTCTGGTATTTGCAGGAGTTTTCTGCCGACCAGGTGGCATGGCGCAGTTGGAACGGTGGACTTTGGGGATGGGATGAGGCATTGAAGTTTGCTTTGTCTTCACATACCTGGACGTCAGAATCAACCATTATTCGCCAAACTTGGGAGAATGCGTGGACTACTATTGGGCTTTGCAATACGCTTATTACAGATTTGCAGGCAATCAGCCCCGCATCTATACGCATGACTGAGGATGCTTTGAATAGTTATATTGCCGAAGTACGTACCCTGCGTGCTTGGGCATACTACAATATCTTTGAGATTTGGGGTGGAGCACTTCCCTTGAACATTTCTTCGGGTGCGGAAATCCCTGGTTCTGCAGATACTGATTTTGATAAGGGGTGCAAGATTATCTACGATTTTATCAGTCAGGAATTGGATGAGTCAGTTACAGATCTTATGAAAGAAGATGGTTCTGGAAAGACTCGTAACCGCATGAACCAAGCTGCCAATCGTATGATTAAGATGCGCTTGTTGCTGAATTCTGAGGTGTTTATCAAACAAAACAGTTATAATGAGTGTGCCACTCTTTGCCAAAATATTCTGAATGGCGATTATGGTACTTACAGTATTACCGATGACTATCGTGATATTTATTCGATAAACAATGTAGAATGTCCGGAAGTTGTAATGGCATTGGCGATGGAAGTCGGTCAGGTCAATACCGGTTGGATGCGTAACATGCCTTTCATGCCTTACAATTGTTGGGATTACTTTGGAGGTACATACAGCCAGAGCGGATGGAATTGTGTATGTTTGGCACCTTCATGGGATAATTCTGGAAATGTACAGCCGTATGGTGGTACTGACAATCCTAAGAGCTTTCTTACCGACTACGGTGATAAGTTAGGTGCAGTTTATGAACGTTTCCACGATAAAGATATCCGTAAGCAGAACTATGTGTATAATGAAACAACAGGAAACTATCAAGGCATTTTTTTGAAAGGGGCTATTAAAGCCAACTATGGTAAGGGTGCGGCTTTGAAAGCAGATGCCGACCGTGACGGTCAGGATTTGGTTTATGTGGATCAAGTGGGTACATTCCTTAATTTAGGACGTAATCTGGAGACTGTCATGTCACCTCGCTGGGGTGAAACGAATTCAGGTGTCCGTTTGGTAAGATATCCGGTTTATCCGGAGAGTGCAGGCATTGATTTCCAAAACATCGATGAGGTGGAATTCCGTTTGAGTGAAGTGGTCTATACTCTTGCTGAATGTAAAATGCGTGCAGGTGATACAGAAGGTGCTAAAGAGCTGGTATATAGAGTTAAAACACGCTATTTTACAGATAAATCGGCTCTCGAACAGCCCGGTCCTGGTTTTACATCCTTTGATATGGATTGGATGTTGAGTGAATGGGGACTTGAATTCTTGGGAGAGGGGCGTCGTCGTCGTACAGACTTGCGTCGTTTCGATAAGTTTACGCAAGGGCAATGGTGGTTCTTTGGCCGTGCCACGGACGACGGTTTAAGCTATCCGGCTAAACGTGACCGCAAATACGAGTGGTATCCCTTGCCCCAGTCTGCCCTTATGGTAAATCCGGGACTGGTACAGAATCCTAATTATTAATCATCCTATAATAATAGTAACAATGAAAAAATATATATGTAATCCGCTATGGCTTTTGTTGCTTTTTGTAGCTTTCATCAGTAGTTGTGACAAGGAGGAAATTGTGTTTGACCATGAGTTGCCGCAATTTGAACTTCGTAGCGATGCTATTTTGCTGGAGGTGATTATGCCCCAAGGAACTGGTGCCGATGAAATAATTTATATTGCAGGCGATTTCAATGGAGGTCAGGATGCTGCTTCCGGAGACCTTAAGTGGCAGATGGAGAAAGCTGCAAACAATGATGTTAAATGGGGCATATACCTCTATCCGGAAGATTTTGTTAATGGAAAGACACTTGCCGATGGCTTTTATTTCGTTTCTAAGACACAAGGTATAGAGCGTACTTTGCAGAATGAGGATGCTTTACATCAAATTTCGGCTAAGGTAGGTACTCGCACTGATATAACGGTAACCCGCTGGAATGCTTATTTTGAGGAGCCGGAAGACCCAAGTGAAGTGACCCATGACGGTTATGCTGTGTTCGTGATGGACAATACAGGTTGGGATGTACTGTCACTTTATGCGTGGGGAAATGATTTGCCGGAACTTTTTGGAGGTTGGCCCGGTATTTCACCTACTGGTAGCGTTGAGATAAAAGGAATTACCTATAAATACTTCGATACAGGTGAAGCAAATAAGGGATTGGTTTACAATTTGATATTTAACGATAATGGAGTAGGTTCACAATTTGATGGACCACAGAACTTTACTCTTGACCGTGACATATATTTGGAAATCACAGAAAGCGGTTGGACGGAAATAGATCCGGATGCAGTGGTCATCCATGATGGTTATACCATTTTTATTGAAGACCAGTCCGGATGGGCAGAAACAACCATATACGCGTGGGGAAATGATATACCGGAACTCTTTGGCAGTTGGCCAGGAATATTACCAACCGGTAGTGTTGAGATAAAAGGTGTCACGTATAATTATTACGATACAGGTGAAGCAAATAAGGGATTGACTTACAATCTGATAATGAATAATAACAATGGAGGCTCACAATTTGACCTCGCAGCAGTGACGCTTGATCGAGATTATTATTTCCGTATTACGGACATAGCTGGTGAGGAGATTGACCCTAACAATCCGGACGGAGACTCTGAACCGGAATCTGAAGCGGCTTTTGTTTCTAATCAGAATAATTTCTTGAAATGAGTTTTGTATAGTAATGAAGATGTTAAATGACCTATTGGTGGAATGAGATTGGGGATAGGATATCTCTTTTCAATCTTGCGGATATATGTCCCAAGGCTTGGTTTTTCTATCCCAAGTCTTGGGATAGAAAAACCAAGCCTTGGGAAGAAGTTATCTCTTAGCTCTTTTGTTTTTTAGTATTGGCTTCCGGGATTTTTAGTATTAAGGCTTAGTATCTTTTCTGCCAATGCCCATTACTGGAGAGTTTGGATGCTCCTTTTGCAGATATCAGTTCCGCCAATGAGTATAAGTATAGATAAAAAGTAGAAATATGAAAAAAGTAATAATTGCGACACTGCTCTTTACGATGCTACATTCTTGTATGGGGTGTAGTGATAGTCAGAGTGACATGGAACCGATTCCCGTCCCACAGGAAGAATACATGGCTTCGGATATGGTGATTTATGAGGCAAATCCCCGCATTTTTGCCGAAGAAAATGCGTTCTCTGCCATCAAAGCAGAGCTTGACCGTATTCAAAGTCTGGGGACTACCGTGCTTTGGCTGATGCCTGTAAATGAGCCGGGAGTACTGAAAAGTGTGAATTCACCTTATTGTATAAAGGATTATAAAAAGCTGAATACACGTTACGGAACAAAAAAAGACTTGAAAGAACTGGTAGATGCTGCCCATGCCAAAGGAATGAAAGTGATTCTTGACTGGGTTGCCAACCATACTTCGTGGGACAATGCTTGGGTGACTGAGCATCCGGATTGGTATACACAGGATGCAAATGGCAATGTGGTACAACCTCAAGAACAGCCTTGGGCGGATGTTGCTGACTTGAATTTTGACAACGAAACCATGCAGCAAGCCATGATTGATGCCATGAAGTATTGGGTAACAGAAATTGGTATTGATGGATACCGTTGTGATTATGCCGAGGGGGTACCAGATGCTTTCTGGAAGAAAGCAATCGCCGAGCTCCGTACACTTGACAATAATTTGCTGATGCTTGCCGAAGGCGGAAAAACGTCTTTAATGAACAATGGTTTCAATCTGCTCTACGGCTGGAACTTCCATAGTAAACTGAAAGACTATTATGCCGGTAAATGCTCACTTACTGACCTTTATGCTATGAATACTTCCGAATTGGAGGGAATGCCGAAGGGTACGTTACGGTTACGCTATTCTACTAATCATGACCAGGCAAGTGAGGCTTCACCGATAGAATGTTATGGCGGTGAGCGTGGTGCCATGTCTGCTTTTGTATTGACGACTATGCTCGAGGGGATACCTCTTATTTATAGTTCGCAGGAAGTAGCCTATCCGCGGTCACTTAACTTTTTCAATTACGGAGTTATAGACTTGAAGTCCAATGAAGTCTTTGCGCAAGAGATGGCAGAAATCATCAGAGCCTATAAAGCTACGAGCAGTGTACGTGGTGGTGAACTGGAAGTTTATACTACCGGAGATGTCGCTTCATTTTATCGGGCAGCAGGCAGTCATGGCATGTTGGTCATGGTGAATACTGCCAATGAGTCTGTACAAGTGAAAGTACCTATGGAGCATGCTGGCAAGACCATGACCGATGTGATTGCCGGTGTGGATGTGGAGTTGCCTACAGTAATGACGATGGAACCTTATCAATATTTTATATATCAACAATAACGGATGTATATGAAACATGTATTATTAACAGTTGTATTTCTGGGAATTGCTTGTGTGGCGATGGCACACGAATTGTCATCTCCCAATGGGAATCTGAAACTCAATGTTGTGCTTGATTCCGAGGGGGGGCCGGTCTATAGCTTATATTACAAAGGAGAGCCGGTTGTAGAACCTTCTGCCTTGGGAATACTTATGGAAGAAGCGGATTTGTCAAATGGCTTCCGGATTCTTGATGCAACAAATTCTACTTTTGATGAAACTTGGATGCCTGTATGGGGAGAGTATGAAAAAGTCCGTAACCATTACAATGAACTTACTGTCACTCTCTCACAACCGGCAAAGCACGACCGTATGATGATTGTACGTTTTCGATTGTTTGACGATGGACTCGGATTCCGTTATGAGTTGCCGGAGCAGAAAACCATGAATTATCTGACGGTAAAAGACGAACTGACGGAATTCAATCTGACCGGTAATCATACACTCTATTGCATTCCCGGTGATTATGATACGAATGAGTTTGCCTATACTACTGCGGCCATTTCCGAAGTGCGCGAAGCTATGGAACGTAATCTACGTAAAAAAGGATATGAAGCTAAAGCGACTTCATTCACAGTACAAACACCCCTTATGATAAAGACTACCGAAGGACTTTATATCAATATTCATGAAGCTGCCTTGGTAGATTATTCTGCCATGTTGCTGAATGTGGATGATAAAGAGTTTAACTTTTCTGCTCATCTTACTCCCGATAAATTAGGAAAGAAAGGATATCTGCAATTACCGTTGCATACCCCGTGGCGTACAATTATGGTTAGTGACGATGCACGTAGCATCCTTGCTTCTCAGTTGATTCTTAATCTGAATGAACCTTGTAAGCTGGAAGATACTTCTTGGATTAAGCCACAGAAATTTATCGGTGTCTGGTGGGAGATGTTTACTGGTGGAGGAGGTACATGGGCATATAGCGACTATTATAAGGCTAAACCCGGCATAACCGACTATTCAAAGTTAACTCCTAATGGACATCATCCGGCCAATACTGAACATGTGAAAGAGTACATAGACTTTGCGGCGGAGAATGGTATTGATGCGGTATTGGTTGAGGGCTGGAATGAAGGTTGGGAAGATTGGGCATCCTATCGTAAGGATCGTCAGTTCCTTTTTGACAAACCTTATCCGGACTTTGATGTTGCGGTACTACATGCCTATGCCAAATCAAAGGGAGTAAAGATTATCATGCATCATGAGACGGCTGCTAATGCTGCCGACTATGAGCGGCAGCTGGATGTAGCCTTTCAATTTATGGTAGATAATGGCTATAATTCTGTAAAGACCGGATATGTGGGCTCAATCATTCCCCGTAGTGAATATCATTCCTCACAATGGATGAACAATCATTATATACATGTGGTGAAGCGTGCTGCTGATTATAAGATTATGGTAGATAGTCACGAGGCTGTTCGTCCCACCGGCTTGTGCCGTACCTGGCCCAACTGGGTAGCGCAAGAATCTGCCCGTGGTGGTGAGTTTGAATCTATGGGGGGCAATGATCCGGATCATACTTGTATCTTGCCGTTTACTCGGTTGAAGGGTGGTCCGATGGATTACACTCCTGGTATTTTCCAGACAAAACTTTCGTATTATAATGGTTCGAAACCTAAAGGTCAGGCGGGTACTACATTGGTAAAACAATTGGCTCTATATGTAACGATGCCCTCTCCGTTACAGATGGCAGCAGACCTGCCGGATAATTATCGCCGTTTTCCCGATGCGTTTCAATTTATTAAGGATGTAGCGGTGGATTGGAGCAATTCTTGGTATCTGGAAGCCGAACCGGGTGATTATATCACAGTGGCTCGTCAAGCCAAAGGAAAACAAGAGTGGTATGTAGGTGCTATTACCGACGAACATCCTCGTACGGCAACTATTCCTTTCTCTTTCTTACCCGAAGGAAGGAAATATATTGTTACCGTTTATGCAGATGGTCGGGATGCAGACTGGAAAGATAATCCGCAGAGCTATGACATCCGTCGTGGCATAGTAACGTCAAAGAGTGTGCTGCGTCAACCTCTGGCAAGTAGTGGAGGGGTGGCTATCAGTGTTCGAGAAGCAACAAAAGAAGAGGTAAAAGGATTGAAGAAATTATGAAGCTTGTCCGTACATAGTAATTATTATGTTGCGGATTTAATACAAGCATTTAAGAATTAAAGTTAGCAATTGGAAAGGCATAGTCCGTGAGGATTGTGTCTTTTTTCGTAAATTATTCGTCATTTCTTATTTTCTTTATTATAATTTTTTCTATATTTATGCCGTTATGGCGAATTGTTGACAGAATAGGAAAAGAATAGACCATTTAGGTATGAATAGAGAATGCCGGGGATTTGACATTTTATCATTCTTTAATCAAAATATAACCGTAAAATTTAGCTGTTTTGAAAAGTTTTCTTATATTTGCGGTGTTATTCATTGACATTTTGTTTGAATAGCGTGAAGTCAACAAGGTAATAACCTTTAAAACGTAATATTATGAATATCGAACGTATCATGGCCTCTTTAGAGGCAAAGCACCCCGGCGAGTCTGAGTATCTTCAAGCCGTAAAGGAAGTTCTTCTTTCCATCGAAGATATCTATAACCAACATCCTGAGTTCGAGAAAGCGAAAATTATAGAACGTCTGGTTGAACCTGACCGTATCTTTACTTTCCGTGTAACGTGGGTGGATGATAAGGGTGAAGTTCAGACGAACCTCGGCTATCGTGTGCAGTTCAACAATGCCATTGGCCCGTACAAAGGCGGTATTCGTTTCCATGCTTCCGTAAATCTTTCTATCCTCAAATTCCTGGGATTTGAGCAGACTTTCAAGAATGCTTTGACTACATTGCCTATGGGCGGTGGTAAGGGTGGTTCCGACTTCTCTCCGCGCGGAAAGAGCGATGCTGAAATCATGCGTTTCTGTCAGGCCTTCATGCTGGAATTGTGGCGTCACCTCGGTCCGGATATGGATGTTCCTGCCGGTGATATCGGTGTAGGCGGTCGCGAAGTGGGCTATATGTTCGGTATGTATAAGAAGTTGACTCGCGAATTTACGGGCACATTTACCGGTAAAGGATTGGAATTTGGCGGTTCGCTGATTCGTCCCGAAGCAACAGGATTCGGCGGCTTGTATTTCGTAAACCAAATGTTACAAACAAAAGGCATTGACATCAAGGGCAAGACCGTGGCTATCTCCGGTTTTGGAAATGTGGCTTGGGGTGCTGCTACCAAGGCTACCGAATTGGGTGCCAAGGTGGTTACCATCTCCGGTCCCGACGGTTACATCTACGACCCGAACGGTATCAGTGGCGAAAAGATAGATTATATGCTGGAACTCCGGTCATCGGGCAACGATATCGTAGCACCGTATGCCGACGAATTCCCCGGCTCTACTTTCGTAGCAGGCAAACGCCCGTGGGAAGTGAAAGCGGACATCGCTCTGCCTTGCGCTACCCAGAACGAGCTGAACGGCGAAGATGCACAACACCTCATTGACAACAAGGTGACATGTGTAGGCGAAATCTCCAATATGGGATGTACGCCCGAAGCTATCGACCTTTTTATTGAAAATAAGATTATGTATGCACCGGGTAAGGCTGTCAATGCAGGTGGTGTGGCTACCAGCGGACTGGAAATGTCGCAGAACGCCATGCACCTCAGCTGGAGTGCAGCCGAAGTGGATGAAAAACTCCACGCCATCATGCACGGAATTCATGCTCAATGCGTAAAATATGGGACAGAACCTGATGGCTACATCAACTACGTGAAGGGAGCGAATATCGCCGGTTTCATGAAGGTGGCTCATGCCATGATGGGTCAGGGAATTATCTAAGAGAGAAACTTTGTTTAGTTGTATTTGTATTTGTGGTTTGTGCTGCTCTACGCCTGTGAAGGTATCGGGCAGTACTTTTTTTATTCTCAATTAAAAAAGTTGTATCTTTGTATCCGAGAAACCATAAATGACAAAGAGATGTTACTACCTGAATTGAAACTGAGACGTGATAAAATACGCTCTCTCATGGCTCAACAAGAGATTGATGCCGCTCTTATCGCTTGTAATGTAAACTTAATCTATACGTATGGACGTGTCGTCAGCGGTTACTTGTATCTGCCGTTGAATGCTCCCGCCCGTTTATTCATCAAACGTCCCAACAATATTGAAGGGGAACATATCCATCCTATCCGTAAACCGGAACAACTGCCTGACTTACTAAAGGAATGTGGTTTGCCCATACCTGCCAGGTTGATGCTGGAGGGGGATGAGTTGTCTTTTACGGAATATAACCGTTTGGCAGCGTGTTTCCCTGAAACGGAGGTGCTTCCTTGTGGTACGGCCCTTATCCGGAAGGCCCGAAGTGTCAAGACTGAAATAGAGATTGAGATGTTCCGTCGTTCCGGCATTGCACATGCCAAGGCCTACGAACAAATACCCTCGGTTTATAGACCAGGAATGACAGACCGCCAGTTATCCATCGAAATAGAGCGCCTGATGCGTTTGGAAGGTTGTCTGGGTATTTTCCGTACCTTCGGACAAAGTATGGAGATTTTTATGGGAAGTCTGCTGGCAGGAGATAATGCTACTGCGCCTGCCCCCTATGATTTTGCTCTGGGAGGCGAGGGACTTGATCCGTCACTGCCTATCAGTGTGAACGGTGCACTGTTGCAGCCCGGCCAGAGCTTTATGGTCGATATGGGGGGTAACTTCTATGGCTATATGGGAGACATGAGCCGTGTATTCTCTATCGGAAAGCTGCCGGAAAAGGCATATGTTGCCCATCAGGTTTGCCTGGACATACAAGAGGCTGTTGTAGAAAAAGCGAAACCGGGTGCTGTTTGTGAGGACCTTTACAATCTCGCTATCGATATTGTCACCAAAGCGGGCTTTGCCGACAACTTTATGGGAGCCACTCAAAAAGCCAAGTTTATCGGTCATGGCATCGGACTGGAAATCAATGAAATGCCGGTGCTGGCTCCACGCATGAAGCAGGAGCTGGAACCGGGCATGGTCTTTGCTTTGGAACCGAAGATTGTTTTGCCAGGCATTGGTCCCGTCGGTATCGAAAACTCTTGGGTTGTAACAGCGGAAGGAGTGGAGAAACTGACGTTGTGTAAGGAAGAGATTGTGGAACTTTGAAAATTGATAATGGATAATGGAAAATTGCCATGCGGTTTCAATAAATACGCTGCACTGTTTATTTTTCCATTATCCATTTTCAATTATTTTACCCTTCTGTTAAGCTGATTATTCGCTTTCGAAGGTTTGGATTTACCAATCCGTTTTCCGGTTGGCTTGGCCTTGTTGCTCCGTTTGGGCTTTATGCCGGAATGGTTACTCGCCTTCATAATATTCACATAAGTAGTAGCGGGCTATAAAGTCCCAATATTGATGCAGTGTTTCTTTTCCTTTCAGGAAGGGAAGTTCCACATCGGGTAGAATTCCTTTGGCCATTCCGTATTTCAGCAGGTCGAACGGACACTCTCCGGGTTGGCAGAACATCTTGTAACCCTCTGCAGCAGCGCGTTTGGCATCGTACATCGGGTTATGTTCTTCACAGAAATAGGCGGCCACGTTGTGGGCTACGAGCATACCTTTGGCGTTGGCATAAATCACGAACTCTTTTTGGTATTCCAGGTCGGGCAATAGTGCGGACCGTTTGTTTTCCCATCCCAAGACATCGACAAAGAAAGTGCAAAGCTCCTTGTAATCGGTGAAGTATAGCAGCGGTTTCCCCTGGCTGTATTCCAGACAGCGGGCGGCATCTTTACTCAGTTTGGTTTCCGGAGTGACTTCCGGCAGCGGAGTAATGGGCATATCCAGTAAATCAAGTCCCATTACCCAAAGGAAGGAAGATTCTCCCTCGCTGATGGGAGCTTCTTCGAAACGTGCATCCATCAGTTCATAGGCGCTTTGGCTTAATGCAAGCAGGTCTTTGTCATAAGGACTGAACAAGGTGTATTCCTTGTCAAAAATACTAAATTGTGATTTCAATGTCCACAGTACGAATGCAATGTCTTCCTGATTTATTTCATCGGGCGTATAATCGTCACCCAGTGGATAGAACGGCAGGTAAGTTCCGTATACTCCTTGAAAGGCTTCGGAGAAAAGTTTCCAGCCTCCGCTTTGGGCAATGGCATCTTGAAAGTACATGCCGAGGGAGATGGCTGCGTCAATTTGGGTACGCAGGTCTTCCTTGTTGAACAAGGGAGAGGTCTTGACGAGGGGCAGGATGCTTGTGGCAAAGTCGAGGTACCATTTGTCCGTTGGCAGTACGTGGGTGCGTTCATTGGCCCCCAACCAATATTGCATGTTGATTGTTGTCATGATTTGTTTGTTTTAGATAAATATTATAGTCTTTTTAATGCCAATTTGATGACTTGTTCCACCGGTGCGCTTGGTTCTTCCTTCAAAATGGCAAGCACTACTTTTTGTGAGGGGGCTTGTGCAAAGCCCAGCATGGTAAGGGCGGCTACGGCTTCTTCTTGTACTTGTGCGTTGGCTGCCGATACCAGTGTACCTATGGTCCCTGCGTTGCCGGCTACAACGCTGCCGGTCTTGATTTTGTCTTTTAAATCCACAATTATCCGTTGGGCTGTTTTCAGCCCGATACCCTTGACTGTTTTCAGTAGAGTGGCGTTTTCCGTGCTGATGACATTTATCAGTTCGGATGGCGAGAGTGCCGAGAGAATCATGCGAGCTGTATTTCCGCCGATGCCTGAAACGGAGATGAGCAACAGGAATAGTTCGCGTTCCTGCTTGTCAGCGAACCCGTAGAGGACATAGGCGTCTTCACGGATAGCTTCGTATATATATAGTTTGCATTCTTTCTTGCCCTGGATGGCGGCATACGTATTCAATGAAATATTGACGCCGTATCCCAGTCCGTTGCAGTCTATTATTGCGGTTGCCGGACTTAGTTCGGCAATTCCGCCTCTGATGTATTCTATCATAATTCTTTTGCTTGTTGGCCCCAAATGTGCCTTGCGTACATATCATCTGCGAATGTATGAATTATTATTGGACTTTCACTCACTAAAAAAAGAAAAACTGTGTGAAACAGCAGGGAGTTCTGCCGATATAATAAATTAAAATGCTTACTTTTGCGCCGATAAAGTAGAAAACTGATAAATAAATTCATAAAAAGAATGAAAAAAGTAAGAGCAGCCATCGTTGGCTATGGTAATATCGGGCATTATGTGCTCGAAGCCCTGCAAGCAGCTCCCGATTTCGAAATTGCCGGTGTAGTACGCCGTGCCGGAGCTGAAAACTGTCCTGCGGAACTGAGTGCATATCCCGTTGTGAAGAATATCAAGGAACTGAAAGGCGTGGATGTTGCTATCCTTTGTACGCCTACCCGCAAAGTGGAAGAGTATGCAAAGGAGATCCTTGCTTTAGGCATTCATACTGTGGACAGTTTCGATATCCATACGGGTATCACTGCCTTGCGCCGCACACTGGATGCAGAGGCTAAAAAGCATAATACGGTATCCATCATTTCTGCCGGCTGGGACCCGGGTAGTGACTCCATTGTCCGCACCATGCTGGAAGCCATTGCTCCGAAAGGCATTACCTATACTAATTTTGGTCCGGGCATGAGCATGGGACATACCGTGGCTGTAAAGGCCATCGAAGGTGTGAAAGCCGCTCTTTCCATGACTATTCCTACAGGAACCGGCATTCACCGTCGTATGGTGTACATTGAGTTGAAGGATGGTTACGAATTTGATAAGGTGGCTGCAGCCATCAAAGCCGACCCGTACTTCGTGAATGACGAAACACATGTAAAATTGGTTCCGAGTGTGGATGCACTGCTCGATATGGGTCATGGGGTAAACTTGACCCGTAAGGGTGTGTCCGGCAAGACGCAGAACCAGCTATTTGAGTTCAACATGCGTATTAACAATCCTGCCCTCACGGCACAAGTGCTGGTATGTGTGGCGCGTGCCGCTATGCGTCAGCAGCCGGGTTGCTATACAATGGTTGAAGTTCCGGTAATAGACCTGCTTCCGGGCGACCGCGAAGAGTGGATCGGCCATTTGGTATAAGACACAGAAAAAACAGATGATGTGTTTGGCTCAAACGCATCGTCTGCTTGCCCCGAACACATCATCTGTTTGATGTAAATGCATCATCCGTTCTACTGCGAATGGATGATGCGTTTTTTTATGTCTTGTTCTTTAAAAGAAATACCTCAGTATATCGTTGAAGTTTGCCCAAATCAGCAAACCGAACAAGAGGAACATGCCCACCATCTGCGCACGTTCCATAAACTTGTCGCTGGGCTTGCGGCGTGCAATGATTTCGTAAATGAGGAATAACACGTGTCCGCCGTCCAGTGCGGGGATGGGCAGAATATTCATAAAGGCAAGGATGATGGAGAGGAATGCCGTCATGTACCAGAACTGGTGCCAGTCCCACGTGGCGGGGAAAATACTGCCGATGGTTCCGAAACCTCCGAGTTGCTTGGCTCCTTCCTTGGAGAAGAGATATTTCATCTGGCCTACGTAGCCTTTCAGAGTCTTTACCCCCAAAGATACGCCGGCAGGGAAAGAGGAAAGGAAACTGTATTCCTTGCGGACAACGGGCAGCAGTTTGTCGGTTGCCGTACGTGCTGCTACGCCTATTTCATAGTCGGCATTGGTCATCATGCTCAAGGTGTCTGTCACACCGTTACGGACGTATGTCAAGGTTACCTCATGGGATGCATTGGCTTTCTTGCGCTTCAGCATCTCTTCTTTGAAGTCGTAGTAGGCTATTGACTTTCCATCCAAGTGGGTGATGCTGTCACCTACTTGCAGACCGGCGGAAGCGGCAGGGTATCCTACAATCAGGCTGTCGACTACATAAGGGAAACGGAAACTGGCGAAACGCACGCTGTCTGCCAGCAAGCGGTTCATCATGTCTTCGGGGATGTAGACTGAAGCAGCTTCCCCGTCACGCAATACGCTTACCTGGCGGGCATCGACAATACTGGTCAGCAGGTCGCCGTCATAGCGTTCGAATGGTACCCCGTCGGCAGATATTAGGATATCGCCGTCGCGGAAGCCTATGGCTTTGGCTGTTTCGTTAAAATCCATACCCAATGGGGCTTTTTGTACTGGTATATATTCGTCGCCCCAAGTAAAGAGTATCATGGAATAGATGAACAATGCGAGCAGGAAGTTGAACAATACACCGCCTACCATAATTAGCAGGCGCTGCCATGCCGGCTTGGCACGGAACTCCCATGGCTGCATGGGTTGCTTCATCTGTTCGGTATCCATAGATTCGTCTATCATACCTGCTATTTTTACATAACCACCTAAGGGTAGCCACCCGATACCATATTCCGTGTCACTGTGTTTGGGCTTGAACTTGAATAATGTGAACCAAGGGTCAAAGAATAAGCAGAACTTTTCTACCCGCGTCTTGAACAGACGCGCAAAAAGGAAGTGCCCCCCCTCATGAACAATAACGAGCAACGAGAGGCTCATAATGAGTTGCAGGGCACGAATCAAGAATGTTTCCATCTAATTATTTGCTGTTTTACGATTTTTATAATTTTCGCAAAGGTACGTTTTCTTATTTAACGTATCAAATGAGTAGATGTTTTTTATAATTCTTTTCATTCCGGTGTATCTATCAAATCAGCTCTTCTGCTATCCGTCGGGCTTCGGCATCCGTAGCCACATAGTCTTCATAGGTGGGCTTCTGTAAGTAGGATACACGCGACATGGTCTTTTCTATTACTTCACTCATGCCAAGGAACGAAATTTTGTCCTGCAGGAAGGCGGCTACCACCACTTCATTGGCGGCATTGACAATGCAAGGCATATTGCCTGCACGATGTAGCGCTTCGTAGGCCAGGGCGAGGTTACGGAAACGGGTGATGTCCGGTTGCTCGAACGTCAGTTCCGTACACAGCTTGAAGTCCAGGCGCGGGAAAGAGGCTTTCAACCGGTCGGGATAGGAGAAGGCGTATTGGATGGGCAGGCGCATGTCCGGCATTCCCAGTTGTGCTTTCACGGCACCGTCCTCAAACTGTACCATGGAGTGGATGACGGATTGCGGGTGTACCACGACTTCTATCTGGTCGGGACGTACACCGAACAGCCATTTGGCTTCGATTACCTCGAACCCTTTGTTCATCATGGAAGCAGAGTCTATCGTGATTTTGGCGCCCATGTCCCAATTGGGGTGTTTCAGTGCTTGCGCTTTGGTGACGGTTGCCAGTTGCTCCATGGTGCAGGTGCGGAACGGACCTCCGGAGGCAGTCAGTATCACTTTTTCTATTTGGTTGCCTATCTCGCCGGCCAGGCACTGGAAAACGGCGGAGTGCTCGGAGTCGACGGGCAGGATGGGGACACCGCTGAAGCGTGCCAGGTCATTGATGAGCTCTCCCGCCACCACCAGCGTCTCTTTGTTGGCAAGGGCTATCGGCTTACGGGCTCGGATGGCATTCATGGTGGGCTTCAGCCCTGCATATCCCACCATGGCGGTCAATACCATATCAATGGGATTTTCGGTCACAATCTGGCAAAGGGCATCTGCGCCGGCATATACCTTGATAGGTAGGTCGGCAAGCGCTTCTTTCAGTTGCGTGTATTTCGATTCGTTGGCTATTACCACTGCCTCAGGCTTGAATCTGCGTGCCTGGGCTATGAGTTCCTCTACGCGGTTATTGGCGGTCAATACGTATGCTTCGTACTGGTCGGGATGTTCTTCGATGACCTGCAACGCTTGTGTACCGATGGAACCGGTAGAACCGAGTATGGCAATCTGTTTCATTTACTATTATGCTATTTACAATTTACTATTTGGAGACTAAAATACGATGTAAAGCTCGGGATTTACGGCCCTGCCCTTATGCCACAGCTCGAAGTGAAGGTGGGGACCGGTGGACAGCTCGCCGGTGTTTCCTACCAGTGCGATGGCTTCACCCCCTTTCACCGTATCTCCTTCCCGTTTCAGCAGAGAGCCGCAATGCTTGTAGACTGACACGAAGTCCTGGTTGTGCTGTATTTCTATCAGATAACCCGTCTCGGCAGTGTAGGTACTCAGTATGACGGTACCGTCTAAGGTGGCCAATACGCTTTCGCCCGGATTGGCGGCAATGTCCGTGCCGAAGTGTTTTGTTTCGGCATTGAAGGGAGATGAAATCATGCCGCGTGTGGGGCGGTAGAAAATCAGTCCGTCTATTTCGGGGCGAGCGGTGATGCTCGTCAGGTTGTACTTTTCTGTCTCCTCGTACTGTTTGCGGAATTCGGCTTCCCGTTGTGTACGTTCCATGAGCGAATCTTCGCGCAGGTGGGTCAACGAGTCGATGGAATGTATGGTATCTGCCTTTATCTTGCCCTGGAAGATGTCCTGGATATTCATGATATAGAGGTTCTGTCTGTTCACCAGTTGCTGGAGGGAATCTACGCGCAAGGCATTCTCCACTACCTGGGCACGGATTTCACTGTTCATATATCCCGGCAGGTAGTTGCGCAGTGGGGTAAAGGCTACGATCAGGGAGGCGATGAGAAACAATACGAACAGCACGGAGAGCAATACGGACAGCCCGTTCAGCTTGGATACGCGCAACGTGATGATATCCTCAAGGGTATTCTCGTTCGTAATCGTCAGTCTGTACTTGAACTTGATGTTACTCCAAAATGCTTTTCTTCGTTTCTTTTTCATACCTCTTCTGTTTCGTCCAAAGCTATCAAACCTTCCGGCAGGTCTACGGTGATGACCTTGTGCTTCTGGTCAATGTCTATGATAAACTCTTCTTGTGCCGGCACCAGCAGTTCTTCTCCCTGATAATCTACCACAAACAGTGTGTTGATGGTCGATGTGTCCACGTCCGTCACTTCTCCCAGCGTGCCGTGATGTACTTCCTCCATACGAAAACCGACGAAGAAGTCCCAACTCAGTTCACCTGGTCCTGCCTCTTCTGCATGCTTTACGGGGAAGTAGACCTCAATATTAGTGAACATGCGGGCGCGTTCTGCCGTGTCCACGCCTTCCAGTTTGACAAGGGCGGTGGTGTCGGAGCGGAAACGGTATTCTTCCAAGAAGAAAGGCACCAGTATACCATCCAGCAGGCAGATTAGGTATTCGGCTTCCACCCGGTCGAAGATGTCATCCGTAAAAGTGAACGACAATTCTCCGTGAATACCGTGGGGCTTGTTGAATATACCTATCTTATATACTTCTTCTCTCTTTATCATCTTATTCTATTCTTGTTATTCTTGCTCCGAGCGCATTCAGTCGTCCTTCAATATTCTGATATCCCCGGTCTATCTGCTCTATATTATGGATGCGGCTGATGCCGTCCGCACTCATGGCAGCTATCAGCAGGGCGATACCGGCACGGATATCGGGCGAGGTCATGTTGCCGCCGCGTAGTTTGAAGCCGTGGTCATGTCCGATGACAACGGCACGGTGCGGGTCGCAGAGGATGATTTGCGCTCCCATATCTATCAGCTTGTCCACAAAGAACAAGCGGCTTTCGAACATTTTCTGGTGAATGAGCACACTGCCTTTTGCCTGAGTGGCAACCACCAGCAGTACACTGAGCAAGTCCGGCGTCAGTCCGGGCCAGGGTGCATCTGCAATGGTCATGATGGAGCCGTCGATAAAGGACTCTATCTGGTATGTTTCTTGTGCCGGCACGTAAATGTCGTCTCCCCGCTGCTCCATTTTGATGCCGAGGCGGCGGAAACTGTCGGGGATAATTCCCAAGTTCTCGTAGGAGACGTTCTTGATGGTCAGTTCACTACGGGTCATGGCTGCCATACCGATGAAACTGCCCACTTCAATCATGTCGGGGAGGATGGTATGCTCGGTACCGTGCAACTCGTCCACTCCTTCGATGGTTAGGAGGTTGGAGGCGATACCCGTTATCTTGGCTCCCATTCGGTTCAGCATTCTGCAAAGTTGCTGTACATAGGGTTCGCAGGCGGCATTGTAGATGGTGGTCTTGCCTTTGGCAAGGACGGCTGCCATTACGATATTGGCGGTTCCCGTTACAGATGCCTCATCGAGCAGCATATAACTGCCATGCAGTTGTTTGGCTGATATTTCGTAGATGCCACGCTCCTCATTATAGATGAAGTCGGCTCCTAAATTCTGGATGCCGATGAAGTGCGTGTCCAGACGGCGGCGTCCTATCTTGTCTCCGCCCGGCTTGGAAATCATGGCCTTGCCGAAACGCGCAACCATCGGCCCCACCAGCATGACGGAACCCCGCAGGCTGGAACATCTCTTCAGAAACGCGTCACTTTCCAAATAGGCGAAATCGACATCGGCAGCTTGGAAGCTGTAAGTGTCGATGTCCTTTTTTGATACGCTGACTCCCATATCCCGCATCAATTGGATAAGGTTGTTGACGTCCAGTATGTCCGGGATATTGTGCACAGTCACCTCTTCGGCAGTGAGCAGCGTGGCGCAGATAATCTGCAACACTTCGTTCTTCGCTCCTTGGGGGTAGATGTCACCGGAAAGGCTGTGTCCTCCTTCGATTACAAATGATGCCATGAAATTAGTGATTAGGGGTTAGTGATTAGTGATTAGTGATTAGTGATTAGCATGGTGATGCCACATGGCATTAACCACTAATCGCTAATCATTCAATTTTAGTATTTCCGTTTATTGTTCCGGTTGTTGTTCCGATTGTTCTGGTTGTTCATCTTCGGACGGTAGTTCAGGTCGATACGTTCTGCCATGAGACGGACGATGCTGTCGGTCATTTGCAGTTTTCCGTCAGAGAGTTCGGTGAGGTCGTCTGAAATCTTACGGTCATCGACGGTATCTTTGTTCCATGCCATGTAGTCTTTCTTCATGTGGTTACAAATGAGCGCTATCAAGTTCTGCTTCTCTTCTCCTTCCGGAAATTCGATGGCTTTCTTTATCAGTACTTCCAGTGTACGGCCATAGTGGCGGTAGCGGATTTTGGTACTGGGGTAGGGGATGCTCTCCGGCTTGGTATTCAGATTGTCCTTGCGGATAATTTCGTACGGATAATCTATATCCAATTGGAAGTTGGCCATGATGGCAAGGTGGTCCCATAGCTTATGTTTGAAGTCGGGTACATCGCGCAGATGGGGAAACATGTTTCCCATGATGTTGATGATTGTGTTTGCGCAACGCTGGCGTTCTGCACGGTCTTCGATTGTCAGCGCGTGGTCTACCATATTCTGGATGCTGCGACCATATTCGGGCAGGGGCATCCGTTTTTGTTGAGTGTTATATTGCATCTTTAATTAGTGATTAATGTTCAATGATTAGTGGTTAGTGATTAGTGGTTAGTGATTAGTGATTAGTGATTAATGGGCTACGTAGTGATACCGCATGGTATTCATCCCTAATCCCTAAACCCTAAATAAGTTTCTTTGGCGTGCCGGCTACGAATTCCTTCAAATAGAAGGGTTCGAAATAGGCCACATCCTTGAAATCTTGTTCGGCTATTGCCTTCTCTGCCAACGGAAACATCATGCCGGCAAGCGGGCGGATGCCGTCGATGAAGTGTGCATTGGGATGCGTGATTTTCTCTTTGCATTTGGCTGCACCGTCACCGAAGAAATAGACGGGATGTTGCTCTAAAAATTCCAGGTAGGAGTTTTCGTCCACAATATCGGCTGCAATGTCGCGCACCGATTTCAAGGCACGGTTGTAGATGGCAGCATAGACTTCCATGCGGCGGGCGTCAATCATCGGGCAGAGTAATGCGTCGTCGGGCAACTCATCGTGGTAGAGCAATACCGGTACACACTGAACTTTCAGGGTTTCCAGCCCGATAAGTGGCAGGTTACGTCCATAGCAGACACCTTTTGCCATTGACACGCCGATACGCAACCCGGTATACGAACCAGGGCCGCAGCTCACGGCGACTGCATCCAACGGCATGGCATGGCTATCGGCAAAGGATAGCGCCTCGTCCACAAAGACTCCCAATGAAACGGCGTGTGAAGGGCCATTCAGGTCCTCTTTCTTGAAAACGTTCTGTCCGTCCTCGCTCACGGCTACGGAGCAGGCAGAAGTGGACGTTTCAATATGCAAGATACATGACATAACTTTTATTCTTGATTTTATTGTGGCAAATTTACGTGATTATTTTCACTAATTAAAATAATCGTGTAATTTTGCGCAAAACTATAACATTATGATACAATCCATGACAGGCTACGGCAAAGCAACCGTCGAACTGCCTGATAAGAAAATCAACGTTGAAATAAAGTCGCTCAATAGTAAGGCAATGGACCTATCTGCCCGCATTGCTCCGCTTTATCGTGAGAAGGAGATGGAAATCCGTAATGAAATATCACGGAAACTGGAGCGCGGAAAGGTGGATTTCAGCCTTTGGATAGAAAAGAAAGAGAGTGCGGAAAGCGCCACTCCCATCAACCAGACATTGGTTGAGGGATATTACAAGCAGATTTGTGCTATATCAGAAAATCTAGGAATACCTGTGCCGGATGCGACGGACTGGTTTGCCACGTTACTCCGTATGCCGGATGTGATGACGAAGAATGATACGCAGGAACTGAGTGAGGAGGAATGGGCTGTGGTCTATTCGGCTGTGGAAAAGGCTGTCGGTGCGCTGGTGGACTTCCGTAAGCAGGAAGGAGCTGCCCTTGAAAAGAAGTTCCGTGAGAAGATCGCCAATATCTCCCATTTGTTGGAGACTATCGCTCCCTACGAGAAAGAGCGTGTGGCCAAAGTGAAGGAGCGTATTACCGATGCACTGGAAAAGACCTTGAGCGTGGATTATGACAAGAACCGTCTGGAGCAGGAACTCATCTACTACATCGAAAAACTGGATGTGAACGAAGAGAAACAGCGTCTTGGCAATCATCTGAAATATTTTATCAATACGCTGGAAACCGGAACCGGACAAGGCAAGAAGTTAGGGTTCATCGCCCAGGAGATGGGACGTGAAATCAATACCTTGGGCAGTAAGTCCAATCATGCGGAGATGCAGAAGATTGTCGTTCAGATGAAAGATGAATTGGAGCAAATCAAGGAACAAGTATTGAACGTCATGTAGTATCAAATAGTAAATCGTCAAATCGTAAATAATTCGATGGCAAAACTTATCATATTTTCAGCCCCTTCGGGCTCCGGCAAGTCAACGATTATCAACTATCTGCTGACTCAAAATCTGAACTTGGCATTTTCCATCTCAGCGACCAGCCGTCCGCCCCGCGGAACGGAGAAAGATGGAGTGGAGTACTTCTTTCTGACTCCTGACGAGTTCCGTCGTCGCATAGCCAATGATGAATTCCTGGAGTATGAAGAGGTATATCAGGACCGTTTTTACGGAACACTGAAGGAGCAGGTGGAAAAGCAATTGGCTGCCGGACAGAATGTAGTGTTCGATGTGGATGTAGTGGGTGGTTGCAATATCAAGAAATTCTATGGTGAGCGTGCTTTGTCTGTTTTCATTCAGCCACCTTCAGTGGAGGAATTGCGCAAACGCTTGGTGGGGCGCGGAACAGATGCTCCCGAAGTGATAGAGAACCGCGTGGCGAAAGCCGAATACGAACTGGGCTTTGCACCGAAGTTCGATACCGTGATTGTGAACGATGACCTGGAGACAGCCAAAGCGGAAGCATTGAAAGTAATCTCTCAATTCTTGAACGAATGAAACAACGTGGAGGAGTGTACAACCAGTTGGCACCGAGGAGGAAGAATAGCCCGAAGCTGAACAAGGCATTGCTAATTATTAATAGCGTTCTGTTCGTCTGCTCCCTTGTTGTGGGTGTATTGTATATACATCATGGCGAGCCTCGTTCCAGTATTTCAATGTTTCTTATCTCTGTAGTGACGATTTTCAATGCTTGGGCTGCCTGGCGTGCGTTGCAAAGACGTCCTTTGTAAGGTTGTATATGAATAAGAATAAATGAATATAGGAATCTTCAGCGGCTCGTTCAACCCGATACACATCGGACATTTGGCCCTCGCCAACTATCTTTGCGAATACGGGGACCTGGACGAAGTGTGGTTTATGGTCACCCCCCACAATCCGCTGAAGGAAGAAAACGAACTGATGGATGACAAGTTACGTTTGAAGCTGGTGCAGCTAGCCACTGAGGGTTATCCCAAGTTTCGCGCTTCCGATTTTGAATTCCATCTGCCTCGGCCTTCTTATACTGTTCATACGTTGGACGCACTGAAACGGACTTATCCCCAACACACTTTCCATCTTGTCATTGGTTCGGACAACTGGAGGCTGTTCCACCGTTGGTACGAGTCGGAACGCATTATTGCCGAAAATCATCTTCTGGTTTATCCCCGTCCCGGCTATCCGGTAGAGGCCACCTTTTTACCGCAGAATGTGCGGACAGTTTCTTCTCCGATATTCGAAATCAGCTCCACTTTTATCCGTCGGGCCATAGAGGAGGGAAAAGACGTACGCTACTTCCTGCATCCGGCTGTGTGCGATGAACTCAAACGGATGCGGAATGAATCTTTAAATTGAAATAAATGTCTGTATTTGTACGTGTTTTCATATTTATTTCTTATTTTTGAACGTATCAACCTTGAATGCATGGAAGAGTTTTCTTAATACATAGATATTCCTTAATTTAATAATCCGCTTATGAGAAAAGAACTACTGTTACTGGGAGCATTCGGTATGCTGACGACAGCGACGCTTTGTGCGCAAGAGTTTCATTTGCAACCTACTCCCCAAGAATATATTACGCAAAAAGATTCTGTTGATATTCCCCGACAATACCAGATCCTTTCCGGCAATTCCGTGCAGGACGGACCTGCGTTGCCTTTACTCCGTTCATTGATGCCGGAAGAGGTGCTTGGCGCTTCTTTCCGTGTATATATAGGAGTGAAAGGAGATAAGATTATTAAGAAATACCAACATCGGATTCCACGCAAATCCGAAGGTTATTTCCTGAAAATAGAAAAAGACTGCATCGTCATAGCCGGTGCTGACGAACGGGGAGCGTACTATGGTGTACAGACTCTTGCGCAGTTGCTTGCTTTAGACAAGCTGCCTTTGGCTGAAGTGACGGACTATCCTGATGTTCCCTATCGGGGTGTGGTAGAAGGTTTTTACGGTGCTCCCTGGAGTCAGGAGGCGCGTATACGCCAGCTTGATTTTTATGGTCGGAACAAAATGAATGTCTATATCTATGGACCGAAAGACGATCCTTATCACCGGACTCCCAACTGGCGCAAGCCTTATCCTGTTCGAGAAGGAGAAGAGTTGAAAGTATTGGTGAATAGGGCGAAGGAGAACAATGTTATTTTCTATTGGGCCATTCATCCGGGTCAGGATATTCGCTGGAATGAAGAAGACCGCTCGTTATTGTTGCAGAAGTTCGAAAGCATGTACCAGTTGGGTGTGCGTGGTTTTGCCGTTTTCTTTGATGATATTTCGGGTGAGGGGACAAAGGCGGACAAGCAGGCTGAACTGTTGAACTATATTGACGACCATTTTGTAAAAGTCAAGCGGGATGTTGCACCATTGATATTGTGTCCCACAGAGTACAACAAGTCATGGACCGATGTGGAGGGAGGCTATCTCACTACGCTTGGTGATAAGTTGAACGAGGGTATCAAGGTGATGTGGACCGGTGATATGGTAGTTGCTACTATAGATAAGTCTACGCTGGACTTCGTCAATCCGCTGCTGAAACGTAAGGCGTACATTTGGTGGAATTTCCCCGTTTCGGATTATGTACAAGACCATTTGCTGCTAGGGCCGGTTTATGGAAACGGGCTTGATATAAAAGATGATATGTCTGCTTTTGTTTCCAATCCGATGGAACATGCCGAGGCTTCCAAAATCTCTCTGTACAGTGTAGCTGATTATACTTGGAATATGGAGAATTATGATAGTGAAACTTCTTGGAAACATGCAGTCAGAGACCTTATGCCACTTCATGCCGAATATTTGGAAATCTTCGCTGCTCATAATTCCGACCCGGGACAGAATGGACATCGCTTCCGTCGTGAAGAGTCCGTTGCCATTCAGCCTGCTCTCTCTGCCTTGTTGAAAGCCTATCAAGAGAAAAACGAGATAGATGAAGATGCCTATCGGCAGGTAGCTGAGGAATGCCGGAAGATAATCGTTGCCGCTGATGGATTGCTTGCGTCGGGAAATGAGAATCGTCCGTTGATAACTGAAATAAGGCCTTGGCTCATTCAGTTCAAACAAGTGGGAGAGTATGGTGCGGAGGTGCTGAACATGATACGCCTGCGCCAGCAGAAGGATGCATTTATAGGTAGCTACGAACACGCCCGCGCCCTGCTGGTGCTGATGGGTGAGACGGATGCCCAATATAAAGCGGGCATAAAGAGCGGCAGCCTGCATCTGATGCCTACTTTCAATGCTTTGTTCGAAGCGGCGACAACGGGCTATAATGCAGCGTTCCATGCCGGGCTTGATACAAAGGCTGTTTATTCTCCCTACACGTTGAAGAGCGACGTGAATCAGTTGGCTTCGCTTCCTATTCAGCAGAAGGGAAAGGTGAATACAATTATTCCGTCCAATGAAGTCATCAACTGGCAGGCAGGCGGTGTGCTGACCATTTCGATGGATTATGCCCGCCAGTTGAGTTCGGTGCTTATCGATTTGGGAGATGCGGAGGTTGCTGATTCGAAGTTTAAACTGGAAGTAACTTCGGATGGCACAAACTGGCAGGCGGTGGATTTGAAGCCGGGATACAGAACGCAGGTGAAGGCATCTCTCAAGGATTTGAGCGTTGCGAAGATGAGGCTGGTGAATGTATCCGACACAGAGCAGAAGGTGTATTTCAAAATGTTCCGTTTTACGGAGAATTGATATGGTTCCTGATTCTTAAAATAGAGTTACGCGCCTGGGACGATGCTCCCCGTTGTTCTTAAGATCGGAATGACGGGGAGCACTTTTTTAGGAAGTTATTCAAGGCATTTGTCCAAGTCGCGGATGATTTGCTCTTTATCCATATTTTGTCCGATGAATACTATCTTCAGCATGCGGTCGCCGTATTGCTCGTCCCAGTCTTTTAGCAATCCCGGTTCTTGGCGCATCAGTTCTATCATGTCTTCTTCGGGGGCGGTGGCATACCATTGTCCGGCTTCAGTTATTTTCTTCTGTATACCTGCTTGTTCAAAGAGGAAGGACATGTCGCGGTTGTGGCTGAAGTAGCAGACACCCTTGGCGCGGATAACGCTGCGGGGCCATTTGGTAGCGACATAGTGGTCGAACTTATGAATGTCGAATGCAGGACGGCGGTAGTAGACAAATGTGCCAATACCGTATTCTTCTACTTCACCTCCTTCGTGATGGTGGTGATGACATTTCTCGTGATGATGTTCGCTTTCATGATGATGTTCATCTTCATGATGGTAATGCGCCTCTTTTTCCTCCTCTTCGCTTACTTGTTGCTCTATGCCACGAATCCATCCGGCGGAAGTTGCGGCACGTTCAAAGTTAAAGAGGTGGGTATGGATAATCTTATCCAGGTCTACATCTGCATAGTTGCACTCTATAATTTGGGCACCGGGTTGCAAGGTGTGGATAATCTGCCTGATACGTTTTAATTCCTCGGGCTGTACTTCTGCTGCTTTGTTCAGCAGGATAATATTGCAGAACTCAATCTGCTGAATGATGAGGTTTTCTATATCTTCCTCATCAATGCCTTTGCGTGTCAAATCATCTCCGCAAGAAAATTCACTTTGCAGACGTAAGGCGTCCACCACGGTGGTAATGCAGTCTAAGCGGCAAATACCGTATTTAGTATACGCTCCTCCCATATGAGGAATGGAGCAGAGTGTTTGGGCAATAGGCTCCGGTTCACAGATGCCACTCGCTTCAATCACGATGTAGTCGAAGCGTTGCATCTTCATGATTTCGAACATCTGCTCTATCAAGTCTGTCTTCAGCGTACAGCAGATACAGCCATTCTGCAGAGCTACCAGGCTGTCGTCTTTCTTTCCCACCACGCCACCTTTCTGTATAAGGTCTGCATCAATGTTCACTTTGCCTATGTCATTGACGATAACGGCAAACTTAATGCCACGTTTATTAGAAAGAATGTGATTTACCAACGTCGTTTTGCCACTGCCTAGATAACCGGTCAACAGCAGTACGGGGATTTCTATTGTATTCATAATCGTTTGGTTTGCTTCAATGATAATGGTCTTCTCTTATTAACTTCCGCAAAGTTATCTGATTTATGTGATAATGGATTGAAAAAAACAAAATTTTGTTTCTTCTATATTATTAAACAGAAAAAAGGTGAAAAGCTTTGAGCCCCTCACCTTTCTTCTGTTGTAGTTGTACTATGGCTTTAGTTCTTACAGAATCCCTTGCGCCATCATCGCCTTTGCCACCTTCATAAATCCGGCCACATTGGCACCCTTCACGTAATTTACATAACCGTCGGCTTCCGTACCATATTGCACGCAAGCTTCGTGAATGTTCTTCATGATGCTCTTCAATTTCTCGTCCACTTCCTCTGCACTCCAGCTCAACTTGATGGAGTTCTGAGTCATTTCGAGACCGGATACTGATACACCGCCGGCATTGGCTGCCTTACCCGGAGCATACAGAATCTTTGCATCTTGGAATACGCGGATTGCTTCAGGGGTAGAAGGCATGTTTGCACCTTCGGACACAGCCATGACACCATTAGCAATTAGTTTTTTGGCATCATCTCCATTTATTTCATTCTGAGTTGCAGAAGGCAGGGCGATGTCTGCCTTTTCACCCCAAGGACGTGCACCTTCTACGTACTTGACACCCGGATATTGTTCAGCATATTCGCGGATACGTCCACGATAGAGGTTTTTCAGCTCCATGATGTAATCCAACTTTTCGCGGTCAATGCCGTCCGGATCGTATACATAACCGTCAGAATCAGACATGGTCAATACCTTACCACCCAATTCCAATACTTTCTCGGCCGTATATTGAGCTACGTTACCGGAACCGGAAATCAGACAAGTTTTGCCTTTCAAGTCAGTACCCTTAGTCTTTAACATTTCCATCAGGAAGTAGATGTTACCGTAGCCGGTAGCTTCCGGACGAATCAGCGAACCGCCGAACTCACGGCCCTTACCGGTGAAAGTACCCGTAAATTCATGAGCCAGCTTCTTATACATACCGAACATGAAACCTACTTCGCGACCACCTACACCGATATCACCGGCAGGTACGTCTGTTTCAGGGCCGATATGACGCCATAACTCCAGCATGAAAGCCTGAACAAAACGCATGACCTCAGCATTTGACTTGCCGCGCGGAGAGAAGTCCGAACCGCCTTTACCGCCACCCATAGGCAGAGTTGTCAATGAGTTTTTAAATGTCTGCTCGAAAGCAAGGAATTTCAGGATGCTCAGGTTTACAGAAGCGTGGAAACGAACACCGCCTTTATAAGGGCCGATAGCGTTGTTGTGCTGCACACGATAGCCCATGTTGGTTTGTACGTTACCTTTATCGTCTACCCAAGTAACACGGAATTGGTAAACGCGATCGGGGATGCAAAGACGTTCAATCAGATTGGCTTTGTCAAACTCCGGATGCTTGTTATACTCTTCTTCAATCGTAGAAAGAACTTCTTCTACTGCTTGATGATACTCCGGTTCGTTGGGGAACCGTCTTTTCAGGTCTTCTAATACCTTAGCTGCATTCATAATCTATTTCTTTTATTGGTTGCTACTATATGTTACCTAAAACAATTCGATTTTCGGTTTGTTTCCTTTTCCTCTCATTGCGGTTGCAAAAGTACACATAAAAATGAAACGAGCAAACATTTTATAAAGAAAATGCGGTATAAAACAACAATTTTATTGTTTTATACCGCAAAATGGAATAAAAAGATATTATTTATCCTCTTTTTAGAGACTTTATGACGGGAATAAATACTAAAGCCGCCGAAATGGCAAGCGTTAGGATGATTGGACCGTCAATTCGTTCGATAGATATCAAAACAATGTAGCAAAGTGCTGCCCAAAGCAGCACAATGCAAACTATTTGGATTTTTGATAACGGTCGTTTCATTTGGCTGCTTTCTTTTTGTCTACGATAGCATCGATAACTGCCACTGCGGTGATATTCACGATATCTCGCACGGAGCTTTCAAAATCGGTGAAGTGGATAGGCTTGTTCAGCCCCATTTGGATAGGACCAATCAGTTCGGAGTCCGTATCCATCGCCTGCAGCAGCTTGTAAGCAGAGTTTGCAGAACTCAAGTTCGGGAAAATCAGTGTGTTTACGTCTTTTCCTTTCAAGCGCGTAAACGGGTACTTGGCATCACGCATTTCGCGGTTCATGGCGAAATTCACCTGCATTTCTCCGTCAATGGCAAGGTCAGGATAGTTTTGTTGCATATAATCCACTGCTTCGTGTACACTTACCGGACTTCCTTCCTTATCCGCACCGAAGTTGGAGTAACTCAACATGGCCATTACCGGTGTATGATTGAAGAAGCGGACGGTATATTCCGACAGCTTGGCAATGTCAATCAGCGTTTCGGCATTGGGATGACGGTTAATCAGCGTATCTGCCAGGAAGTATGTGCCTTTCTTGGAGTTCAGAATATGCATGGTGCCGAAATGTTTGTATTCAGGACGGATGCCGATGACTTCCTTGGCGACCTTGATGGTATTGCTGTATTTGGTGTAAAGGCCTGTGATGAAAGCGTCTGCTTCACCCGTCTCCACCATCATCATACCAAAGTAGTTACGTTCGAACATTTTGTCGTTGGCTTCTTCGTAAGTGACGCCTTCGCGGGCACGTTTTTCAGATAGAATGCGGGCATAGCGTTCACGGCGCGGCGCTTCATCCGGATGGCGCAGATTTACTATCTCGATACCTTCAAGGCTAAGGTCTAGTTCTTTTGCCAGCTTCTCGATGGCTTCGTCGTTGCCCAATATTATAGGATGGCAGATACCTTCAGCCTTGGCTTCCACAGCAGCTTTCAGCATATTGGGGTGGATGCCTTCGGCAAATACCACACGTTGCGGGTTGCGGCGGGCGGTGTCGTAGAGCTGGCGGGTCAGTTTGCTTTCGTAACCCATCAGCTCACGCAGTTGCAGGCGGTAGGCATCCCAATCTTCGATGTCTTTGCGGGCTACACCGCTTTCCATGGCAGCTTTGGCCACAGCGCAGGACACTTCGGTGATGAGGCGCGGGTCAACCGGTTTCGGGATGAAGTATTCGGGACCAAAAGTGAAGTTGTTTACGTGGTATGCCTCGTTTACCACATCAGGCACGGGCTGCTTGGCAAGGTTGGCAATGGCGTGTACGGCAGCAATTTTCATTGTTTCGTTGATGGCTTTTGCCTGCGTGTCGAGGGCACCGCGGAAGATGTAGGGGAAACCGATTACATTATTAATCTGGTTAGGATAGTCGGAACGACCGGTGGACATCAGTACGTCCGGACGTGCTGCCATGGCGTCTTCGTAAGAGATTTCCGGAGTAGGGTTGGCAAGGGCAAACACGATGGGATGGTCTGCCATGCTGCGAACCATGTCCTGGGTCAACACATTACCTTTTGACAGTCCGAGGAATACATCGGCGCCTTTGATGGCTTCTGCCAGAGTATGTACATCGCGACGGTCGGTGGCAAAGTAACGTTTCTGCTCGGTCAGATTCTCGCGGTCGCTGGTGATGACTCCCTTACTGTCCAGCATCAGGATATTCTCACGGCGTGCACCGAGCGCTTCATACAGTTTGGTACATGAGGTGGCGGAAGCCCCGGCACCGTTTACGACGATTTTCACTTCCTCTATCTTCTTGCCTGCCACTTCCAGGGCGTTCAGCAATCCTGCGCTGGAGATGATGGCGGTGCCGTGCTGGTCGTCGTGCATCACGGGGATGTCCAATTCCTCTTTCAGGCGGCGTTCTATTTCGAAACATTCGGGTGCTTTGATGTCTTCCAAGTTGATACCTCCGAATGTTGGGGCAATAGCCTTGACAGCTTCGATGAACTTGTCGGGGTCTTTTTCATTTACTTCGATGTCGAATACGTCGATACCTGCATAAATTTTGAACAACAGACCTTTACCCTCCATGACGGGTTTGCCGCTGAGGGCGCCAATATCGCCCAGGCCGAGCACGGCGGTTCCGTTGGAGATGACAGCTACCAGATTGCCTTTTGCTGTATATTTATATGCATCTTGCGGGTTTTTCTCAATTTCGAGGCACGGTTCTGCAACGCCCGGAGAGTAGGCGAGAGAAAGATCGGTTTGTGTACTGTAAGGCTTGGTGGGTACTACTTCAATCTTACCCGGTTTGCCTTGCGAATGGTAGAGCAAGGCTGCTTCTTTGGTTATTTTAGCCATGGTAGAATAGTTAAATTGGTTATAATTTGGCTGCAAATGTAGGTATAAAAGTTCTAAATTGTAGCTCGCTGTCAATAAAATCTATTACTTTTATCAGTTAATTAGCTTAAAATGCTTATTTTTGGCATCAGATTTTAGAGATTACCCCCATTTATTAACTTAACACATGAGTTGCATGAGAATTTTGAAACTTCCTCTGGCAGGATTATTATTTTGTGTAATGGCACTATTTGCTGGATGTAAAACGAGTAATGAACCTAAGGCACCGGTTGCTCTGACCTGGGAAATGGGTGCAAGTGACATCGAACCCGGATATTATGAGAATACCTTTATTCTCAAGAATATCTCTCAAAAACCTCTAAAAAAGAACTGGACGATTTACTATTCACAGCTTCCCCGAGGGGTGAAGCAGGAAGGAGCCTCTGAAGTGAAGGTAGAGGTAGTGAACGGTAATTTTTTCAAAATGTATCCGACAGACGAATTTGCTCCGCTGGCTCCCGGTGATTCCATGCGGATCACTTTCCTTTGCACTTACAAGCTGGACCGGAACTCCCATGTACCGGAAGGAACTTATTGGGTGGAGACTGTGGATGGTAAAGAGGGCAGTCCGTTGCCCGTGGCTTTGAAGGCGCTGCCGCTTCCTTCTCCCGAGTCAATGAGCGGCTATCCGGATGCGACTAAGATTTATGAATCCAATCTTCGCTTGGCTGGTGCTCCTGCTTTGGTGCAGTCAGACATTCTTCCGTCTGTAAAGAAAGTGGTAGCCATTGAAGGCGATAATGTCGTATTGGAAGGTAAGGTAGCTTTGGCATTTCCGGAGAACTTTACCGGTGAAGCCAAGTTGCTGAAAGAGAAACTGACAGGTTTGTATGGCTTGGAAGTTGTCGGAAATGCTTCCGTGAAGATTGTGCTGGAAGAACTGCTTGATAGGAAGGAGGCCGTAAATGATGAATATTATACTATCAATATAGGTGACAACCTGATAAAAATCAGTGCTGCCACTCCTCATGGCATCTTTAATGGTACACAGACACTTTTGTCAATGTTGAAGGACAAGCAGACACCTTATTTGCTGGAGGCAGTCTCCATTCGGGATTATCCGGACTTGGCATATCGTGGACAAATGATAGATATTGCCCGTAATTTCACCGCTCCGGAGAACTTGAAGAAACTGGTGGATATTTTTGCATCTTATAAATTGAATGTCCTGCATTTCCATTTTTGTGATGATGAAGCCTGGCGTTTGGAGATTCCTGGTTTGGAGGAACTGACTGCTGTGGGTAGCCGTCGCGGGCATACCACTGACGAAAGCCAGTGCCTCTACCCATGTTATGACGGTGGCTATGACCCTGATGCAAAGACTGTAGGCAATGGATATTATAGCCGCGAGGAATTTATTGATTTGCTGAAGTATGCTGCCGAAAGACATGTCCGCATTGTTCCGGAAATAGAATCTCCGGGGCATGCCCGCGCTGCCATTGTCTCCATGAAGGCACGCTATAACAAATATTTTGAAACTGATCCGGGAAAAGCTACAGAATATATATTGAGTGAACCGGAAGATACTTCACGTTATGTTTCTGTACAATATTATACGGACAATGTGATGAATGTCGCCTTGCCTTCTACCTACCGTTTTATGGAGAAGGTGATTCAGGAACTTAATGCGATGTATCAGGAAGCCGGTCTTTCATTGTCCACAGTGCATTTGGGTGGTGACGAAGTGCCTCGCGGCGTGTGGATGGGCTCTCCGAAATGCCAAGAGCTGATGAAGGAAAAAGGCATGACGAAAGCTCATGATTTGTCGGAGTATTTCATTACGCAAATGGCGGATGTGATGCAGAAGAACGGACTGAAATTCAGTGGTTGGCAGGAAGTTGCTTTGGGGCATACCGAAGAGGCTCATCAACAGTTGAGGGGCCAGGCTGCCGGTGTGTATTGCTGGAATACTGTACCGGGCTCTGATGAAGTGGTTTATCAGACAGCCAATAACGGTTACCCGGTCATCCTTTGCAACGTGGGCAATTTCTATATGGATATGGCTTACAATGGTCATCCGGACGAGCGTGGACTCGATTGGGGAGGTTATGTGGATGAGTCTGTCTCTTTCTCTATGCTTCCTTTCAGCATTTATCGTTCGCTGCGTGTGGATATGGCAGGCAATCCCATTGATTTGGATAATGCGGAAAAGGGGAAGACTGCTTTGACAGAGATAGGCAAGAAGCATATTATGGGTGTACAAGGGCAATTGTTTGCCGAAACTATCCGTAGTTTTGATGGCGTGGAATATCTTCTTTTCCCCAAAATATTAGGGCTGGCAGAACGTGGCTGGAATGCTCATCCGGTATGGGAAAACCTGTCCGGCGTGCGGGAGCAGCAGGCTTTCAATCAGGCTTTGGCACTTTATTATGAGAAAATCAGCAAGAGTGAAATGCCTTATTGGGCAAAGAATGGGATTAACTTCCGCTTGCCTCAGCCGGGATTATTGGTAAAAGATGGAAATCTGTATGCTAATGTGGCCATTGATGGTGCTGAAGTACGTTACACAACTGATGGTTCGGAACCTACTGCCCAGTCAACCTTATGGAAAGAACCGGTGAAGTGTGGTTCCCTGGTAGTGAAAGCAAAGACCTTCTACCAAGGCAAGGAAAGTTTGACGATTATATTGAATGTTGAGTAATAGAGAATATTGAAATGAAAAGGGAGTGCATTGTCCGAAAATGCACTCCCTTTTGTTTATTCCTTTAGGCGTTCAGCGCTTGTTCGATGTCGGCAATAATATCCTCTGCATTCTCTATACCTACCGAGAAGCGAATCAGGTCGGGGCGTACACCTGCCTCCATCAGCTGCTCGTCTGTCAACTGGCGGTGTGTATGGCTGGCTGGGTGCAGCACGCAAGTACGTGCATCGGCCACATGAGTCACGATGGCCGCCAGTTTCAGTGAATCCATAAACTTGATAGACTCTTCCCGTCCGCCCTTCAAGCCGAAGGTGACAACGCCGCAAGAGCCGTTCGGCATGTACTTCTGTGCCTGCTCGTAGTATTTGTCGCCCGGCAGACCACAATAATTCACCCAAGCCACTTTGTCGTTCTGGGCAAGATACTCGGCTACCGCTTGTGCATTCTTGCAATGTTGGGGCATACGCAGGTGCAGTGTTTCCAGACCCAGGTTCAGTAGGAATGCGTTTTGTGGAGACTGGATGCTGCCCAGGTCGCGCATCAGTTGGGCTGTAGCCTTGGTGATGTAAGCCATTTTGCCGAAGGCTTTCGTATAAGTCAGTCCGTGGTAAGACTCGTCCGGTGTGCACAGTCCGGGGAATTTGTCGGCGTGTGCATCCCAATCGAAGTTACCGCTGTCTACAATGGCTCCACCTACACTGGTGGCATGTCCGTCCATGTATTTGGTAGTAGAGTGTACTACGATGTCGGCACCCCACTCAAACGGGCGGCAGTTGATAGGGGTAGGGAAGGTGTTGTCCACAATCAAGGGCACGCCATGGCTGTGGGCAATGCGTGCAAACTTCTCTATATCGAGCACTTCGAGCGTAGGGTTGGAGATGGTTTCGCCGAATAGGGCCTTGGTATTGGGGCGGAAAGCAGCGGAAATTTCTTTCTCGCTGGCATCTGGGTTGACGAAAGTGACGTCGATGCCCAATTTCTTCAAAGTCACTCCGAAGAGGTTGAATGTTCCGCCATAGATGGTAGAGGAGCAAACAAAATGGTCTCCTGCCTGGCAGATATTGAAAATGGCATAGAAGTTGGCTGCTTGTCCGCTGGATGTCAGCATAGCGGCCACACCACCTTCGAGGGCGGCAATCTTGGCGGCTACTGCATCGTTTGTAGGATTCTGCAGGCGGGTATAGAAATAGCCGCTGTCTTCAAGGTCGAACAAGCGTGCCATCTGTTCGCTGGTATCATATTTGAAAGTTGTACTTTGATAGATGGGGAGTACACGGGGCTCGCCCTTTTTAGGAGTCCATCCGGCTTGTACGCACAGCGTCTCCGGCTTGAATTGCTTTGCCATAATGTTATCTGTTTTAAAAGTTTCTTATCTATTATCGCGTAAGTTGTCGCAAAAGTAGGGAAAAAATTATAATTTTGTGCTTAAGTATGGTAAAATGCTATAAATTAGCGACTGGAAATTTGTAGCGAACCGAATAAATGATGAATAATTGGAATATGAAACGCATATTTTGTTTACTGACCATCCTCTTTTGTACTTTGTTTGCTTTTAATGCTTCGGCTCAGGAAGAGCGGGATAGTCCGAGACGTGGAGAAGGAATCTCTGTTTTCCTGGAACGTAACAAGCGCCCGGGGAGAGCCTATTATAAGGAGTTTTTGGAGCTGAACAAGAAACTTCTTAAAGGGAAGGAGGAATTGCGGCTGGGAGTGAAGTATGTACTGCCCCCATTATCAAAGCCGGTTGGCAATGGGAAGAAGACAATCAATGAACCTTTGTTCGGGAAAGCGCTTGCCAGTGTAAAAGTGACATCTAACCGTTTGCAGGGCGCTTGTTTTTATGTAGTGAGCGGACATGGAGGCCCCGACCCCGGAGCTATCGGCAGAATCGGCAAAATAGAACTGCATGAAGATGAGTATGCGTATGATGTGGCTTTGCGCCTTGCCCGTAACTTGATGCAAGAGGGGGCGGAAGTCCGTATCATTATCCAGGATGCTAAAGACGGAATCCGTGATGACAAGTACCTTTCCAACAGCAAACGTGAGACGTGCATGGGAGCTCCCATACCCTTGAACCAAGTGGCACGTCTCCGGCAACGTTGCGCCAAAATCAATGAGTTTTACAAGAAGGATCGCAAGAACTATAAATATTGCCGTGCCATTTTCCTTCATGTGGACAGTCGCAGCAAGAGCCATCAGACCGATGTGTTCTTTTACCACTCTAAAAGCAAGCCCGACAGCAAGCGTCTGGCTAAGACCATGAAGAAAACTTTCGAATCGAAATATGACAAGCACCAGCCCAACCGTGGGTTTACCGGAACTGTCAGCGCACGCAATCTTTATGTGTTAGCCAATACTTCTCCCGCTTCCGTATTCGTGGAATTGGGAAATATCCAGAACACTTTTGACCAGCGCCGTTTTGTAATCAGTTCGAACCGCCAGGCCTTGGCCAAGTGGATGATGGAGGGTTTCATCACGGATTATAAAAAGGCGAAATAAGGATAATCAACTCTGGCTCTCCTTTTTCTTTTCGTGTACCACCACAACTGTAACGGCCGTTATTATCAGCGCCATGCCGACGACGCTGGCCGGTGTGAAGCTTTCATTGAATATCAGGCAACCGAAAACTACGGCTGTTAGAGGTTCCAAGGCCCCGAAAATGGAAGTCAGTGTAGGGCCGATGTGTTTAATGGCTTTTACCAGGGTGATGTTGGATATGGCTGTTGCCGGCAGCGCCAGTCCGAGAATATTCAGCCATGTGTGGGTATCATTGGCCAGCCGGATGCCTCCGGTCAGATATCCTCCTATAATAAAGAACAAGGCTCCCAGCCCCATTACGTAGCATGTCAATGCAGTGGAGGGAATCTGCACGGCACGGCTCTTCCTTACTCCTACGATATATCCTCCATAAAAGAATACGGACAGACCGGCGGCAATCAGCCCGATGGTCGTGTTTCCTCCTTCAAAGTCTATTTTGCCGGATGACAAAAGTCCAGCTCCGCTTAGTGACACCAACACGGCAAACAGAATGGCGAATGACCTCTTTTCTCCGAAAAAGCCCATCATGGCCAGTGCCACGGCCAGCGGATACATGAAATGAATGGTGGATGCCACTCCGCTGGATATGTTCTGATAGGCGATGACCAGACTGAAGGAGGTAGCTGCTCGGAGCAGGCTGAGGATGAACACCGTTCCCCAGTCTTTCCTGCTGATGCGGAATGTCTCGCCCAGCATAATGCCGAAAACGACCAAGGTAAGTGAAGCTATTCCCCATCGGTAGGCCAATACTTCGAAAGAGGAGAAGCCCGCAAGGAGTAATGAAATGGTGAAGAAAGGAGCCAGCCCGAAGGTGGCAGAGGAGAGAGCCGCATATATAAACCCTTTTATGGAAACATTTTGCATTTTTTATCTTGATTTTAATGGAGATTTTAAAATTATCTGTTTGCGTCAATTGCTTGATTCGCATTGCGTCGTGCAAAATTAATGAATAAAAACAAGCATACAGACAAGGGAGTGTCCCTTTTTTACAATACAGTATAGATATGGGTATCTAATATAGTATCGACCGGCTTGCCTGATATTTATTCGTTCCATCATGAGGTAAAAATCATTCCACCGCGGAGTAAAAATCGTTCCACCATGGTGGAACGATTTTTACTCCATGGAGGAACGAATACTTGTTCGCTGTCTGGCTCCTAAACTCTTCCGGGGAGAAAGTCTGATAGCTCCGGCAGAACAGTTTGCCTACTCTACCGGAATATAAATCTCTGTCAACAGTTCCTCCGGCGCCGTATCTGCGGGGTTGTTCAGGTAACGTTCCGCACTGGACTCATCCCGTAAGCTACATTCCATTTCGGGGATATACTTCCCGTAGATGGTATCGTATACGGCCTGCAGATGTTCGTATGGACCTTTGTATAGGAATATGGCATAGCGGCCTGCCGCGAGCTGTTTAAATCCTATGTCTCCTTTGGCCGTTGCAAATGAGGGTAGGACCATACATACATCGGTACGCAGCTTTTCAGCGGGTGTCACTTTGGGGTCATCGTGATAGATACAGTAGGGCATCACTTCTCCCATAGGCAGTTTTTCTTCCTGGATGAACTGGCAAAGGCGCATCCATGCGCTGCAATAGTCGTTCAGTTTATAGTCGCCAAAGAGGCGGATGTAAATCACATTTCGGGCAGGAACTTCTTTGATTTCGTGTTTCAGTTCCAGTTCCGGACGAATAATGGCTGGTTTCATAATTACAAAGTTTTTATTGTTACGGTATTCTAATGGTGAAATGCCGTAGAACTGCTTGAATACTTTCGACAGTGACGAAGGCGAAGAGTAGCCTATACGGTAGGCTATGTCCGCTATCGGCATGTCCGAGTAACGAAGCAACCGGGCAGCGGCTTCGGTACGCGTCCGGACAATGAACGTACCGACGGGTTCACCCAGGAAAGCTTTCATGATGCGGTGGAAGTAGAAGGGAGAGAAATGGGAAATCCTGGCCAAAGATTTCAGGTCAATTTCTTCTCCGAGGTGCAGATTTATATAATCCACTACTGCGTTCACACACTTTTGGTATTCCTCCTGGGTTGTCTTTTTCTGCTGCATGGCTCTATTGGGCTTTTTCATGTTGCAAAAATAGGAGGAAAAGAAATAGGTTACTTGTCCGATGTTGCTATAAATGCAATATCTTTAAAATAAGATAAGCTGTATTCCGGCACAACTTTTTCGTGCAAGCATGAAAGTTCTGCACTCAATTTGCAATATCTTTGCATTTTAGATGAAAAGAACAAATGCTTGCAGATGACCGAGGAGATTAAAATACAACTTTGGGAGTGGGCGGCGGCCTATCATTGCGCCGGCTTCATTCAGAACGACCCCGTACAGTTTCCACATCGCTATGAACGGAAGCAGGATATTGAAATCAGTGGGTTGCTGACTGCCATCATGAGTTTCGGCAACCGTAAACAGATATTGAAAAAGGCTGATGAGTTGCATAGGGTGATGGGGGCATCGCCTCATCAATACGTGTTGTCCTGCCGATGGAAGAACGACTTCCCTGCTACGGACAGAAGCAGTTTTTACCGAATGCTTTCTTATGCTGACTTTCATTCCTATTTCAGGCGTTTGCATGCAGCTTATTCTGCTTTTGACAGTCTGGAGGATGCCTTATGTACGTATGCCGGTAATCCGATGGAAAGGTTATGTGCATTTTTGGAAGTCTCGGCGAAGAGTCCCCAAAAGAAACTGAACATGTTTTTGCGCTGGATGATAAGGAAAGGTCCGGAAGTGGATTTTGGTATTTGGGAGAGATTTGATTGCAGGGACCTGATTGTGCCTTTGGACACGCATGTCTGCCGTGTGGCCTATACTTTGGGACTCACCGAGACAGAAACATTTTCTTTGAAGAATGCCCGCCGGATTACTGAAGCTCTGGCAGAGGCCTTTCCGGACGACCCGTGCCTGGGGGACTTTGCTTTGTTTGGAAGCGGAGTCAGCGGAGTATTGTAGCGCGTTACCAGTCTATTTCTTGTATCCCTCTGCTTTGTAAGAAATCGTTGGCTTTGCTGAAGTGCCTGCAACCGAAGAATCCGTATTCGGCAGAACGTGGGGACGGATGGACGGTAGTCAGAATCAAGTGTCTGCTGCTATTGATTAAAGCGGCTTTTTCTTTGGCGTATGCTCCCCAAAGCATGAATACAAGATTCTCCCGTTCATCACTCAGTTTCTTGATAACAGCGTCTGTGAAGATTTCCCATCCCATGTTCCGGTGCGAGCCGGTTTCGTGGGCACGTACTGTGAGGACGGAATTCATAGGAAACACGCCTTGCGCTACCCAACGGTCCAGATTTCCGGAAGTCGGAATGGGCTTTCCCAGGTCCTGATGTATTTCCTTGAATATGTTTGCCAGAGAACCGGGAATGGCTACTCCTTTCGGTACGGAAAAGCAGACTCCATAATACTGACCGGGATTAGGATAAGGGTCTTGTCCGAGGATGACGACTTTCACTTTCTCGAACGGGCAAGAGTTGAAGACGTGGAAAATTTGATGGCCGGGAGGTAGCACGTTGGCATGTCCATACTCACTTTTTACAAATGCTACCAGCTTCTCAAAATAAGGTTTGTCAAACTCCTCTTGTAGGCGTTTTCTCCAGCTTTCTTCTATTTTTACGTTCATAAGAGTCTTGCAGTTACATATGAATAGGAAACGATGTTGCAAAAATACAAATAATCCGGATGAGGCAGATGCATTTACGAGTATAAAGAATGTTTTAATTATCGTATGAAACGATAGTTATTTTGAGTAAGTTTATTACTTTTGTGGTGCAATGCCGGACACTAAGCATAGAGTCGCCATTGCTGAGGTTGAACTGATTGGTAAAATAAAGGAATGGAAAATTTTCATCGTATGGATGCTTGTCCGGTACGGGATGTACTGAGCAGGTTGGGAGACAAATGGACAATGCTTGTGCTGGTCACACTGAAAGCGAATGGAACGATGCGTTTTTGCGATATACAGAAAACCATAGGGGATATTTCCCAGCGGATGCTGACGGTTACATTGCGCTCATTGGAGACGGACGGGCTGATTGTCAGGAAAGTCTATGCGGAAGTTCCTCCCCGTGTGGAGTATAACCTTACAGAAATCGGATGTAGCCTGATGCCGCATATTGAATCTTTGGTAGGATGGGCATTGGAGCATATGAATGATATTTTGAATCGGCGCAGTCTGCAGAACTGATGGGTCGATATGCAAAGAGGGTGTGTCGAAACTGGTATTCACCACAGATTACACAGATTTGCACAGATAAGTATCTTTGACTATCAGTAGATTAAGCTCATTCTGTGTTAATCCGTGTAATCTGTGGTGAATTTTGACACACCCCTTCAGAAGTTTCCAAGTGCTTGTTTTATTTCTTAGCATCGGCAAAATTGTGAACCTTGTTTTTCAGATTGTCAGCTTTCTCTGCGGCCTCATGGGCCTCATGGGCCATCTTGTCTGCTACTTTGGTGCCAACGTGCAATGCTTCTTCTTCAGCAGTGTTGATGAACTCCTTGGCTTCGCCATTTGCTTTGTGGATGGCACGGCATATGGCATCTTCCAACTTTTTAGCTTTCTCCGTACGGGAGAAGTGGTAGGCCAATGCACCGGCAACCGAACCTATTCCCAGTCCGATCCAGAAATTAGAATCTTTACATTTCATAATCAAGTCAGTTTTTAATAGTTAAAGTTAGAATCAATTCTGATGAGACAACATACTTGCCAAAGATTGGTTCATCCGGCGGGAAAGGAATTAATAACAATTTACTTTTGTTGGTGGAGATATTTATTCTGCTTAAATTTGCGATGCACTTAAAATTTATACAAGTATGATTAGATTAAATGTTTTTATTCAGGTAAGTGCGGAGAACCGTGCCGCAGTATTGGAATCTGCCAAAGAACTGGTCGCATATTCCTTGAAGGACAATGGATGCATTGCTTATGATGTGTTTGAGAGCGCCACTCGCAGCGATGTTCTTATGATTTGTGAAACATGGAAAGATGCAGAGTCATTGTCTGCCCATGAAAAAGCAGACCATTTTGTGGCCCTGGTGCCCAAAATCCAGGGGCTGGCTGCCATGAAGTTGGAAAAATTCGAGTTCTGAATCAGTAATTTGAGGTAGTAAGGGGTTGTGTGATCATGCGTAAATAAGTATATTTGTGCATTCTTAATATACATATTTATGCTGATTACCCTTATTATCCTTGTTCTCTCCGCTGCCTTTTTTGTAGCAGGCAAAGTCCGTTCGGACATTGTGGCGCTTTGTGCGCTGATTGGTTTATTGATATTTCAGATTCTTACTCCTGAAGAGGCCCTTTCCGGCTTCTCCAACTCGGTGGTGATTATGATGGTGGGCTTGTTCGTTGTGGGCGGCGCCATTTTTCAGACCGGGCTGGCTAAAATGATAAGTTCGCGCATTTTAAAGCTGGCAGGCAAAAGCGAGCTGAAACTCTTCTTGCTGGTTATGCTGGTTACCTCTGCCATTGGTGCTTTTGTGAGCAATACGGGAACGGTGGCTTTGATGCTGCCTATCGTGGTGAGCTTGGCACTGAGTGCCGGAATGAATCCTAGCCGTCTATTGATGCCTTTGGCTTTTGCCAGCAGCATGGGCGGTATGATGACACTTATCGGTACGCCTCCTAACTTGGTCATTCAGAATACATTGACGGGAGCGGGCTTTGAACCGCTGTCTTTCTTCTCCTTCTTGCCGGTGGGCATTGTGTGCGTGATAGTGGGAACTTTGGTTTTAATGCCTCTGACCAAATGGTTTCTCTCCAAGAAAGGCAAAAAGAATGACGGAACATTGTCGGGTAAATCATTGGACCAACTGGTACAGGAGTACGGACTTTCCAGCAACCTGTTCCGTTTGAGGGCTGTCAATGACTCCCGTCTGATAGGAAAAACCATCATAGACCTGGATGTACGCCGCAAGTATGGTCTGAATATCATTGAAGTACGGCGTGTAGACTCTTCCCAACATAGATTCCTGAAAACTATTACCCAGAAATTGGCATCACCCGATACGACTATTTGGGTGGGCGACGTGCTTTACATTACGGGAGAGGTGTCGAACGTAAATCGTTTTGCTGAAGACTTTTTAATGGAAATGCTCGACGGGCATACCACTGAAGAAGCCTCCAAAGCCGACAAGTCCCTTGACTTTTATGACATCGGAATTGCCGAAATCGTGTTGATGCCTTCTTCCAATATCGTGAACCGGACGGTGAAGGAAGCGGGGTTCCGTGATAAATTTAATGTAAATGTATTGGGCATCCGTCGTAAGAAGGAATATATATTACGTGAATTGGGACGTGAGCGTATGCATAGTGGCGATGTTTTGCTGGTGCAGGGTGCGTGGCAGGACATCGCACGGATAAGCAGGGAAGATTCCGATTGGGTGGTATTGGGGCAGCCTTTGGCAGAAGCTGCCAAAGTGACGCTGGATTATAAAGCGCCCATAGCTGCCGCTATCATGGTGCTGATGGTTGCCATGATGGTCTTCGACTTTATTCCCGTGGCCCCGGTGACAGCGGTGATGATTGCCGGCTTGCTGATGGTGCTGACGGGATGTTTCAGGAATGTGGAAGCCGCCTATAAAACGATAAACTGGGAAACAATTGTACTCTTTGCAGCCATGCTCCCCATGTCTCTTGCACTCGAAAAAACCGGTGCCTCGGAATATATATCCAACAGTCTTGTGAGCGGATTGGGCAGTTATGGTCCTATTGTGTTGATGGCAGGTATCTATTTCACCACTTCATTGATGACCATGTTCATCAGCAATACGGTGACGGCAGTGCTGATGGCCCCTATTGCTCTTCAAAGTGCGATTCAGATTGGAGTAAGTCCCGTTCCGTTCTTGTTTGCCGTGACGGTTGCGGCAAGCATGTGTTTCGCTTCTCCGTTCTCTACACCGCCCAATGCACTGGTGATGCCGGCAGGACAATATACATTCATGGATTATATAAAAGTGGGGCTCCCGTTGCAGATTATTATGGGAGTGGTGATGGTATTTGTGTTGCCGTTGCTGTTTCCTTTTTAGATATATTCTTATTAATTGGAAAAAACACACTTATTGGTTGAGTGTAAAGAGGAGATTGTACGTATTAAAAGGAAAAAAGATAGATACTATGAAAAAGATTCTTTTATTAATGGCAATTTTCTTTTCTGTATTATTGCAGGCACAGCTCAACACTCTGTCTATGAATCTTCCCCAAGGGCATCCGCGTTATCTGACTGATGCCGGTGGAAAAGAGACTACTTTGAAGTTGATAAGTAATGAACCGTGGGCGGAAGAAGTGTTCGGAAAGCTGAAAAGCAAGACGGATGTTTATGTCCGGTTGACAGAAGCACAGCCGGAATGGTTGCTTTCGCGACTTGCCATGTATTGGGAATCGCATGCCACGGATGTATATGTAAAAGGTGAAACCTTTGATTATGCCGGTGGAGAAAAAGCTCCAGTTCCAACCGTACGCTATACGGGGACACGAGGGACCTTTGCTACACACAGTCGTCCGAAGTTGGAAGATGTCGTTCCTTACGATGACGCCGGTGGCAATGTTACGTTTTGCAACAACTCTTTGCCGGGACGCCCCATGGAAAGTGTGCACCCTTCCAAAACCGGTCGTAACATAGAAAGCCTGAACCGTGAAATTATGGGCATTGCCCGTGATGCAGCTTTCCTTTACTGGCTGACGGATGATGAGAAATATGCAAAATTGGCAGCCGGAGTTTTTGATACCTACATGCAGGGCATCTATTATCGGAATGTCCCCGTTGACCTGAATCATGGGCACCAGCAAACTTTGGTGGGCATGACTTCTTTCGAGGTAATCCACGAAGATATTCTTAAAGATATAGTTCCTCTTTATGATTTTCTTTACGGCTATTTACATAGCAATTATGCCGATAAACTGGAAATCTATGCCGGAGCTTTCAAGAAATGGGCAGACAATATCATAGCAAACGGAGTGCCTCATAACAACTGGAACCTGATGCAGGCGCGTTATGTCATGGACATTGGCATGATTTTGGAAGATAATAGATGTTATGCCGACGGTAAGGGGCGTGAGTACTACATTGATTATGTGCTCAACCGTTCCAGTATCCGTCAATGGAGCCTGAAGAAACTGGCGGATTATGGCTATGACTCAAATACCGGTATTTGGGCGGAGTGTCCCGGTTACAGTGGTGTTGTACTTAATGACTATGCCAACTTCACCAATCTGTTCGACCGTAATTTGGGATATGATTTGACTCTGGATTTGCCGGTTATTCCGAAAGCAGTAGCCGCTACTCCCCAATATCTGTTCCCCAACCGGATGATATGCGGATTTGGTGATACCCATCCCGGTTATTTGAATACTTCTCCAATAATCCGTATGATAGAGAATGCCCAGGTCAATGGCAAGAAAGAGCAGGAGGATTATTTCACGGCTTTGTTGAAGTGCTTGAAGCCGGATATGGGTGAGGCGAACGGAAAACAGAATGCCCGTGTCTCCATCAATTCTTTTTTTGACGATAAACCATTGGTGCTGAATCCTGATATTAAGGCTGGCAAGATAGAAGATTATGTATCACCGTTGTTCTATGCTCCGAATGTGTCATGGTTGGTGCAGCGCAACGGGATGCATCCACGCCACAGCCTTATGGTATCGCTGAATGGCAGTGAAGGCAATCACATGCACGCCAACGGAATCTCTATGGAACTTTATGGCAAAGGCTATGTTTTGAGTCCCGATGCCGGTATTGGGTTATATTCGTATAGCGGATTGGATTACTTGGAATATTATTCCCAGTTTCCCAGTCATAATACGGTTTGTGTAGACGGTATATCGAGCTATCCGGTAATGAAGAGCAACCATGCTTTCCGTGTGAACTCTTGCTTTCCGGCACCGGTATCAAAGAAAGGAATATTTTATCCGATTACATATAGTGAAGTTTACTTCCGCGAACCGGAGAGTTGTGCCGACCAGACCCGTTTGACGAGCATCGTCACCACGGGACCGGAAACCGGTTACTATGTTGACATATTCCGTAGCCGTAAAGTGCAGGGTGGAGACAAAATGCATGATTATTTTTATCACAATCTTGGGCAGACGCTTTCACTGACCGGTACAGACGGTACCGATTTGGGGTTACAGCCTACCGAAGAACTCTCTTTTGCCGGCGCACATTTGTATGCCTATTCTTATATCTACAACAAGAAAGCAGTGCAGACGGCTAAGGATGTAAAGGCCTCTTTCACTATCGACATGAAAGACGGAGATGATATTTCCATGAACTTGTGGATGAAAGGGGAAAAAGGCCGTAAAGTCTTTACCGCTTTGTCTCCCATGACTGAAGGTTATAGCCGTACTCCGGGGATGCCCTATAATATCAAGGAACAGCCTACCCTGACATTTGTTGCCAGACAGTCAGGAGAGGCATGGAGCCGTCCGTTTGTGGCAATCTATGAGCCGTCTTCGGTAAACGAACCGGGACAGATTGAGTCTGTCACTTTTCCGGAGGTGGAATGTAAGGACAAAGGGAGCCATGTCGCAGTTTGCGTTGAACAGAGGAATGGTCGTAAGGATTGTATTTTATCCTCAGACAACACGTCGCACCTTTGCGGCATGGGGGATATGAAGGCAAAAGCTGTTTATGCTTTATGCGGAAACAAGGCGGGAAAAGAAACTACATTGTTTTTGGGAAACGGTACTTTGCTGCAAACTCCTCGGGTTACTATAAAATCTGAAAAAACTGCAAATGTTTTGTTGGAACATCAACTGGATGGGTGGTATTATGAAGCCTCTGCCGATTGTACGATTACAATAAAGGGACAGACATACAAAGCTAAGGCTACAAAAGGATTGGAATATTTGGGAAGATAGTTATATCATTCCCTCTATTTTTAAGCTTGAGGTAGCTATACAGTTGATGTTTTTCGTTATATTTGCACCATAGAGTAAAGACTACAGTGTAATGAAAAACATAATAAAATACATTTTTCTTTTTCACTTGTTAATGTTCTGTGCATGGGCCTATCCAAGTACATATACCTTGCGTGGCTTGTCGGTATCCGACGGACTGTCTGATTTGCTGGTCAATGCCATTTATAAAGACTCTTTGGGATTTGTCTGGATAGGTACGGGTAATTCTTTGGAGCGTTTTGACGGAAGCCATATCAAACACTATCCGATAACCGGTTCCAATGAGAAATTGAAACGTGTCAATGTTATTGCCGAAATGGAAGATAACCAATTGTGGATGGGGAATGGCATGGGATTGTGGCGTTTGAACAAAGAATTGGATGCTTTGGAACTTATTGTCCCCGATATGATAAATTGTGCAGTCCACTCTTTGCTTCATGATGGAAAAGGGACACTCTATATCGGTAGTGCGAAAGGGCTCTTTTTATACAAGAAAGGAAACTTGGAGCAAATATTACTGGATAAAAATGCCCTTTCTGCTTCGAATGTTGTAACCGGACTTTCATTGGATGAGCAGGGCATGCTATGGATGGCAACCGAGAAGGGACTGTATTCGTTACGATTGTCCGACAGAAAAGTGAAAGCCTATCATAATGTAAAAGACGGCAAGCATGTGTGTGCTTTTAACAATATCACCCGTATCGGTTCTACCATTTATCTGGGTACTATGGACCAAGGGATTATTTCCTTTGACACCCGTTCCGGAGAATTTGAGCATTTTGTGGAGGTGGGGTGCAACATCATCTCTTCCCTTTCCAGCGACGGCAAAAATATGTTGTATGTAGGAACGGATGGCAATGGAGTGCATTTCATAGCCACAGACCGGCGGAAGGTGGTCCGTACCATGCGGCATGAGACGGGTGACAATGAAAGCTTGCGTTCCAATTCCGTTTATTCGCTTTTGGTAGACCGGAACGGAATGATTTGGATAGGGTTCTACCAGTTGGGACTTGATTATACTTTATATCAGAGTGATTTGTTTACTACTTATGCTTTCCCTCCTTATTTCAATTCCAGAGACATGCCTATCCGTGCCCTTGCCATCAATGGGCATGAAAAGCTGGTAGGTTCGCGTGACGGCTTATTCTATATTGATGAGAAAAGGAATCGTTTCAAAAGTTTCCAGTCACCCGAAATGCGCTCCGGCATGATATTCTGTATTTTATTTTATGAAGGAGAATATTATGTAGGAACTTACGGCGGAGGAATGTACATCTTCAATCCGGAAAGGTTGACCATACGTGACTTTGCGCCTGACGGTGAACAGCAACCTTTTGTAAAAGGACATATCTTCTGTATCAAGCAGGATGCGGAAGGAAATTTATGGATAGGAACTTCTCAAGGCGTTTATTGTTATAAAGACGGCAGGCAGGTGGCTCACTATACCAGTTCCAATTCCAGGCTTCCTGAAGGCAATGTCTACGAAATATATTTTGACTCTACCCGTAAAGGATGGATTTGTACGGAAAATGGCGTATGTATCTGGGACCCTTCTTCTGAAAAGCTTCGTACGGATATATTTCCTGAGGGATTTATCCATAAGGAGAAAATCAGGGTCGTTTATGAGGACTCCGGGCATAATCTTTATTTTTTTCCGGACAAAGGCTCTCTGTTCATATCCGATTTGTCTATGAACAGCTTCTGGCGTTTGCATCCCGGTACTCCTTTGGAGGGGCGAGACGGGATGTTCATTATAGAAGATCGTAAAAAATGGCTGTGGATGGGGACGAGTGACGGCTTATTCCATTATGACAAGAATGACAATTTTATCCCTTATAACTTTGTAGACGGTATTCCGAGTTCCATTTTTACCCTATGCCCACCGGTTTGTGACGCGGAAGGGAATATCTGGTTTGGAAATTCTAAAGGATTGGTCTCTTTGGATGTTGCTCACATGAATCAGAAGAAGCATGATTTTTATCCGGTCAAGGTAACCGATGTGCATATCAATGGCAAGCCGTCTACTTATCCGATGGTCACCGTTGGAAGTGGTATTTCGAGAATCGGGTTGGAGCCTTCGGAGAAAAATGTCACTTTCTGTTTTTCCGACTTTTCCTATACTTCTCCTGCTTTTATGTCCTATGAATACCAGTTGGAGGGTAGGGATGACGGTTGGATAGCAATTACAGGGCGTTCGGAAGTGACCTATTATGATTTGCCTTCCGGTTCTTATGTGTTTAAGGTGCGCCGTATGGGGGAACCGGATTCGGAAACTCTGCTGAAGGTGGAAATCGCTTCTGTTTTCAGTGGTTGGCTTGCTTGGGGGATTGTTGTAGTAGTACTGTTGGCCGGTGGAGGCTATTATTTCTTTGGGCGTGGAAAAAGACAAGCCCCTGAGCAGGTACAGGTTGTGAGAGAAGAACAATCTGTTGCGGTGGAGACAAAATCGGCATCCGAAGAAAAGTATAAGAGCGTAAAGGTCAGCTCGGAAGAGTGCAAGCGACTGACGGACAAGCTGGAAAAAATCATGCATAAAGACAAGCTTTATAAGCATTCTGATTTGAAGATAGCCGATTTGGCTGCTGCCATTGATACGTCTGCCCATACGCTTTCTTATCTTTTCAATCAATACTTGGAACGCAATTATTATGATTATATCAACGATTACCGCATTGCCGAGTTTAAACGTTTAGTCAATACGGAAGAGTATTCCAAATATACGCTGAGTGCCCTTGCCGAACTTTGTGGCTTCAGTTCCCGCGCTTCTTTCTTCCGTTATTTCAAGAAAGCTACGGGAATTACTCCGAATGAATATATCCGAAGCATAGGAGGGAACAACAAATCATTGTCCGACTGACATGCTGCTTCCCATGAATTTTATAATATTTGTGGAATTGAATCCGCGAATTTTATAAGATTTGTGGATTTTGTCTTTTGATAGTTGTATCTTTGTCCTTGACCAAATTCTTTAGGATTATGATAGAACGAATATTGAGGCAGAAAATAGAGGGAATGATTGGCTCTGAAAAGGCCGTCATTATCATGGGGCCTCGGCAAGTAGGTAAGTCTACCTTGCTGCATGAGATGTTTGGAGCGTCACAAGATGCATTGTGGTTGAATGGGGATGAACCGGATGTACAAGAGTTGTTTGCCAATGTTACTTCTACTCGTTTAAGGGCAATCATTGGTAAGAAGAAATATGTGATTATTGATGAGGCGCAGCGCATTGCTGATGTAGGAGTAAAATTGAAACTCATCACTGACCAGATAAAGGAGGTCCAACTCATCGCAACCGGAAGTTCGTCTTTTGAATTGGCTTCCAAACTGAATGAACCGCTTACGGGGAGGAAACGGGAGTATAAGATGTATCCATTGTCATTTGGCGAGTTGGTGGAGCATACCAACTTGTTGGAAGAGAAGCGGATGATTCCTCATAGATTGGTGTATGGTTATTATCCTGAAGTTGTGACCAATCAAGGAGATGAAAAGCTGATTCTGAAAGAGTTGGCAGATAGTTATCTTTATAAGGATATCCTTACTTTGGATTCGATAGGAAAACCGGACAAGCTGGTGAAACTGTTGCAGGCATTGGCATTGCAGATTGGTTCGCAGGTGTCATATAGTGAAGTAGGGCAGTTGGTGGGGCTGGATACTAAGACAGTGGACAGATATATTGATGTTCTTGAGAAGAATTATGTAATCTTCCGTTTGAATTCTTTTGCCAGAAACCTGCGTAATGAGTTGAAAGTTAGCCGGAAGATTTATTTTTATGATAACGGAATCCGCAACGCGGTATTGGCTAATTTCTCTATGCTTGAGAGCCGTACCCATGAAGAAGCCGGAGCTTTATGGGAAAACTTCATCATTTCGGAGCGTTTGAAGCGGAATGCTTATTCCGGCAGTTATTGTAATTACTGGTTTTGGCGCACTCAGCAGCAGAAGGAAATCGACTATATCGAAGAAGAGGATGGCAGAATCTCCACCTTTGAGTTCAAATGGAATCCTCTCGCCAAATACAAATATCCCAAGCAGTTTGTAGAAGCCTATCCGGAAAGTAGTTTTACGGTTGTCACCCCTGCCAATATGGAGATGTTTTTACTGTAATAGTCTCAAATTATTAATTGATACTGTGAGTCTCATATTCTTAAGTCGCTATATATTAGCGACTTTCTTTGTTTTTAGTCTAACCGTATTAGTTGAGATTTGTATGCCCTTCAGAAGTGCTGTTTTTATTGAAATAGAAGTTATTTTTGCATTGTTCAATCGAACGGAAAACATGAATCGTAATCTAACTTATTATGGAAAACTGCATGATGACATCCCCCCAATTGATAGCTGATTCTTATGAGCGTTATCATTTTTCGGTTTACCTGTATATATATAATAAGGTGAATAATAAGGAAGAGGCGGAAGATCTTTCCCAAGATGTATTTGTCCGTCTGATGGACTATAAACAAATGCTCCGTCCCGATACTGTCAAGTTTTTCATTTATACCATTTCGCGTAACTTGGTGAACGACTATTTGCGTCGCTATTATAAGAAACAAGAGATTACCTCTTATATGTATGATAGGACGGAGGTTAGTCATAATGAGGTGGAGTCTTGTGTGGTAGCCGCTGATTTACTGGCTTGCGAGAAACGGCGGGTAGAACTTCTTCCGTCGCAGCGTCGTAAGATTTATGTCATGAACCGTTTTGAAGACAAGTCTGTCACAGATATTTCGGAAGAATTGAATATTTCGCGCCGCACGGTGGAGAACCATCTTTTCATCAGCCGTAAAGAGGTGCGCGAATACTTGAAGCAATGTATCTAATTAGGTATTGATAATAATATAGTGTTAATTTTAAATTTATAAATTTATGAAGAATGAATTTCTAAAGTTCTCATCGAGAAGAATTTTATTCTCGGCGGCAGTGGTATCGGCTTTGTTGGCGGGGAGTCCGCAGGCTGCTTTTGCTGCAGATAGTACTGCGATGCAAGTAGTTGCACAGAACGGTACGATAAAGGGGCAAGTAGTGGATGCTTTTGGTGAACCGGTTATTGGTGCTACTATTTCTGTAAAAGGTACAGGAACAGGCATGATTACAGATATTAATGGTAATTTTGCAGTTAATGCATCTCCTAAGGCTACTTTGATAATATCATTTGTGGGGTTTAAAACTCAAGAGATTGCTGTTAATGGAAAAAATAATCTCAAAATTGTGCTGCAGGAAGATTCTGAGATGCTAGACGAAGTAGTAGTAGTAGGTTATGGTACACAAAAAAAGGCAACGTTGACGGGAGCGGTAGCATCAGTAGGTGGGGATGTTTTGGAAAGTCGGCCAATTTCTAATACGGCGATAGGTTTACAAGGACAGATTCCAGGACTTACCATTACTCGAACAGCTGCCCGTCCCGGAAATGAGAACATGTCTATACAACTTCGTGGCGCTTCTTCCGTCAATAATGTAGAACCCCTGATTATTATTGATGGTGTACCGGCTATTAGCAATACGGAATTTAGTGCGCTGAATCCAAATGACATTGAAAATGTTTCCGTATTGAAGGATGCCTCTGCTGCTATTTATGGTTCGCGTGCTGCTGGCGGTGTTATTCTGGTGACTACCAAGAAAGGTAAGAAGGGTGACAAGATTAAAATAACTTATAATGGTATGGTTACAGCAAATACCACTGCTAACATGCTTCCACTTGCAGGCATGAAGGAATGGGCCACAGCCTATATAGATGCTTCATACCAGGACTATGTAGTAGCAGATAGCAGCTTTCCCAATGGAGAGAAATGCGTTCAGCGTTCGGTTAACGGACAGATTTGGAATAATATCTTGGTGGATGCTGCTGGTAATAGTATTCCAAAAGCCAATAATCCCAGTAATGCATTTAGTGATGTGATGCTTTTAATTGACCAAATGGCTATTGGAAAGGAATTTGATTATACTGATGGTAACGGTGTATTGCATCACTATGCTTCTAACAATTGGTTGGATATGATTTATGGAACCACTTTGTCGACCCAACACAACTTAGGTATTTCGGGGGCAAGTGAACGTACTCGCTGGATGGCTTCTATCGGTTATGCTAACGATCGTTCTGTCATCACAGCGGTATATGATGGTGCAAAGAAATATAATGCGCACCTTAATGTTGATTTTGATCTGACTAAATGGTTGACTTTAAATACAAACATGTCCTATAATAATCGCTATGTGGAAGGACCTCGAGATGGTTTGGATGGAAATAACTCGGGTATGTACGATGCTCCGTGTTCTCCTGGGTATACTCCCAATGGTGATTTTTATGATTTTTATATGTGTGGGCGTTCACCATTATCAACAATGAAAGGAGCTGGAAAAAACACACAGGAGTTTGAAACGATGCGCTATTCAAACACTTTGATGGCACAACTGACGAAAGATTTCAAATTGACTGGTATGATGTCGTTCATCAAGAATAACAATGTGCAAACAGAAACCAAGACCACTTATTATGTGGGCTATTGGGATAAGGACGTAACTACCAAAAATGCGTTTAATACTGGCACAAACTCTTATGTTCAAGAACGTATTCAGAGGACATTTTATGAAAACTATCAGTTGCAAGCCGACTATACACATACATTTGCTGATATACATAATGTATCTGCTATGATTGGAGCCAATGCTGAGAGAAGAACATATAAGAATGTAACGGCTAAACGTACAAATTTACTGTATGATGGTTTGACTGATCTAAATACGGGTTCTTCAGCTGCTGCCAATCAGAGTATTAGTGGTGGTTCCAACCAAAATGGCTACGTTTCTTATTTTGCTCGTTTGAACTATAACTATGCAGGTAAGTATATGATTGAATTTTTAGGCAGACGTGACGGGACCTCTAAATTTCATCCAGACTACCGTTGGAGCAATTTTGGCGCAGGCAGCATTGGATGGCGTGTTTCAGAAGAGAAATTTATTAAGGAGCATGCAAAATGGTTAGATAACTTGAAATTCCGTGTTTCATACGGTATGACCGGTGGAGCGGTTTCCAGTCTGGGAAACTACGACTATTTGTCCAGCATGACAACTACGGGTACTTATTACTTTAATACAGGATTAGCTGGTACAGCTTACCTTGCCTCAATGACCGATTATTCACGTACTTGGGAGAAACTTCACAATTTTAATATCGGCGTTGATTTCTCTGTCTTCAATAATCGTCTTTCGGGCAGTTTTGACTGGTATCAGAAAACCAATAAAGGAATGTTGGTCTCTTTAACTTACCCTGATGTATTGGGAGCAACAGCCCCTGCGACCAATAATGCACAGTTACGTGTAAGGGGATGGGAATTTCAGTTGAATTGGAATGACAAAATCGGTGAAGTGCAATATTGGATAGGTGCATCCTTGTCGGATGCCAAGTCTATGGTGACTGATTATAGTGGTACGGACACTTGGACTGCCGGATATGTAAAGGTACGCGAGGGATACCCCATGAATTCGCTTTTTGTGTATAAGACAGACGGTTATTTTTCATCGTATGAGGAAATTGCAGCTTATTACGAACAATATGCCAATTGTACTGGTGGTAATGCCTTGGGAAAGGTTCCACAGTCGGACGAAAAATTGCATCTTAGACCTGGCGATCGCAAGAAAGTACTGATTCTTGATCCTGGCAATGATTCTACCAATGGTAAAGGAAATACAGGTTCTGGTGATGTCTATTATTATGGTGATACAGATCCGCATTATATTTTTGGAACCAATTTAGGTGCCAAATGGAAAGGCTTTGATGTCTCTATGTTTATTCAGGGAGTGGGACGCCGGTATATGATGCGTGGTGTAAACGGTACACAAGCTACGAATTTAAACAAATGTGCATTCTATCGTAGTTACAACAACATTCTGACCAGCCATTTGGACACTTGGACTTGGGATAATCAAGATGCGGAATATGCGCGCCTTTCTTTGGAAAACAATAAAAATGACTGGAATGTAAATAACAATGACTCTTCCATACAAAATGCATGGTATGCACGTCTGAAAAACATTACAGTGGGATATACTCTACCTAAATCTATTACCAGCAAATGGAACATTGAGAAGATTCGTTTTTACTTCTCGGGGGATAATGTAGCTGAAATTACTGGTCTGACGGATGGGTATGACCCAGAAAAAAGTGGAGCTTCTAACACTTCATTACCTTTTAATCGTAGTTGGACACTTGGACTGGATGTCACATTTTAAAGAAATATTAATCAATAAAATTTGCGAATCATGAAAAAATATATATTGGGACTTTTGACTTTAGCCTTGATGTCAACATCTTGCTCGGACTATTTTTTGAACTTGGAACCGACCGATACACAGACAGAAGCCAATTATTATCAAACAGCAGCTCAGTTTGAAGCTGCTGCCAATGGAACTTACAGTTTTTATGGCTTCAAGAAAGTAACAGAAAAAGTGAACGGCATAAATTATTCACATGATTATGGTTCTAATTGGGATAACAATTCGGACATCATAGCCGGTATACATACAGCTGCGGCAGGAACTTTGGCTGCATCAGAAAGGGATGATTACTGGGGATTATGCTATGCCAAAATTCGTAAATGTAATGTGCTGTTGGAAAAAGCGGCAAGTTATACTGGTTCAGATAATATTACAGTATCAGTGGCAACGGCTAAATTTTTTCGGGCTTACCAATATTTCTGGCTGTTACAACGTTTTGGTGGGGTACCTATCATAACTCAAACACTTTCTACCGGTTCGGAGGAATTATATGCTTCTCGGAATTCCCGTTATGAAGTAGTATCACAAATTCTGAGTGACTTGAAAGATGCGATTGAAGGTCTTCCGGATGAGTCTGCCTATGACGGGCATGTCAGCAAGCAAGGGGCGCAAGCTTTTAAGTCAAGGGTGTTGTTGTTTGAAAGCACATGGGAAAAATATGTGGGTGATACTACCGATGGTGACGGACAGAATTCAGGAGCAGGAAGCAGAAAGCCAACAGACTATCCGAGTATCAACAGTATGTTGACGGAAGCGGCTTCTTTGGCAGAGGCTGTGATTGCATCAAATAAATATTCTTTGTGGAATGCAGAATCAACAGCTTATGAAGATATTGCCTACAATTATCTTTTCAATTTAGAAGACGAGAATACAAATCCGATGGGCTTTAAGAAAGATAATAATCGTGAATTTATTTTGCAAGTGTGTCATGACCATACTAGTAACCAAACTGGAGCTAATATAACACATACTTTTGGAGGTGACAACAATACGTTGGGAGCGGTTACACTAAAGTGGATGAATATGGTACCTTGTAAGAATGATGGACTGCCATACCTTTATTCTTCGGACTATGCTGGTTACAATAAGATGATTGAGATCTACACTAATAGGGATTCACGTTTGACGTCTTGTGTAAAGATTCCTGGTGTGAAATATTATATGATGGGTAATTATGGAGCTGATAAAAGTTTATATGCCAAGGCTGACTATGTGACTTGTTTTGATTATCCTGACGGAATTGTAGATTATTATCCATCTGTTACAGTTGCAGGGGTAACAGGTTTTCAAAACCGTAAGATGATTTCTGAACGTTATGGTTACACAAAAGATGGTGAAGAATCCTATAATTATCCGATTATGCGTTTGGCAGAAGTCTATCTGATATATGCGGAAGCAAAGTGTGAGCTGGGTAACGGAACAATCTCTGACAGTGACTTGGATAAATCTATTAACGTACTTCACAAGCGTGCCGGTTCAGCAAATATCAGTAATGCTTCCATAGCAAAGGCAAATGCCAATTATCTGGCAAATACAGGTACAGTTGGTTCGTTGACTATACTTGACTTGATTCGTAATGAAAGGGCTGTAGAACTTCGCAACGAGAATTCTCGTCCATATGACCTGAAGCGTTGGGGAATTGCAGAAGTAGAATTGAATGCTAACCGTTTAGGAGTTGTCCTCAAGAATGCTGATGGTTCTGATACTGAAATAGTGAACTACCGCTATCAGTCAGGTGAAAGTACTCAGCCTACTTATACCGCTTCTGCTGCAGTCTATGGATTTGAAACCTTGCCTGATGGTTCACAAGCGCTAATCGTAAACTCGAAATCACAGTTCAATATGCAAAGGAAGAACTATCTCTACCCTTTGCCTTTGAACCAACTTCAGTTAAATCCTGCTTTATTACAAAATCCAGGTTATTAAAAATAAATTGTATTTAGATTGTAAGAAGGTTGAAGATTTATTATTAATGGGGGAGTTAATCATAAGTCCCCCATTTAGAAACACTTTAAATCTTCTATAAAACACTTGATGACATGAAAAGTAAACTTTTGCTATTGCTCTTTTTATTGGGGATGAGTTTCCCGTTATTTGCACAAAATAATGAGGTTTTAATATCGACTCCTCATACATCTTTATTGCTTTCCGCTCCGCAAGGAGGAGAATTGAAATTTCTGTATTATGGTACAAAACTTACTGATACTGATGTACGTGCTGTTGCTGGTACAGAGGTGGGACGTTTTTCCGCTTATCCGGTCTACGGACTGAATTGCCCTTCCGAGTCGGCTTTGTCCGCGCAGCATGAGGATGGAAACATGACACTTCAGATGGAAGTAATTGGCGTGGAAACCATTCATCAGGAAAAAGCAGACTTAACGGTTATATCTTTGAAAGACAAGGTATATCCTTTTTCTGTAAAAGTTTACTATAAAGCCTATCAGGATGTTGACATTATAGAAACATGGACTGAAATCAGTCATAAAGAAAAAGGGATTGTTACACTGAACCAATTCGCTTCAGCCTATTTGCCGATAAGGAGAGGAAACGTATGGCTATCAAGCCTATACGGTGCATGGGCAAATGAAGGGCGTGTGGTGCAAGAACTGCTGGAACCCGGTATGAAGGTTATCAAGAATAAAGACGGTGTGCGTAATTCGCATACGGCACATGCTGAAGTGATGTTCTCATTGGACGGGAAACCTCTTGAAAATTCTGGGCGTGTGATAGGGGCTGCCCTTTGTTACAGCGGCAATTATAAACTGCGCATTGATACGGACGAGAGCGAATATCATCATTTTTACGCTGGCATCAACGAGGACAATTCTGCCTATCGCTTGAAGAACAATGAGATTTTTAAAACTCCCGAACTGGCACTGACCTATAGCGAGGAGGGACTGAGTGGAAGCAGCCGCAATTTCCATCGTTGGGCAAGGTTGCATAAACTTGCTAATGGAGACAAACTTCGCAAAATATTATTGAATAGTTGGGAAGGTGTCTATTTTAAGATTAATGAAACCGGCATGAAACAGATGATGTCTGATATTTCCTCTATGGGTGGAGAATTGTTTGTTATGGATGATGGCTGGTTCGGTGGAAAATATCCTCGGAAGACGGACCGCACTTCATTGGGTGATTGGTGTGTGGATAGAGAAAAACTTCCTTCGGGCGTGGAAGGCCTGATTGCCGAGGCTAAAAGGCAGGGTATCAAGTTTGGCATTTGGATTGAACCGGAGATGGCTAATATTAAAAGTGAACTGTATGAACGGCATCCCGACTGGGTACTCAAAGCTCCGGAGCGTGATTTGGTCTTGGGGCGTGGTGGTACGCAAGTGGTGCTTGACCTGGCTAATCCGCAGGTACAAGATTTCGTGTTCGGTGTGGTGGACGAGTTGATGAGCCGATACCCTGAAATAGATTATATCAAATGGGATGCCAATATGTCTGTCCTGAATCATGGTTCCAATTATTTGGACAAAGAAGAGCAGAGCCACATGTATATAGCGTATCATCGGGGATTTGAGAGTGTTTGTCAGCGCATCCGTAGGAAATATCCCGATTTGACGATACAAGCATGTGCCCAAGGTGGTGGCCGTGCCAATTATGGGGTATTACCCTATTTTGATGAGTTTTGGGTGAGTGATAATACAGATGCTTTGCAGCGTATATATATGCAATGGGGAACGTCCTACTTTTTTCCGGCGATTGCGATGGCTTCTCATATAAGTGCTGCACCCAATCATCAGACTTTCCGTGACGTTCCGTTGAAATTTCGTATTGATGTGGCAATGAGTGGTCGTTTGGGAATGGAGATACAGCCCAAAGATATGACAGACAGTGAGAAAGATTTATGTCGGAAAGCGATTGCCGAGTATAAGGATATTCGGCCAATAGTGCAAATGGGTGATATTTACCGTTTAATTTCGCCTTATGAGAAATTGGGAGTGGCTTCTTTAATGTATGTTTCGCCAGAGAAAGACGGGGCGGTATTTTATTGGTGGAAGATGGAACATTTCCATAATCAGCATTTGCCGCGGGTAAAAATGTCCGGCTTGAATCCTGAGGCTGACTATAGTATACATGAATTGAATCGCATTGACAAGCAGCCGTTGAATTTTGAAGGACAGACATTCAGTGGCGCGTATCTGATGGCAAATGGATTGGAAATACCTTATACTCATATTGTGGATAGGGCCCAAAGAAGTGAATATTCAAGCAGGATACTTTATTTGAAGGAAGTGAAAAAATGAAAAAAATATTGTCAATCTGCCTTATACTTCTCGGGGTGACAGTTCAGGCGAAATTGGTAGTTTATCCGGAAGGGTTGAAGACTGGTATGCCCCATAATGATGATTATACGGTTCGTGTCCGCACTCAGGGTGGAGAATGGAAAGACTTGTATGAATACAAAGTGCAGGTCGATATGGATAAGGTACAAGATGCATCAATGGTGCAATTTGATATGGGAAGTCCTGTAGAGGTGATGGTCAAAAAGAATGATGGTACAATTCGTGAAGTGGATATTCGTCCGCGGGCAAATAATATCCATTATGTACAACACAAAAACGTGATTACATTCACACTTGACAAGCCCCAATATCTCTCGGTGGAGTTCAATGGAGATCGTTTACATAATCTTCATTTGTTTGCGAACCCCCTGGAAGAGGAAGTCTATTTTAAAGAAGGAACAGGGATTATGTATTTTGGCCCAGGAGTACACAGACCTCAGGATTTACCAAATAATCAGATAAAAATACCCAGTAATACGACGGTTTATCTTGCTCCTGGTGCCGTGATTAAAGCAAAGCTTTTGGTAGATAAAGTTGAAAATGTACGTATTGTGGGACGTGGTATATTGGATCATCCCATTCGTGGTATAGAAATAACCGATTCCCAAAATGTATTGGTAGATGGAATAACTGTAGTGAATCCGGAACATTATACCGTATTCGGTGGTGGCTCTACTGGAGTGACCATAAAGAATCTGAAATCATTTAGCTGTAAGGGGTGGAGTGATGGCATCGATATGATGTGCTGCCGTGATGTGTTGGTCGATAATGTGTTTATGCGTAACAGCGATGACTGCATTGCTTTGTATAATCATCGTTGGAACTGGTGGGGTGGTTCGGAGAATATAACTGTGCAGAATTCAGTCTTGTGGGCTGATATTGCCCATCCCATTAATATAGGTGGGCATGGGGATCCGAATTCTTCGATTGGCGAAGTTATGGAGAGCCTGACTTTCCGGAACATCGATATATTGGAGCATGATGAGGATGACGTGCCCTATCAAGGATGCATGGCTGTGGTTTGCGGAGACAAGAATAAAATTCGCAATATTTTGTTTGAAGATATTCGTGTAGAGAGTATACAGGAAGGGAAGTTGTTTAATTTGTGTGTAAACTTTAATCCTAAGTATGATAAACAGCCAGGACAAAGTATTGATGGAGTAATCTTTCGTAATATAACTTACAATGGAGTAGGAGAAAATCCATCAGTAATTAAAGGATTTGATGAGGATAGAAAGGTATGGAATGTTACGTTTGAAAACATAATAATCAACGGAAAGAAGATGGAAAATCTGAAAGATTTTATCACGAATGAATTTATTGAAAAAGTCATTGTAAAATAAGATAATTGGGGGGATTGATTTATGAAATTAATATTGACGTGGCTGATACTTTTTGCTTTCGTGGGAACTTGTTCACCTTACGCTGCAAAGGAAACGGAGGGTGAGACGGAACTTCGTAATCCCATATTACCCGGATATTTTGCTGATCCGTCAGTAGTACAATTTGATGGGAAATTCTATCTGTATACCACGGCTGACCCATGGGGAACAGATTTTCTGTCTTGTTGGGTTTCGGATGATTTCCAGAATTGGACTTTTCATCAGTTGAATTGGCCGACAAAATCGGCGTGTAAGACTTCGTTGTCCGAAAAGAATAAGGTGTGGGCTCCGTCAGTAATTCAGAAAGGAAATATGTTCTATATGTATGTGTCAGTGGGCTCCGAAGTCTGGTGTGGAAGGGCAAGGCATCCGCTTGGACCTTGGGAGAATATGCTTGATGGTTTTCCTTTAATTCCAGGGGATACTACGAAGTATTATCATGTAATTGATGCAGAAGTTTTTATAGATGATGATGATAAAGCATATCTTTATTGGGGGTCTGGTTGGAATTGGACTAATGGGCATTGTTTCGTTGCTGAGTTGGGTGATGACATGTGTTCTTTTCGTCAAAAACCGGTAGAAGTGACACCTTCCAATTATTTTGAGGCTCCACTGATGAAGAAACATAATGGAAAATATTATTTAACATATTCTGAAGGAAAAACGATTGATGAAACTTATGAAGTGCGTTATGCGGTAGGTGATAGTCCGTTGGGTCCTTTTGAAGAGGCGAAAAACAGTCCCGTTTTGAGGATGAATGATAGTTTGCAAGTATATGGACCGGGGCATCATACTTTGTTTTCTTATGGAGATGAAGATTATATTTTATATCACCGTCATCGCTTGCCTTTTACCAAAGGAACTGCATATAGGCAAACTTGTATTGCCAAATTGACGTTTGATGATGCCAAAAATGAAATTCTTCCGATAATTCCATATCATGCATTGTCGTTTCCTGATTTGGGAAAAGATAATAAGATATGTATAAAGCCTGATAAGATTATGGCGAGTTCGGAGTTGGCAGACTTTACGTTAGCTGAAAATGTATTGGACAGGGATAACGCTACCCGTTGGGAGCCTTCTGTTGAAGATAGAAATCCTATGTTGACAATCTTTTTGGAAAATGTCGAACCTATTGGTGTTATGGAAGTGCGTTTTGAATATCCTTGGAAAACCTACTTTATGAAAGTGGAAACCTCTACTGACGGGCAGATTTGGGAAAAATTGGCAGATTATACGGATGTAGGGATTTCAGGTTCGCCAGTCAATATTTCTCTAAACAGAAGATGTAAATGCATACGCCTGGCATTTGTTGATAATCAAAAAAAAGTGAGGCCTTCTATTTGGGAACTTTGTCTTTTGGCATTGAAAGAATAGTTTTATGCAAAATATGAAACGAATAATTTTATACTTCTTGGCAGTCATGTGTATAGCTACAGCATATGCACAAAGAACAAAGCATCCTTCGTTGCTTTATACGCCCGAACGGATACAACAAGCCAAGCAGCGGGCGGCAGCCCAACCGGAGTTTGCTGAGGCATGGAAGCAAATAAAGGCAGCGGCGGATTCTAAACTACAAGGGAGGAATATACGCGATTTGGATTATCTGTCTTTAGCTTATCTGATGACAGATGAGAAAAAGTATGTGGATAAGATAAAAGAGATACTTTTTAACGCCATTAAAGCAGAAACATGGGGGAGTACAGAGATGTTGGCGCGTACTCCCGTCTGGACGGCCGATTTGGGGCTGGCCCATAAGGCCTGTCTTTCCGCTATCGCATACGATGCTGTTTACAATGAACTTTCCATTTCCGAAAGGAAGGAAATAGCGAGAGGATTGAAGCGTTTGGCGCTCGATCCTTGTCTGGGCGATTGGGTATTGGAGCCTACACGTATTCATTCGTTGAATTCGATGGGACATAATTGGTGGACTTCCTGCGTATGTATGGTAACATTCTAGCATTGAGAGTTATCTGAAGCAATAAGCTGGTATTGAAAAAGATACCTTTCCATAGCAAGTTTCCGTTGATGACTTGGTAATATGGGATCTGGAAAGATGCAGACTGCTGAACTGGTGTAATGTGGTTTTTTATTGAGAAAAATCACCATAAGAATATAAAAGTGAAGTAATCTTTTGAGTGGATTTCTTTCCTCATCCGTATTCATATATAAACCGTAAAAATGTTTTGTTGAGGATATGAAGAAAAGAATAGGATTTATCTTAGGAGCAGTTTTTACTTGTACGGTTTCAGCTTTGGCAGGCAATGCCAAAGACTTGAAATTGACTTCTCCCAATGGGGTACATGCAGTCTTGTTTCAGCAGAAACAGATTTCTCCAGAAGTGAACGAGGTGCATTACCAAGTGACGTACAAAGGAATACCAGTCGTTGAGAAGTCTCGTGCCGGACTCGGAGTGGACAACCGTATCTGGGAGATGGCGTTGGGTGTCCGTAACCTGAAACAACCGGCTTGCTGGATGGACAACTTGGAGGTGGACTCGGTCACTACCTTGCCGGTCGTGGATAATACTTGGCAGCCTTTTTATGGAGAGCGCAGTACGGTACGTGATAATTATAATGCCGCTACCATGCATTTATCCAAGAAGGATGGTTCAGGCTATCGGTTTGACATCGAGGTGCGTGCCTACGATGAAGGCATCGCTTTCCGCTATTTTTTCCCCGAACATCCCAAAGCCATTTTCCATAAAGTGGTGGCTGACCTGACGGAATATACATTCCCCGAAGGAACGATGGCATGGACGGAACAATGGGCACAAGCGCACTTCGAACATTTGGCCATTGATGACATCAAGCGCCCCGTGGAACGCGCCCTGACATTGGAACTTCCCGGAGGGGTATGGGCTGCCCTTACCGATGCGGATGTGGATGACTGGTGTCTGACCAAATATCTCGCTTCCGATAAGAAGGAAAACACATTGACTTCCGTGATGTATAGCCCCGTGGATGTCGTGACGTATTATGCCACTCCGTGGAAAATCATTATGGCTGCCGATAAACCGGGCGAGTTGCTGGAACATAACACGATTATCGAGAATCTGAATCCACCTTGTGAGATAGCCGATGCTACCGCATGGGTGAAACCCGGAAAGATTATGCGTGAGACAACCATTACTACCGAGGGAGCCATTGCTACCATAGATTTTTGTGCAACCCATCGTATCCCTTATATACTTTTCGATGCAAATTGGTATCTGCCTTGCACTTCGCATGACGGTGACGCTACGAAAGTGGTGGATAAGCTGGATATGCCGCGGGTAGTCGCTTATGGAAAGGAAAAAGGAGTCGGCATCTGGGTATACGTCAACCAGCATGCACTGATGAAGCAGGCACGGGAGTTATTTCCGATATTGCGTCAATGGGGTATTGTGGGTGTGAAGTCCGGTTTTGTACAATATGCCAGCCATCGTTGGGCTACTTGGCTGCACGACCTTGTGCGGTTGGCTGCGGAAAACCATCTGATGATGAATATCCATGATGAGTTCCGTCCTTCCGGTTTCAGCCGTACCTACCCGAATCTGTTGACGCAGGAAGGAATCTGTGGCAATGAGGAGTTTCCGGATGCTACGCATAATACGATACTTCCTTTTACGCGTATGATAAATGGTGCGGCAGACTATACCATCTGCTATTTCGACAAACGGCTTAAGACTACCCATGCCCATCAGTTGGCTGCCTCGCTTGTTTTCTATAGCCCTTTGCAGACTATTTTCTGGTATGACAAACCTTCTTTTTATCACGGCGAACCGGAAGTGGAATGGTTCGAGAATTTGCAAACGGTGTTTGATGATACAAAAGTGCTGAACGGCACACCCGGCAAGAACGTAACCATGGCCCGTCGTAAAGGGCAGGAATGGTTTTTGGGGGCGATGACCAATAATGAAGGTTCCAGAGAAGAGATTCCTTTGGACTTCTTGGATAAGAATAAAGTATATCTTGCTTCTGTCTATACCGATGGCGGCGAAAAGGTGAAAACACGTACGCAGGTGGAATGCAGCTATTTATTGGTGGATGCTTCCATGACGATGAAGTTTGACCTAAAACCCAGTGGCGGTGCTGCGGTTCGTTTTGTACCGGTGGAGGCGAAAGAGGCGAAGGGATTGAAAAAATATAAAGGAAAAATATTATAAAGGTTTAGGTGTAATTCTCCCTTTGAACGTAATAGATGATGGATTATTCAAAGAAGGTATTGTTATGGTAAAGATGTTTTTTATACTGTTTGGAGTACTTGCATTTTGTCAGGCTGTATGTGGACAGTCCGTTTCCAAAGTTTGGGTTGCCGACCGGAAGGATGGGACGTATATGAATCCTGTTCTGCATGCCGACTATTCCGATCCGGATGTGTGTGCGGTGGGAGATGATTTTTATATGACCGCTTCCAGCTTTAATTGTACTCCGGGGTTGCCCATTCTCCATTCCAAGGATTTGGTGAATTGGAAACTGGTAAACTACGCGTTGAAAACTATCGAACCGGAAGAATTCTATAACAAGCCTCAGCATGGAAAGGGCGTGTGGGCTCCTTCCATACGTTACCATAACGGTGAGTTCTATATTTATTGGGGAGATCCGGATTTCGGCATTTTTATGGTGAAGGCTAAAGACCCGCAAGGTGAATGGGATAAACCGGTATTGGTAAAGGCCGGAAAAGGCATGATAGACCCTACGCCTTTGTGGGATGAAGACGGGAAGGCCTATCTGGTTCATGCGTGGGCCGGAAGCCGTGCCGCTTTCAACAGTGTCGTCACGGTATGCGAAATGAATCCGGAAGGAACCAAAGTCATCAGCGAACCGGTGTTGGTATTTGATGGCAATGACGGGGTGAACCATACGGTGGAAGGCCCCAAATTCTACAAACGCAATGGGTATTATTATATATTGGCCCCTGCCGGTGGGGTGGTTACCGGTTGGCAACTGGCACTCCGTTCAAAGAATGTTTATGGCCCTTACGAAGTGAAAAGGGTGATGGCGCAAGGAAGTACGGACATCAACGGCCCACATCAGGGTGCTTGGGTAGAGACGAATTCCGGTGAATCCTGGTTTGTACATTTTCAGGATAAAGCAATGTATGGGCGGGTCATTCATCTTAATCCGGTGAAGTGGACGGAGGGTTGGCCTGTCATTGGTGAAGATAAGGACGGTGACGGTTGCGGAGAACCGGTAAGACGGTATCGGAAACCGAATGTCGGGAAGACATATCCGGTAGAGACTCCGGCAGAGAGTGATGAGTTCAATTCCCGCCGGTTGGGGCTGCAATGGGAATGGCATGCCAATTATCAGGATGCTTTTGGTTTTACTTCCGATTTGGGGTATATGCGTATCTATGGGCATGTGCTGTCCGAGGACTTCGTGAATTTCTGGGAAGTGCCGAATCTGTTGTTGCAAAAGTTTCCGGCAGAAGAGTTTGCTGCCACGACCAAGTTGAAGGTGGTGGCTAAAGCTGACGGACAGCAATCCGGATTGATTGTGATGGGATGGGACTATTGTTACATTGGAGTGGAGAAGCAAGGCGACAGATTCGTACTAAAGCAGGTGGTCTGCAAAGATGCCGAGCAACAAAATAAGGAAACTTCTACCCGATTGATGGAATTGCCGGTAAGCCGGAAGCTTGAAGCCGGACTGTTCCCCAATTATGAACGGGACATCTATTTGCGGGTAAAGGTAGGTAAGAATGGGGTCTGCCATTTCCATTATAGTTTGGACGGAAAGAAATATCAACCGGCCGGTGAACCGTTTACTGCACGTCAAGGCAAGTGGATTGGCGCTAAAGTCGGTTTGTTCAGTACGGCTCCGTTTGGTAAAGACAGAGGTTGGGTTGATGCTGACTGGTTTCGCATAGAAAAATAAAAAGATAAGATAAATGAAAACAAAAACACTATTGGCAGGCTTGGGACTATGCTTGCTTGCTGCTTGTTCAACTTCAAAAGAGGAGTTGATTGTTGATAAGGAACTGGATTATTGTAATTGTCAGGTGCATCGTACTTTGGACATCATGCGTGGAAAGGGAGGTAAGATTGACTATACGATGATGCCTCGTAATATCTTGGATGGCCAGTACGACTGGAATTATCGCAAGGCTACGAAAGATGAATGGTGCAGCGGCTTCTGGCCGGGTATTTTGTGGTATGATTACGAGTACACCGGTGATGAAAAGATTAAAGAGGAAGCGGAGAAATTCACAGCTTCTCTGAAATTCCTTTCCGAAATCCCGGCTTTCGACCATGATTTGGGCTTTTTGGTCTTTTGCAGTTATGGAAACGGGTACCGGTTGACCCATAATCCCGAATACAAGCAGGTGATTCTGAATACGGCAGATTCATTGGCTACCTTGTTCAATCCCCGTGTAGGCACTATCCTTTCGTGGCCGCGCAATGTGGAGATGTTCGGTGGGCATAATACGATTATGGATAACCTGATTAATCTGGAGATGTTGTTTTGGGCAGCCAAGAATGGCGGTAATCCATATCTGGCAGATATAGCCGTCTCTCATGCCGATAAGACAATGAAGTACCAGTTCCGTCCGGATTATACTTCCTGTCATGTAGCAGTTTACGATACGCTGACGGGAGATTTTATCCGGGGATGTACCCATCAGGGATATGCGGACAATTCAATGTGGGCCCGTGGGCAGGCTTGGGGAATTTATGGATATACTACTGTCTATCGTGAAACAAAAGATGTCCGTTATCTGGATTTTGTGCAAAAGGTGACGGATGTATATCTCAAGAATTTGCCGGAAGATTATGTGCCGTACTGGGATTTTAATGACCCTGCCATCCCGGATGCTCCACGTGATGCATCGGCTGCCGCAGTAGTAGCTTCCGCATTATTGGAACTTTCTACTTATCTGCCTGGTGAAAAGGGGAGGGAGTACAAGGGTGCTGCCATAAAGATGTTGAAAAGTCTTAGTTCGGATAAATATCAGAGTAGAAAGAGCAAACCTTCTTTCTTGTTGCACTCTACCGGACACTGGCCTGCCAAGTCGGAGATTGATGCCTCTATCATCTATGCTGATTACTACTATATGGAGGCATTGTTGAGGCTGAAAAAGCTGGATGAAAAGGAAAACGGATAAAGTTTGTTTCGAGTGTTGGGATAGGAGCAATACCCTGATTTTCGGGACTTATCTATCTGTTTTCCGATGAGCCTGGCTTTATCTTCTTAACCTGATGAGGTTACTGACTTTCCGTTGTATTGCCAGTACGTTCAGCAGTGATACTGCCAGAAACAGCAGACCGCCGGTCAATATGCATGGAAGCAGTGAACCGCTCTCCAGTTGCGGGAAGAGGTTTTGGACTACTTCTATATAGTAACTGCGTACCCATGCCACGCAGCCGATGGCGAGGAGCAGTACCAGTACATTCAGCCCTACTGTCAGTATATAATAAGGCGTGGCTACCCGCGTCGGGCTATATCCTATCAGCAGCAGGTTTTCCAGTTTTACCGTATTCTTTTGGAGAAGCAGGAAGATGCTCAGCATCAGGATGTAGAATGACAGAATGCTGATGAACAGTCCTACTCCCATGACAATAGCTGTAATGAGGCGCAGGAAATAAGTTGTCTTTCCGGCATCCAGATTGTTGCCTTCGGTTTCGTAATTCTTTTGCTGGAAATAGTCGGTGATGGCTGTGTCGGTAGGATTCTTCACTTCCACAATAAGTCGGGACGGTTCAGCTTCTTTTTCCGGTGCAAAATTCTTGTTGGCCCAGTCCATGAAGGATTGGGGGACGAGAATGGTATTCAGCCGGTTGGAGAATCCTACAATGTTGCCTTTATATTGTTCCACACGTCCGTTGCCCCGCATCATGATATCCATCTGTACCAGACTCATCAAACCTTCGGAGAGTTTCGGCAGACTCCGGCTTTGTGCAAAGCCAAAGTTATAGAGGTTCAGATAATTGCGCGGAACGATGATGGGAATTATCCGGGTATCTTCATCAAAATGCCATTTGTCCAGACTGACATCCACATATTCGTCGGGTACAGACTCGAAAAACATCTCTGTCGACAAGCGGATACCGGCTTCCTGCATACCGAGTCCGGCAGAGACTTTGAACAAGGAAGGAGTGAACGCGCCTACCCCTTTGGTGAAAGGTTGGGCTTTCAGGTCTTTTATCTCATCTTTGGAGAAGGTATTGCTTTTCCCGGCAAAGCTGCCCAAAGTACTGATTTTCTTGGTAGCAATGATATAATCCTTCTTCATGAAACTGTCCCCTTCCGTAAAAACGGGAAGGACATCACGATAGAATTGTACGCTCAGCAATACAATCATCATGCCGAAGAGATTGGCGAGGAAAAAGCCTGCCAACTGTCCGACACTGATGTGCTGGCGGAGAAGTTTCCAAACAAGTCGGTTCATATTAGCCACATTTATAATTGATAAATTTCATCATAATCCAATTCCAGATGTTTGCCGATGGAAGTCACTATGATTCCCGCTCCTTGGCGGCTGGCTTCTTCTGTCAGCAGCCTGCCCATGATTGTTCCGTTCTCGTCATCCAGATGGCTGACGGGTTCGTCCAGGAAGATGAAGTCGAAAGGCTGGCAGAGGCTGCGGATAAAGGCGACTCTTTGTTGCTGGCCGAAAGATAGCTTCCCGGCTTTCTCGTTTACCTTGTCGGCAATGCCGATTGCCTCGAATAGGGTAAGGACTTCTTTCCTTTTTTTGAAGTTGGTAAGCCGGTTCTTCAGTTGTATGTTTTCGATGGCGGTAAGTTCGGGAAAGATACGCAACTCCTGAAAAAGAATGCTGAGGGAGTGTTTGCGTATATCTGTCCAGTCATTGACGGAGAGTGAACGGATATTGCGCTCATCAAAGTTGATGATTCCCTGATAATCGTTGCGGTAGCCGTAAACATAGCTGCAAAGCGATGATTTTCCGGTGCCCGAAGCGGCTTCTATGAGATAACGTTTCCCTTTGTGGAACGTAATGTCCCGATGCCATACGTCTGAGGTAATGGCATCACGGTCGGCAAACACTTGAGGTAGTGTTTGCCGTAGGTGAATCCTATTCATGAGTGGTATTAATCCTTAATCTCTAATCCTTAATCCTTAAATTACATTCCTGCAAACTGCTTGATAAAGTCCACAATCTGTTTCAGTGCATTAACATTCTTGTTCTTCAGCTGCAGGGTGACGGTTGCCTTGTCCTCGTTGCCGACAGCTTCCAGATACGAGATATTGCCGAGCAGCGAGTAATAGGTGCTATACTCTTGTCCGCCAAATCCAGCTAGCATTTTTACAACGGGCAGGTCAAGTACGGCTTCCGCATTGATGACAAAGGCTGTGCGCTTGCCTTTCAGACTGGAAGCGAAGTCCGTCTCTTTGGCAGACGGGTCAGCGGTCTTGCATGCATTCTTATACAGCAGTTCGTCATTGGTGGCGTACATCTGTTTGTCTCGTATGCCGAAGAATATGTTGATAGCGCGTGATTTATAGACATATTCATTCTCATTCAATTTCACGATGTCTTCGCCGCGTTTCAGTCCCAGTTCGGACTTTTTCTCATAAAGAGCTTTCAAGGGAGCGTCGTTCTTTACGCTGGCATAGGCCAGGAAAGAAGGATTGCTGTTCATGGTTACATTGATAAGGCCTATGGTCAGGTCGTTGTGGAAAGCACTGAACAAGTCTTTTACTTCAGCGGCTTTGGTAATGGAGAAATCGTTGCGGAACTGCTCATTCTCTTGCAGCACATTGTAGAACTCTTCTCCATTGATACCTATGCTGAATAGCGCCAGGGTAGATTTTGGGAAATACTTCAAGAACGTGTTTTCGATGGGACAAGTACTTTTGATTTGCTTTTCGAAAAGTGCTTTCAATTCTGTGTTCTCGGTATAGCTCTCTACTTTCAGTTCTATTTTCCCTTTTTCGAAGGAGAGACTTCCCAGCATCTTCAAGTCTTTCAGGTCGATATTGTGGGATATTCCGTAATTCAGCGGATTGGCGTATGCACTCAGCAGGCTGGAAGGAGAGATGAGCATATTGATGTCTCCATCCTGCTTTTGCATTTTCTTGAAAGCGGTGTTACTGTTGATGCTGTTTTCTCCGGTCTGTTTCAGCAAGGCGGGAATTCCTTCTTTGACTTTTTCCAGTTGCGATGTGCCGGTGTAGTTCACCATCATAAGCGTGGTAGGAGTGAAAGCGAGCAATGCCCGCTTGTTGATTTGTGCAAAACTGTAACCGTCCGCTTCTGCCACATGGCTGATTATCTGTTCTTTCTCCGTAACTTCCAGAAGCTTCAGCAAATCATCCTCACTTTGAACCTTGGCTACCATGGTGGTGTAGGGGAACGAGGGAGCGTTGAAGACATAAATCGGCGCATTGACGTCCACTCCCGATTTGGCAGGGTCTTTCAGTACAGCCTCCAATTGTTGGAAAGTAGCTGCATTCATATCGCTTTTCAAGGCATCTGTCAGCTTTTGCAGTGCTTCTTTAGTCTCTTTATCTTTGGTACCGGCCTTGTCTGCCAATGATTTTAAATTGACAGCGATGACTTGCGAGGCATCGGAAGGAATAACGTTGGTGTATTCTGGCTTTTTGGACGAACAAGCGCTTATCAGCACGATGAGCATTGCCAGTACTGAGAAGTGGAAGAATAGGTTCTTTTTCATATAGTTTTTGTTTTAGTGAGTATCATTGATTCTGTAAATTGAGGATGTGGCAGGCAACCAGTGCCGCCGTCTCTGTACGCAACCTTGATTTTCCCAAGCTGATGGGGATAAAATCGTTTTCCGTCGCCTTCCGGACTTCCTCTTCGCTGAAGTCTCCTTCAGGACCGATTAGTACGAGAGCGTCCTCTCCGGGATGTACCATATCCTTCAAAAGCGGTTTTTCGCCTTCATAACAGTGGGCGATGAATTTCTGACCCGGAAAAGGCTGTGTGATGAACTTGTTGAAGTCTGTCATTTCATTCAGTTGGGGCAGGCGTGCCTTGAGCGACTGCTTGATGGCAGAAACCAGAATTTTGGAGATGCGCTCCGTCTTGATGACTTTCCGTTCCGAGAAACGGCAGTTCAGGAATGTCAGTTCATCAAACCCTATTTCCGTCGCTTTCTCGGCAAACCACTCTGTACGGTCCATGTTCTTGGTAGGTGCCATGGCAATGTGCAGATGACCTTTCCACAAGGGGGCTTGCGGAAGGGTTTCCAGAATATTCACCAGGCAGCGTTTGTTGGTAGCCGTACTGATTTCGGCGCGATAGAAGCAGCCCTTTCCGTCTGTCAGCATAACCTCGTCGCCTGCTTGCAGGCGTAAGACCCGTACGGCATGTGCTGCTTCCTCTTCGGGCAGTTCTGCGTGGGTCTGTATGTCGGGAGTATAGAATACGTGCATGTTACAAATTGTTTTTGAGTTGGTTGATTTGGTCTCTTATCTGTGCGGCTCGTTCGTAATCCTCTTCTTCGATTGCTTTCTGCAGGGCTGTTTTCAATATGCCTATTGTGTCTTCCTGCAACAGTTCGTCTTTGTCCGGCTCGCTGCCTCCCATAGGGTCGGTGGTGCTTTCGCCGGTTTTCAGACATTCTGTTTCGAGAATCTCTTCGTAGACAAAGATAGGAGCATTCATGCGCAATGCCAGGGCGACGGCATCGCTGGTACGGGCATCAATCCGGAGAATAGTCTCTTCGGCTTTCATGTAAAGGTAGGAGTAGAATACTCCGTTGTCTACTTTATAGATAAGAATACGCATCAGTTTTACACCCAGCACCTCAAGAACGGAAGCAAATAGGTTATGGGTCAGCGGACGGGGCGGTACAATACCTTTCATCTCGATGACCATAGCTTGTGCTTCGGTGGCACCTATAATAATCGGAAGCTGGCGTTTGCCACCCACTTCACCCAGTACCAGGGCATAGGCACCCGCTTGCGCCTGGCTGTTGGAAATGTTTAGTACTTGTAGTTCTATCTTTTTCTTATTCATACCTATTAAATCAACCTGACTCTCAATCAGTTTTTCTCTATTTTTTCCGGATTATGTTTATAGCGGAACACCATTCCAAATAGCAGACCAATGACTAAAGCATATCCTGCAAAGATAAGCCATACCGGTGTCCAGTCGCGGCTTACCAGTCCTCCGCCTTCGGCATATACCGAGAAGGCATCCACCACGGCTCCGCTGGCATAACCTCCGATGATGGCTCCCACACCGTTCGTCATCATGAAGAACAAGCCTTGTGCGCTGGCACGGATACTGGGATGTGCCTCCATTTCTGTAAACAGCGAGCCCGATACATTGAAAAAGTCAAATGCCATGCCGTAGACAATCATCGAGAGAATGAGCATCCAGAGTCCGCTTCCCGGGTCTCCGAGGGCAAAGAGCCCGAAACGGAATACCCATGCAAACATACTTATTAACATAACACGCTTGATTCCGAAATGTTTCAGGAAGAAGGGGATGGCAAGGATAAACAGCGTCTCACTCATTTGCGAGATGGAGAGCAGGATGACGGAGTGTTTTACACCGAACGAATCTGCATATTCGGGTATGGAAGCAAACGAACCCAGGAAAAGGTCGCCGTATGTGTTTGTTATTTGAAGGGCGGCTCCCAGCAGCATGGAGAACAAGAAGAAGATAGCCATCTTCTTGCGCTTGAACAGCACCAGTGCGTCCAGTCCGAAAGCGGAGAGCATCGTTTTTCCTTCGCTGCGCATGGGGGGGCAGGCTGGCAAAGTGAAAGCATAAAGTCCCAGCATGGCTGCCGATATGGCTGCCACATAGAGCTGTGCCGAACTTGCCTTGAACCCGGTGAGGTCCACAGCCCACATGGCACAGATAAAGCCTACCGTTCCCCATACACGGATGGGGGGGAAGTCTTTCACCAAATCCATTTTATATCTTTCCAGCGCATTGTAGGACACGGTGTTGGCCAGGGATAGCGTGGGCATGTAAACAAGCATGTTGAGCAGCATGGCCCAGTACATGTGGGTGTACGTAGTGGCAGTGGAAGCATAAATCAGAGCACCGGCACCGATGAGGTGAAGTATGCCGTAAAGGCGTTCGGCGTTTATCCATTTGTCAGCGATGATACCGGTCAGTCCGGGCATTATCAGTGAGGCTATACCCATGGTTGCAAAGATTGCTCCGATTTGTCCGCCTTCAAAATGTAACGTACCGCCCATGTAACCACCTAATGAAATCAGCCATGCTCCCCAAACGAAGAATTGCAGGAATTGCATGGCAGTGAGTCGGAATTTGATGCTCATAATATTAGCTTTTTATGTTTTGAATTATGTAATAGATGCAAATGTACAATGAGACTAGGAGAAAAACAAGTTCTGTACGGCTTTTTCTTCAACGAAAGAGATTAATGAGGGATGGGTTTTGGGAAGGAATGTATTATAAAAAAAGAAGGGTATCTATCCCAGACACCCAATCTTTATTAACCTTAAATCTAATACCATGAAAAACACAGTGCAAATATACACGGTTTATGTTATATAACATGCTGTTTTGGCGTATTTCTGCTTTTTATTAACTCTATTTAAGAAAAGCAGGCTAACAAAGCCTGCTTTTTCCTTTATTCTACATATAGAACCAGTCCTTTCAGGTATTCCCCTTCCGGATGATAGATGCTGACCGGGTGGTCGGCAGGTTGCGTCAGTTGGTGCAGGATGCGTACGCTGCGGCCGGACATGGCAGCGGCTGTGAACACGGCGGTGCGGAAGTTTTCTTTGCTGACGGCTTGCGAGCACGAGAAAGTGAAAAGAATACCTCCGGGCTTGATTTTTTCGAAAGCCTTGACATTGAGTTTGCGGTAGCCTTGCAGGGCATTGCGCAGAGCATCGCGGTGCTTGGCAAAAGCAGGAGGGTCAAGAACTATCAGGTCGTATTGGTCGCCCATGCGGTCAAGGTATTTGAAGGCATCTTCTGCATAGGCGGCATGGCGGGTGTCACCCGGGAAGTTCAGTTCGATGTTCTTGTTGGTCAAGTCGATGGCTTTGGCGGAGCTGTCCACGGAATGCACCAGTTTGGCGTCTCCACGCATAGCATATACGGAGAAGCCGCCGGTATAGCAGAACATATTCAGTACGCTGCGGCCTTTGGCATAACGTTCCAGTAGCGAACGGTTCTCGCGTTGGTCTACGAAGAAACCGGTCTTTTGGCCTTTCAGCCAGTCGATGTGGAACTTCAGGCCGTACTCCATGGCTACATTGTCCGTGCTACCGCCTTTCAAGAAACCATTCTCCGGATAGAGGTCGGCCTTGAAGGGAAGGGTCGTCTCCGATTTGTAATAGATATTGTCAATCTGGTTGCCCATCACTTCGGTAAGGGCATCGGCAATGGCCATGCGGTCGAGGTGCATGCCGGCAGAATGTGCCTGCATCACTGCGGTGCGGGCATAAATGTCGATAACAAGCCCCGGCAGGTTGTCTCCCTCCCCGTGCACCAGGCGATAGGTGTTGTTTGTCGGGTTTCCGGCTATGCCGATACTGCGGCGCATGTCGTATGCTATGCTGAGTTTGCGTTTCCAGAAGTCCGCATTGATTTCTTCGTCTTGGCGGAAGGTCAGTACGCGTACGGCGATACTGCCAATCTGAAAATGCCCTTTGGCTATGAATTCCTTTTTGGATGTATAGATTTCAACTACTTCCCCTTCTTCGGGCTCTCCGTCGAAATGTGCGATGGCGCCGGAAAACACCCACGGGTGAAAACGCTTTAATGACTCCTCTTTATTGGGTTTAAGGTATACTTTGTACATATATATAATGTGATTAATGTGGTAATGTGATAATGTGCATTACATTACCACATTATTATTGGCTTCTATCTCAAAATCTCCTGTCCGTTTCAGTTCTTGCAGCTTGTTGTAGATGTTGAGGCATGCCCAGGCATCGGTGGCGGCATACAGTTTCTGCGGTTCGGTCAAGGTTTCGGCTTCCCAGTTGGAAAGGCGCTGGCTTTTCGAAATCTTTTCCCCGAAGAGGATGGCATATATCTTTTGCAGGCTTTTATCCTGGATGCCGAAAGCGCGGACGTATTCCTGCAATTCAATGCACGCATGTTGTTCGAAAGGAGCACGCTTGTGCAGCATCATGAAGTCATCCCGCAAGGAAAGGCCTACTTTCGTTACACTTGGGTTTTCCAGCAATGTGATAACCGGCAGAGTCAGTCCCGTCAGGTTGAGGCGGAACAGAAAGCAATGTTCCTCTGAGGAAATCTGCAGCAGGGCCACCTTGTGTATCTGTCCTTTTGTGAACGATGGACGGGTTTCGCTGTCTATGCCCAGCAACGGGCAGGACTTCAGATAGGCGACTGCCTTCTCCGCTTCCCACGGTGTCTGTACGACATGTATCTGTCCCGGAAAGGCGGCTTTGGGCAGGTCTTTCACTGTTTCTTTATCTATTGTTCTTTTGATAACCATAATTTAATATTCAAAGTCTGCGGTTTCCTCCTCTTCATCCTCGCCTTGCGCATACTTCACCTCGTGCAGGGCACGCAGGGTGTTGACAAGCTTTTGTCCCCAATGGAGGCGGAAGTTTTCCTGGCAGATGGCAAGCGAATCGTTCATCGTCTCGTTGAAACCCAGCTGGAATACGAAGATAAAGTCCTTGATGTCCTGGTATATGTCGGCCAAGTCTTCGGAAATGTTCCTGGTGATGGGCTGGTCACTATACTTCATGTCGGATACGAATACGTCCAGGTAGTCGTCTTTCTCGGCCAGGATATTGGCGAGGTTCATGCGGAGTACCTCATAGGTCTCTTCGGTGACGAATGTTTCCGGCGCCTCGTCTCCTATGGTTTCGCACTCGGGCAGCATGGAGGCCTTCAGGTAGAGCAGCGGAAGTATTTTTAAGGAGGTATCGACGAACGCGGAACGTTTCACCCCTTCCGCTTGTTCCAGAAACTTGCAAAACTCGGCGGCTACGGTCACAAACTCTACGGCATTCCGGTCGAATATCACTTGACTTTCTTTTTTCATATCTTCTTGATTTGAAACGCAAAGATAGCGCAAACCGAAAGTAGAAGCAAATTAATTGGCAGGATTATTCTTTTTTCACTACATGATATTCTGTTCCTCTTGTCTTCCGGCGGCTGCTGATGCCCAGTTTGTGGAGTGCACGTCCGAACAGAGCCACTTTATTGATGGACAGCCGGTCTTTGGTCTTGGTTTGCAAGAAGGAGAGAATCTCCATAGGGGTCATCCAGTCTCCTTCCTCTTCATTTTCGGCGGGATGGAAGTGGCAGAGGAAGAGCTGTTCCAACGGTGTGGGCTGTTCAAACTCCCGGTTGGTCTGTTTCAAGATGGCTTCGTCGGAATCGTCCAGCCAGTAGCGTTCACCTTTGGCTATGGCATCCATGGCTTGTGCGTAGAGTTGCCGGTAGTTGATGGTGACATTGGTATGGATGGGGCCGGTGACTTCGATGCAGATGAAACGGCGGCTGCCGCTGGGGTCTGTCAGCAGGTCTTTCTGGTTGCTGGTGGCTATAAAGGAGGCGTAGCGTCTTATTTCCTGGATGGCGGTGCCGTAAGGCTTGCGCAGGTTTGCCACGGGTTTCTGCAGCAGATGCTTTAGAAAACCTTGCTGATTGACGCTGATTTGGTCGAATTCGTCGATGTTTATCAGGAAAAAGCGGCCGAGGCTCCGCTCTGCGTCCTGCTTGCTTTTGAAGTCGATACTGTCGGTATATCCGAAGCGCAGTTCGGGTGGCAGCAGGATGCGGCAGAAGGTACTTTTACGATAGCCTTGGGCTCCGACCAGTAGGGGAGACGTGTTGTTTCCATGCTGACGGTCGATGTTTTGCCAGTGCGCCGTCATGCTGAGAAACCAGCGGTAGAAGAGTTCCCGCCAGTACGGATTGTTGCAGGGGACGAGGTCGGCCAATGCGCGGATACGGTCCTTGCCGTCCCAATGTCCGGTGCTGTTCAGATATTCTTCGATGGGGTTGTACAAGGGAATGGCGTCCGAGTTGAGGTAGCGTGCCACATCTCTGTCCCATACGCTGATTCCTTCTTTCAGGGCATTCTGTCCGATACTGCTTCTTACCCGCTGGTCGGCAGGGCGGAAATGGAAGTGTATGGAGTCCCGTTGGCGGAATTCCAATTCTCCCAGCACGGTGTTCCAGCGGAACTCATAGCGTCTGTTCATGAATTCTTCCAGGCGGAAGGCGGTGATTTGGTCGCGGGTCATGCTGCTACGGGTGCCGAAGCCTTTGCATTCGCGGTAGAGGTTGTGCAGGGTCATGCGCACCAGTTGTTCATCCGCTTCGCGGTAGTAGTGCATCATGACTTGACGTACTGCCTCTTCTTCGGGAATGCCGGCTTTGTAGCAATGCCTGGCAAGCAGGTAGAGCAGGGGGCGAAGGTCATCGCCCCGTTTCCAGTTTTCCAGCTCTTCGAAGGTACGGTTCAGGGCGGCTTCGAAGAGGATGGAGAAGGTTTGGGAGGCCGGATAGCCGGGGGCAATGCGCATCAGCGGGTTTGCTTCGGTCTGTTTCCGTTGGCCGAAGGTGGGCTCGTCGGGCACGGACAAAGGCTGTTCCAGACAGAAAGGGACGGCAGACGGATTGTAATAGGGACGGTCATCGAGCGTCATGCGGCAGCTTTGCTCCACGGCAGGTTCTTTCAGTGTGACGGGGTAGGGGAGCAGGGGCTGATAACAGTTTACGGCGAGCCGGTAGGCAGCGGTATGAAACAGCCTGATTTTTTCTTCCTGCCTGGGGCGCGAACCGTCGGGGGTGGCAAACAGTACCCATATTTTTACGCTTCGTCCGCTGCTTCCGCAAAAGGCGGCAAAAGTTTGTGGCAGCAGGGCCGCCTGGCGCTTTACTTGCTCCACTTCCACGGCATTGGCCAGGTGGTTGACTTCAATCTGTACCAGTCCGTTGTAGGTTTTCAGGTATCTTTCCCCCTCTTTGCTGCGGGCATATTCTGCGGCAGGGCAGATGCGTGGCAGTTTGTCTATGCAGGGGTAGTGTCCGTTGCTTCCGGTGATGTGGGGAATGAGGCTGCGCAAGGCGGATATGTGTCCGGCTTTGTTCTCGGTTTTCATCTTCTCCATCAAGGTGTCGCTGGGCCATGTGCTGAATGTCTCTTTGCCGGTTTCACGAGCGGTGCGTATAAGGGTAAGTTTCATGGGGTGCTTGCTGTATTAAAGTCCGCAAAGCTACTGAAAAATGACGGGACAGCCGAGGAAAAGTGGAATTATGATGAAACTTCTCATATTTATTCCGGCTGTACGTCGTAATCCGACTGGTTTTTCACGCCGACAATGTCTTGCTTCCTCACCTCGGTTGTTAATATGTGCTGCAACTGCTGTGAGGTCAGCGTCTCGGTGGGAGAGAACTCAGCCGACTTCATATAGCTTAAAATGGCATTGCGCAGCTGACCTCCTTCCGGAGTGTGGCGAATTGCTTCGAGGTTGCTCATACAAACCAATACCTTACCGTTGTCTACGGCAAATTCGAACAGCAAGCCTAACTTGTGGTTCCGTTCCACATTGTCTACTACTTGGATAAGCGGCTTGTATTCGTGGCGTGTAGCGTTCAGAATAAAGGGGCGGGCATGGCGTACGATGCTCCACCATTGCCAGTTGCTATGGCACTCGGTGGGGAACTGCCGGAACAAGGGATGTTTCTCGTCCATCAGCAAGGAGAGGGTGCCCGGCGAAACTTCGCGGCCGGCGTTTTCCGAAATGCTTTTGAACATGGCATAGTTCCAGTAGTCAGGAGTAAAAAGTCCACCTACACTCTGTTCTTCAATGGCTTTGTGGTCGGGTATAAGCAGTATCTTCCCTCCTTGGCTCAGTCTCTTTCGCGCCTCGTCATCCAAGGACTGACAGATGAAGATGTCCGCTTCGCTTTCCGGTGTCCGGTCGGGGTATACCCATAAGTTATAATAGTTATGATAATTCCCGGTGGTCAGTGTCAGTCGCAATTGGGCAGGCTTGTCTATTTCGGTAAGGGTGCTTTTCAACTCGCCCACCTGCATTACTTTTCCTTGCTCTACATGGGCGGGGACTTTGCCTTCGCGAACAAAAGTTACGCTGTCACTCAGGCTTTCCAGACGCCAGCATAATGCATCAGACCATGGTTGCTCTTCGTAATTTGTCAGGGCGAGTCCTATGTTCAGCTCTTCTTTGTTGCTGTAACAGTAGGTGTCCATAAGCGCCAGCGGTACCACCGGAGCACAAAAGCCGCGGAATGTTTCGGGAGTGACAATGCCTTTGCTGTCCATGAAAGCATCCAGAATGCCTACCAGTGCCGAGCCTTGTCCGGGAAAGTCTTGAAGGTCGAGCATCTGGAATCCACCTAAACCGGCAGTGCGCAGGCCGTATTCAATATCAGCCTTGTAGCATTCGACGGCAAACCGGCCGGTGGCCTGATGGAATGCGTCAATCTGGTTCTGCAGTCCATTTTCATTGAGCCGGTCACGGAATATCTCCAAGTTATATGGATGCAATACGCCGGTGTATTTCTCCAACTCCTTGTAGTCGGGATAAATTTGGAACTGTCCGGTTTCGTGACTGATGACCGGTCGGGGAGATTTCGCTATGGCAGCAGTATAATCCGCACGGGTATTGGGACGGGTGTTGTTCAAGATACCTCCCTTTTCGGCATCGACAAAGGCAAACGAACTGCGTACGTGCGTTGTATAGCCTTCGCCTCCTCCTACCCGGCAGGTTGTCAGATAATCTTCACCGTCTATGGCACCTCCCCAACCCAGGAAGTTGTTGGAACCGAGCGAATAGAGATGGCGGTTGTCATGTTTTCTGAATCCGTCCAGCCAATTGCGCATCAGGTCAACGTCGCCACCCAACTCGTTGCCCAGTCCCAACATGGTGAATGAGGGGTGATTGCCCATGTAGTCGAGGGTCATATAGGCTTCGTTCAGCAAGAAGTCATTCAGGCGATGGTTGTCCGGTGAAATGCTTCCCCATAAAGGCAACTCGGCCTGGAAATAGATACCCTCGATGTCGGCAGCGGCAAAAGCGGCGCGGGGCGGGGTGTAGGAATGGCAACGGTAGTAGTTGATGCCATAACTCTTGGCTGTCTGAAAAACTTTTCGCCAGGACTTTACATCCATCGGCGCATATCCGGTAAGAGGGAATACGCAAGCGTCGTGTTTGCCGCGCAAGAAGGTCTTGAAGCCGTTTATGGTGAACTGAGTACCTTCGGTGGCAAAGTCGCGCATACCGAAATCTGTTATTATATTGTCTTTACCCTCGTTTGTGGCAAGGGTCACGTTCAGTGCATAAAGTGTGGGGTGGAATTCGCTCCATGTCTGCATCCGGTTGCCCATGTCGAGCGTCAGTTCTATCTTATTTTCACCTTTGCTTAAGCCGACTTGTTTTTCCATGTCCAGTAACAGGTGTTCTTGTTGGGTGTTCCACGTCTTGGCAGAAAGGGTCACTACGCCCGATTGCTCCGAATCGCTGTATATGTTTACATGGATGCGGGCCTTTTTCTCCTTTACAGACGGGTAGACTTGTACCTGCTCGAGATAGGTGTGTGGGGTCGCTTCGATGTAGAAATCGCCCAGAATGCCGTTCCAGTTGGTTTGTGTGCCGTCGGTCCAGGCATGCGAGCTTTGGATTTCGGCTGGTACGGAGCTGGGGGAATTGTCAATGCGTATCTTTATATGGTGGCTGCCGGGTGCCAAGGCCGGCAGGCTATAGCAGTGAGGTGCATAGATATGTCCCAACGTGCCGACGCTGTCCCCGTCTATCCAGAGAGTACTGGGCTTTGTACGTTCCATGAAGAGTATCAGGCGTTTCCCTTCCATCTGTACGGGAATTTCAACATCTTTTTCATATTCTACGATGCCGGAGTAGGGATAAGTCCGTGTCAACTGGGAGGTTACATTGGTGGGATGCCTGCCGTCTCCCAACTTGTTTTCATCCGTCGTACCGGGCAATGTGCAGTTCCCTAATGAACTGTTCCAATTTCCTGATAAATCGATTCGTTCTCTTATTGTCTGGAATTCTTTTTTGTCTGTACATGATGCCAGACATGCCAATAAGCATAATACAATGAAATTTCTCATAAACTACCTGTTTTTCATGGCCGGTGATTGATTGACCGGTTGCAAATATAGGGCATTGCTCCCGTCTCTCTGTATACAAAATGTTTCCAATTATGTGACGGGATGTTTTTTTATTGCTATCTTCATGCTTGATATTAGTGTTGTTGAGTGTTCGTCATTATAGATGAGGATTTTTATATCATGTAATTTGTTTCTGTCTTTATGAATAAAGAATTGAAAATCAGTGATAAATCACCTTTTGAGAAAATAAGGAAGTTTGATGGGCAAGGACGGTCATACTGGACTTCGAGGGAATTGTGCGCTGCTTTGGGGTATAGTACGTACCAGAAATTTTCCGTTCCATTGGCAAAAGCCATGAGGGCTGCCGAAGCGGATGGTATAAATGTGGATGAGCATTTTAACCTGATGGTTGAAATGGTTGGGGTAGGCTCTGGTGCGCGTAGGAGCGTGGAAAACTATCACCTTACGCGGGAGGCTTGCATCTTTATAGCGAGGCAGGTCTATGCTAAAAAGAAAGAAGTGCAGGCAGCCCTTGAATACTTTTCCAGTGTTAGCATTGATTTTGATGGGGCCGAATGTGATGTGAACTGTCAGGAGGTTGTCTCTGAGATGGAGAAAGATAAAATCAGAGAGAGGAACCGGGAGCATTGGAAAAGGTTAAATGACGAAGCTTCAGAGTTTTATAAAAAGAAGATGAGGCTGCTGGATGAAGTGGAGGATTTTAAAGCGGATGCTTCTTTTCATGGGAACAAGGCTCCACATCACATGATGTACAAGCTGGGGACATTGTACAGTAAGGATGGATGCAGAGGGTATGAATTTCTGATAGAATATGATGTGTATGAACCGGTTGTCGGCATTTATTATGGATGTAAGGGGCTGATTCTTGATGGGAATGATGAAGATGGGGAAAAAATGTTCAATGAAGAATGGAAAGATATTCGTTATTATGTTACTGCTGTTCTTGAAAATACATTTCCGGGGAAATCTTTCACTCATCGCTTTAAGCCTACAAATAATGCGAACAACCATACTTATTGGCCCTTTTGGATTACTCTTCATGAAGATGAGGATATTGTGGAGGTGGGTGCAAGGGCGGTTCGTCTTATAAGAAGTATATATGAGGGGTATCTTGAAAATGAAGATGTTGAGGCTCTGAGAAAACGTTCTGGCTCTCGGAAAGAGCCTCAGGAAGAGGATAAGATACGTTTCTCTGCTGATGTTAACTTTACAAAAAAAGCGTATCAGGAACTGCTTGAAGAGATAGGCCAAATGTCGAAAAAGGGAAAGGAGAAGACAAATAAAGAAATGTTTGAGAAACTACTGGAAAAGACCACTGAAAGTGGATATCTGAGAAAAGAAAAACACTATGAGGCAGCGTGGCGGATAGTACGAAATGCAGATGTGAAGGAGCGAGATTTGCAGCAGAAAACTAATAAACAATTTATCTACATGATTAGACTTCTTTTGGGGTATATGCAATTTTATTTGGGAACATTAGATACTTCTAAGTGTGATATAGAACATAATAGAGGAGTGGTGTCACCTCCTTACACGTCTATCAGCAAGATTTTGATGACTATGAACGGCGGATTTTTCGGGGAAACAATAAGAAAATTGTGTGATAGTAAGAAGGATGCTACATCTATAATAATAAATTCATGGAAAATATTGCAAACTCTATTAGACCTGCCAAAGGACGCTTGGAAAATCGTAAATGACACATTAGGCTTACCAGAGAAAAAATGGAAAACCTTTAAAGATAAATGTGGAAATGGATAAAGAGGTTGATTGTCTTTTTTGTAGACGTCTATTTCACAGCTGGTTCTTCCCCCATACTTTTGCAATCGTTAATGCTAACGGTTGCTTTTTGTTCTTATAGGCAGAGGGCGCCATAATATAAACTTTAAAAAAAAGATTATGGAAAATCAAGAATTTCCAAAAGGAGTCGGTTTCGCTCCGTTTTTGCGTTCATTCATGAGTAATTCTTCTATTTCTATTGATGAACTTGCAGTGGCTATGACAATGTCGAAGTACGCAATTACACGTTTGGCCGAGGGCAAGAGTTATCCTACTGACGTGTGCTACGCAGAATTCTGTATCATGTTCACCGTTGTATTAGGTAAAGATTTTGATGCTTACAAAAAGATGACTAGAAAAGACAAAGATGATTTGGTTGCCAAAATAATGGCAAGTGGAGGATCTGCTTGTACGGTGGCAGGAATGATAAGCTTGATTTCGGCTTCAGGTGTTGTTGCTGGGTTGTCGGCAGCAGGAATAACCTCCGGATTGGCTGCAATTGGCGGTATAATAGGAGGTGGTATGCTGGCAGGGATTGCAGTTGTTGCGGCTGCCCCATTGGTAGTAGGGGCCATATTGTATTCTCTTTGTAAACCCAAAGATAAAAAGGCCGATTTTTTGCTTGCGTACAGATATGATTTAGACCCCAAATATGAAATAAATCCTCAAGACAATGAAGATGAAGATATGGATTGAAGAAGCAATGAAGGAAATGGTAGAAGAGGTAGAAAAAAATGAACCGATGCCAAAACATTGGAAACGCAGTGTGCTGCTGTTCTGCTTGTTGTCGGCCGTTTGTTTTCAGACGGGACTTTTGGTGTTGGCAAAAAACGGCATTGCTTCCGCTGATAGAAGCCCTCTTTTCATTGCAACTGGCATTGTCTGTTCTATGCTGGTGGGAGTTGTGCTGATTAAATGCTGCTTATATGCAAAAAGAATAATGAATAAAAGTAATAATTAAAAATAAGATAGTTATGGAATGTATTTTTTGTTTGAATGAGAATGCCTATTTCGATGGCGTGAATTATGTTTGTCCGGATTGTGGAAGAGAATGGCCATGTGATGAAATTGCGGATGACGATGATGATAACGACAAGTTGCGTTGCCCTGAATGTGGCTCGCATTTGGTCTATCCTGATTCAAGTGGTATTAATGATTATGCTTGTGATGCTTGTGGGTGTAGATGGGATGGTGACGATGATGACTACGATGAAGATTATGACGATGATGAAGAAGAAGATTAATTGTTGCAATTATGGAGCTGGGCAAATAGCGCTATTATTACCGCATTATTACATGCTTCAATCTGAAAAAGATTAGCATTCCTTTGCCAGGCCCCCTGCTTTTCACTATCTTTGCCTCTGTAGTTTGTAGTTGCGCACAGTCGTGGAATGTCTTTCTCATAGTTGTGAAGAAGGTGTATCACAAATATGAAGAAGGTAAACCACAGCTGTGCGCATTTTTTTTTGATAAGCTTTCAGCAGAAGGAAGAACGCTTCTTTGCGTAAGGAAGACCTATGCTCTGCCTAATGAAAGCCGGTACTTTGCATGAGCGAAACCTGCAGACAGCAACAGAAATGAATCTAAAAATGGAGGAAAGAATATGGCAATTTTATTTGATTGGTACGAAAACCCGAAAACGAAGGATAAACAAGGGGAAGAGCTGACCCTGCATCCCCGGATTAAACTGAACGGCTCTACGACGACCGATGAGCTGCGCAGGCATATACAAGAATACTGCTCGCTGACCGAGACGGATGTACTGGCGGTACTCGATGCTTTGTCGCATTTTGTGGGACGCGAGCTGGGGGAGGGCAGGCAGGTACATTTGGACGGCATCGGTTACTTTGTTCCCACGCTGACCTGCACGGAACCGGTGACACTGGAGACAAAGCGGAAAAGTACTAAGGTGAAGTTGAAAAACATCACTTTCAGACCGGACAAGGCGTTGCGCAGTGAGATAGGAGTATTGAAAGTAAAGCCGCTGAAATTGCGGAATCTCATGAAAAAGAGGCTGACGGATGATGAGGTGAAGCAAAAAGTGGTGAACTATCTACGTAAGAATGAGTTCATCACCCGCAGTGTTGTACAGTCGATTTGCGGCATGACCCGCACGACTGCAACGCGGCAGATTCGTCGTCTTTGTGAGGAGAATGTGTTGGTAAACAAAGGGTTGCAGAAACAGCCGATTTATTTTTTGAAGGAAAAAGAGTAGGTTGATGCGTATAGGGCTTGCATGGATTGCGTCATGTAGGCAAAATCTGCCTGCATGCTTGCATGAGGTCTGCTTGCATGGTGCAATCTGTTGTAAATTAGTGCGCTATGTCATTTCATGCAAGTATGTAAGTAAAACATGCGATAAAATTACAGTTGTAGATTAGGAATACCTATAATCGGCAGACGAGAAATTAAAGAATGAAAACAACGCGGCAGAAGGATAGTTTTTATTATTTTTGCAATCAATTCTCAATAGTTATTTAAAAAATATGGCAAAGAAAAATTCAACAGCTAAAGATACGGAACTGTCACTCTCGTTTTTGGGGAAAGTGGCAGCGTTATTTAGAAGTGAAACGGTTCATTTCGTTATCGGCTTGGTGCTGGTAATCTTTTCGGTTTATTTGTTGCTTGCTTTCACATCATTCTTTTTCACGGGAGCGGCAGACCAGAGCATCATTGACGGAGGCAGTGCGCAGGAGCTGATTTCCACCAACAATGGGGTGAAGAACTACGCCGGTAGCCGCGGTGCGCAGTTGGCCAGCTATCTGATAAATGATTGCTTCGGCGTATCGTCTTTCCTGATTCTCGTGTTCCTGGCTGTGGCGGGACTGAAGCTGATGCGGGTGCGTGTGGTGCGCTTGTGGAAGTGGTTCATCGGCTGTTCGTTGATGCTGGTGTGGTTCTCGGTATTTTTCGGTTTTGTGTTTGTAGACCAGTACAAGGACTCTTTCCTCTATCTGGGCGGTATGCACGGATACAATGTCAGTAACTGGCTTGTGTCTCAAGTCGGTGTGCCGGGAGTCTGGCTGCTATTGTTGGTAACTGCCATTTGCTTCCTCATCTATCTGAGTGCACGGACTGTCATCTGGTTGCGCAGATTGTTCAGTCTCAGCTTCTTGAAGCGTAAGGAGAAGGTGGAAAGCGTGCAGGGTGAAACGCCGGAAGAGTTCAAGACCTCTTGGGGTGCAAAGGAAAAGGCGGCTGCTCCGACACCGGAAGCTGCGGAGCCGGAAAAGGTTCTTGAAAAGGAGGAGGAGATTGCTATAGAGGAAGAAGAGGACGAACCGCTGAATGAAATCACCCTTGACTTGGGTGGAAGTGATGGAAAGATAAAGCCTGCCAAGTCTGCGGATGAGGACGTTACCATGACTTTTGAGACTCCTGCACCGGAGCCGGTGCCCCCTTTTCGGGAACAGCCGGTAGAGAAGGAGCCGGCATTCCAGGTTGAAAAGGCCGAAGAGGAGGAGTATGTGGGAACGGAGAAGGAGCCGTACAATCCCCGTCTGGATTTGGAAAACTATCATTACCCCACAATAGACCTGATGAAGCATTACGATGACAATGGTCCGACCATTGACATGGTAGAGCAGAACGCGAACAAGGATAAGATTATCAATACTCTGCGTAGTTTCGGTATAGAAATCAGTACCATTAAGGCGACGGTAGGTCCTACGGTGACGCTGTATGAAATCACTCCCGAGCAGGGCGTCCGCATTTCGAAGATACGCGGTCTGGAAGATGATATTGCCCTCAGCCTTTCGGCGCTCGGCATCCGTATCATCGCTCCCATTCCGGGAAAGGGTACGATTGGTATCGAAGTGCCCAACTCCAATCCGAAGATTGTATCCGGTCAGAGTATTATCGGCAGCAAGAAGTTCCAGGAGTCTACTTACGACTTGCCCATCGCACTGGGTAAGACAATTACGAATGAAGTGTTTATGGTGGATTTGTGCAAGATGCCGCACGTGCTCGTTGCCGGTGCTACCGGTCAGGGTAAGTCCGTGGGGTTGAATGCCATCATCACCTCCTTATTATATAAGAAGCATCCGGCAGAGCTGAAGTTTGTGCTGGTAGACCCCAAAAAAGTAGAATTCAGCATCTACTCCGTGATTGAGCATCACTTCCTCGCGAAATTACCCGACGGGGAAGATGCCATCATTACGGACGTCACGAAGGTGGTGCAGACTTTGAACTCCATCTGTGTGGAGATGGATACTCGCTATGACTTGCTGAAAGCTGCCCATGTGCGCAATATCAAGGAGTATAACGAGAAGTTCATCAACCGTCGTCTGAATCCGGAAAAGGGGCATAAGTTCATGCCTTACATCGTAGTCGTTATCGACGAGTTCGGTGACTTGATTATGACAGCCGGTAAGGATGTGGAACTGCCCATCGCACGTATCGCCCAGTTGGCGCGTGCCGTGGGTATACATATGATTATCGCTACACAGCGACCGACAACAAACATCATTACGGGTACGATTAAGGCCAACTTCCCGGCGCGTATCGCCTTCCGTGTATCGGCAATGGTCGATTCGCGTACCATCCTCGACCGTCCGGGAGCCAACCAGCTGATAGGCCGCGGTGATATGTTATTCCTACAGGGAGCTGACCCGGTGCGTGTGCAGTGTGCCTTTATTGATACGCCCGAAGTGGCGGAGATTACGAAGTTTATCGCCCGCCAGCAGAGTTACCCCACTGCTTTCTATCTGCCCGAATATGTGGATGAAAATGCAGGAGGTGATTTGGGGGATGTGGATATGGGACGTCTCGATCCTTTGTTCGAGGATGCAGCCCGTCTCGTTGTTATTCACCAGCAGGGTTCCACATCGCTCATTCAGCGTAAGTTTGCCATCGGTTATAATCGTGCCGGCCGCATCATGGACCAGTTGGAGAAAGCGGGGATTGTGGGACCGGCGCAAGGTAGTAAGGCGCGTGAGGTGTTCTGTATAGATGAGAGCGACCTGGAAATGCGGTTAAACAATTTGCAATAAGGAATGGTTATTTATAGAATGATGAAACTTGATAAGCTTTTACTTGGTGTGCTATTGCTGTTGTTTGCTGTGCCGATGTCGGCACAACAACCGGATGCCAAGAATATATTGGAGCGTACAGCCGAAGCCTTTCGGAAAGCGGGAGGGGTGAAGCTGGCGTTTACCGTGAACGAACAACAAGGCTCTTATGCGGGAGTTCTCTATCTGGAAGGTGAGAAGTTTGTGGTTGAGACCGAGGGAATGAAGACTTGGTTTGACGGACATACGCAGTGGAGCTATGTGGCTTCGGCAGATGAGGTGAATGTATCGGAACCTACGCAGGAGGAATTGCAGACTCTTAATCCGTATGCTTGGTTGTCCCTCTACAAGCAGGGATACAGATTGAAGTTGAGCAGTGTCGGTGGTAAGCAAGACAAGTCTGTTTATTACATCACCATGACTGCTGCCGACAAGAGGAAAGACCCTGAAAGTGTCTATCTGTTTGTGACAAAGGATACGTATCGTCTGCATCAAGTGGACTTGGCACCACGGGGGAGTAAGTATATGACTACTATCCTTATTGATAGCTACCAGACAGGACAATCCTATCCGGATAGTTTTTTTGTCTTTGACAAAAAAGCCTATCCCACAGCTGAAGTCATCGACATGCGCTAAATAGTAAATTGTAAATAGTCAAATAGTAAATAATATAATGATGGAAACAGAAAAAGTAAAATGTCTGATTATCGGTTCGGGTCCTGCCGGCTATACTGCCGCTATTTATGCAGGCCGTGCCAATCTTTCACCGGTACTTTATGCAGGATTGCAGCCCGGTGGCCAGTTGACAACCACTACTGATGTGGAGAATTTCCCCGGTTATCCCCAAGGTATCGGAGGTCCGGAATTAATGGAAGACCTGCGGAAGCAAGCCGAACGTTTTGGCGCAGATTTGCGTTATGGAGTTGCTACCGCAGCCAATCTTGCTGAAGCACCTTACAAGATTACGATTGATGACGAAAAGATGATTGAGGCTGAAACGCTGATTATTGCTACAGGTGCCGCTGCGAAGTATCTGGGGCTGGAGGATGAAAAGAAATATGCGGGAATGGGTGTCAGCGCTTGTGCCACTTGTGACGGTTTCTTCTACCGCAAGAAAACGGTAGCTGTTGTAGGGGGTGGAGATACTGCCTGCGAGGAAGCTGTTTACCTTGCCGGACTGGCTGCCAAGGTTTATCTGATTGTCCGCAAACCTTATCTCCGCGCTTCCAAGATTATGCAGGAGCGTGTGATGAAGCATGACAAGATTGAAGTACTGTTCGAACATAATGCCGTAGGCTTGTTTGGAGAGAACGGTGTGGAAGGTGTACATTTGGTACAGCGTATGGGTGAACCTGATGAGAAGCGCTATGATGTGGCTATTGACGGTTTCTTCCTGGCTATCGGCCATAAACCCAACTCAGATATTTTCAAACCTTATGTAGATACGGACGAAGTAGGTTATATCGTCACCGAGCCGGGAACACCGCGTACGAAAGTGCCGGGCGTATTCGCCGCCGGAGACGTTGCTGATCCTCACTATCGTCAAGCCATCACCGCTGCCGGAACTGGTTGCCAGGCAGCCATTGAAGCGGAAAGATATTTGTCTGCGAAAGGACTGATTTAGTGATTAGTGATTAGGGGTTAGGATGACAACAATGTGTTTTTATTATGCTAACCCCTAATCGCTTATCCCTTGTCACTTATTCCTTATCCTATCTTGCTGATTTTCTTCAGCTTTTCTTCGTCTATGATTTTGATTTTACGCCCGTCGATGGTGATTAACCGTTCTGTGGCAAACTGTGACAACGTACGTATGGCGTTGGAAGTGGTCATGTTTGACAAATTGGCCAGATCTTCACGCGAGAGATAGATACTCAAGGTGGAGCCGTCTTCCTCCAAACCATAACTTTCTTTGAGGAATAGTAGGGATTCTGCGAGTCTTCCGCGGATATGTTTCTGCGTCAGGTTTACAGTGCGTTCATCGGCAATGCCCAAGTCAACGGACAATTGCTTGATGAAGAACATGGCAAGGTCGTTGTTTTGTGTGAGCAGAGTCATCAAGGCAGTCATGGGGATTTGGCAAACAAGAGACGGCTCGAATGCAGATGCTGCCGTGACATAGTCTGTTTTTGCAAAGTAAGGGCGGTAACCGAAATATTCGACAGGTTTAATCATACGGATAATCTGGCTTCTACCACCGACTCCGTCTTTATAGATTTTGACCTTTCCACTCAGCAGACACATCAAATGCGTAGGTGTCTCGCCTTCGCAATGGATGACTTCGTTTTTTTTGTAGTTCTGGAGTGTGAAGTGGTTGGCGAGGAATTCCCGTTGTTCGTCATTCAAGGGAGACCATATATCTGCAATCAACTCCGGAACATTAATATCAGACAAGTTTACTTTTACCATAACTGCTGCAAAACTGTGTTATACAGCACAAATGTAAAAAGAAAAAATTAAATATTGCACAAATGTGACAAAAAGATGTATGTCAATGTGCTAATGTGGCAATATGCCAATGTGCTAATTGGCTGCGCTATGCTTATGTTGTGTTCTCACGCCGCAGGTCATTAGCACATTGGCATATTGCCACATTATTTTGTAAACAGCAGCTCCCTATACTTCGGAAGCGGCCAGATTTCATCATCAATTTCCATCTCAAGGTGGTCGATGTGGTCACGGATACTTTCCAGATAAGGGCGTACGGTTTCTTCGTAAGCAAAAGCCTTGTCTTTGTAGTTATCCATGTGGTTGGCTACTTTGCGGGCTTCGGTCATTTCGCGTACTTGTACCTTGATGGCGGTTACGCGCTTGGAAATTTCGCGTACAAGCTCTTTCCGGTCGGCACTGAGGACTTCGTATTCTTCGGGAGAGAAGGTCTCGCGCAGGCCACGGAGATTTTCCAGCAGACGGTTTTGGTAGATAACGGCAGTCGGTACGATGTGGTTGATGGCAAGGTCGCCCAGCACACGGCTTTCTATCTGTACCTTCATGGTGTATTTCTCCAGTTCTACTTCCAAGCGGCAGGCAAGCTCCGTTTCGTTGAAGATACGTTCGCCGATGAGTACGGAACGGGACTGGTTATCCATGTAGTGCATCAAGGCTTCGGGAACGTGGCAGATGTTGGTCAGCCCACGGCGGGCGGCTTCCTGCTTCCATTGTTCGGAGTAGCCGTCACCCTCAAAGCGGATAGGCTCGGAGGCGATGATGGTCTCTTTCATAATGCGGAAGATGGCTTCATCCTTGCCGACTCCCTCTTCCATCAGTTTGTCGATGGAGACTTTGAATTCGTTCAACTGGTTTGCCATAGCTGCATTGATGGCAATCATGGCGGCGGCACAGTTGGCGGACGAACCTGCGGCACGGAACTCAAAGCGGTTGCCGGTAAAGGCGAATGGGGAAGTACGGTTACGGTCGGTGGTATCCAGTAATATTTCGGGAATACGTCCGATGCCTAATTTCAGTGTTGTCTTTTCTTCCGATGTCATCTTGCTGCTGCTTATCTGGCGAGCTATCTCGTCGAGGATGGAAGACAGCTGTTTGCCCAGGAAGATGGACAGAATGGCGGGAGGTGCTTCATTGGCTCCCAGACGGTGGCTGTTTCCGGCACTCATGATGGAGGCGCGCAGCAAGTTCTGGTTTTTGTATACCATCATCAGTACGTTTACCAGGAAGGTAAGGAACAGCATGTTTCCTTTCGGATTCTTGCCCGGTGCAAACAAATTGATACCCGTATCGGTGCAAAGCGACCAGTTGTTGTGCTTGCCGGAGCCGTTCACGCCGTTGTAGGGTTTTTCGTGAAGCAGTACGGCGAAGTGATGCTTGCGTGCGATGCGTTTCATCAGATCCATCACAAGCTGGTTGTGGTCGTTGGCAAGGTTGGCATTCTCAAAGATAGGCGCCAGCTCAAACTGGTTGGGAGCTACTTCGTTATGGCGGGTCTTGACCGGGATACCCAGTTTGTGACATTCGATTTCCAGTTCTTTCATAAAAGCTGTGACACGTGGGGGGATGGAGCCGAAATAGTGGTCCTCCAGCTGCTGGTCTTTGGCCGAGGAGTGTCCCATCAGGGTACGTCCGGTCAGACAAAGGTCCGGGCGGGCATTGTACAGTGCCGAGTCGACGAGGAAATATTCTTGTTCCCAGCCTAAATTGGTATAAACGCGTGTGATATTCTTGTCGAACAACTGGCATACGTCTGTCGCTGCTTTGTCTACGGCTGCCAAGGCTTTGAGCAATGGAGTCTTGTAGTCGAGCGCTTCGCCGGTATAAGAGATGAAGATAGTGGGGATGCAAAGTGTGGTATCTACCACAAAGGCAGGTGAGGAAACATCCCAAGCAGTATATCCTCGTGCTTCGAATGTGTTTCTGATACCCCCGTTGGGGAAAGAGGATGCATCCGGTTCCTGCTGGATGAGCAGTTTGCCGGAAAAACGTTCAATCACTTCCGTTCCTTCTCCGAATTCGATGAAGCCGTCATGTTTCTCGGCTGTTCCGTCCGTCAGAGGCTGGAACCAGTGCGTGTAGTGGGTGACGTTGAGGGACTTTGCCCAACTTTTCATGCCGTTGGCAATCAGGTCTGCCATTTCGCGGTTGATGGGAGTGCCTTTTTCGATGGCGTCGGTCACGGCTTTGTAGGCTTCACGAGGCAGGTATTCCTGCATTTTCTTACGGTCGAAGACATGGCTGCCGTAGTAGTCGGACAGTTTGTTTGAAGGGGTGGTCACTTCAAGAGGTTGCCGATTGGCAAGTTCTTGCAAAGCAAAAAATCGCATTTTTGACATATAAGTCTCTCCTTTTATTGGTTGTTGGGCGCAAAAATACATGTTTTTTCTGAACTACCCCCTCTTTTTTAGGGGGTATTCTCGAAAATATTAGTGTTTTTTGAGAATAGACCCCCTAAAAAAGTCTGCTTGTTATGGAAAAACGACCAAAAGCTTGCGTTTGTTACATGCCATGATTAGTAATCTTTCCGCATCACGATTAGTAATCTTAGTGCGTCGTGATTAGTAATTTTCATGTGTCACAATTACGAATCATTCTGTACATGACACTTGTGGCACCCTTTTTATAACAATTAATATAGGTTCGTATTTATCTCGCACAAACTATGTGTGCTTGTGTATTATTGTCTCTCGCGCGTAACATATGTTTTATAATAAAGGGTGTCACAAGTGTCATTCCTGCTTCTTTATGGAACATGTTTTTGCATTACACAAATTCTTCCGTATATTTGTCCCGATTCTATAAGGAGAAATTGCGGTTGAAACGTTTGTTGTTTATATGGATTTGGATTTGCTTCTTGTTTTCTTTTGTACAGAAGGCAGGGGCGGAGCGTGTATCTTATCCGGTTGACAAACATGTGAGTTCGGCAGACTCCATCATGGAGAAAGTCATCTTCTTTGCCCCCCTTTATGAACGTATTATTGAAAGTTACAAGGCTGAGCTTTACATAAAGGGCTGGGTGAATATCCGTAAGAAGAATCATATTCTCCGCTACATCCCTTCCATGTTCCGGCCCAAGAAAGGGGTGCGGGAATATATGATGGAAACTTATAGCGATTTGCATTTTACTGCTCCCGACATCTATGACCAGAAGGTAAAGGCAAGTGTCGGTACTGCTTCCGAGTTTTGGGAAATGGACGGACGGCTGCCGGAATATTTTCACATCAACATCTATTCTTCTACCTTATTATATGACAAACTACTCTCTCCTTTAGCACCCAATGCCAAAAAATATTATACCTATCGGATTGATACGGTGATGGGGGAACGGCATGCCCTTCAGTATAAAATCCGTTTTATGCCAAAAAGCAAAAGCTTTCAGCTGGTGGGCGGTTATCTGATTGTGAGTGATAACGTGTGGAGTGTACGCGAGATGCGTTTTTCCGGACGTAATGAGATGGTGCGGTTCAATAATCTGGTGAAGATGGGTAATGTGGGCGATTCGGACGAATTTCTTCCGTTGCAGTATGATGTGGATGCAACGTTTCGTTTTTTGGGAAATGTGGTAGATGGCACTTATGAAGCTGTACTCGATTATAAGAACATCATTCAGAAAACTTCTGGCAGTGATATACGGAGGTCGGTGAAGAAAAGTAAATATGACTTGTCCGATTCATACACGTTGCGTACTGATACGAATGCTTATCTACGTGATACTGCTTACTTTAAAACTTTGCGTCCCATTCCTTTGACTCCGCATGAGGAGACACTGTATCAGGATTTCTTCTTGCGTCGGGATACGCTCGCCCGGAAAAAGAAACCGGTGAATAAGAACTTGGAGTTTTGGGGGCAGATTGGAGATGCATTGATCAGTCGCTATACGGTAGACCTTGATAAATTGGGGAGTGTGCGCTGTTCACCACTAATCAATCCTTTTCTTTTGAGCTATAGCGGCAAGCATGGAATTTCGTATCGGCAGGAGTTCAAGTACAACCGTATTTTTACCGGTGATCGCCTGCTGCGCATCGTTCCCCGGATAGGTTATAATTTTAAGGAAAAAGAGTTTTACTGGAGGGTGAGGTCCGATTTTGATTATTGGCCCCGTAAGCGTGCAGCATTGCATCTGGAGTTTGGTAACGGTAACCGGATTTACAGCAGTGATGTGCTGGACGACCTGAAAGCCATCCCCGACAGTATTTTTGACTTCAACCAGATACACTTGGATTATTTCAAGGATTTGTATCTGAATCTGCGTCATAGCTGGGAAATAGTAAACGGTCTGTCGCTGGAAGTGGGTGTATCCATGCACAGACGTACGGAAGTGAACCGCTCCCGGTTTGAACTGAACTACCCGAGCATGCCGCCTACCAAGTCGGCCACCCGTGCCGGTTCCGGAGGTTCATCCTTCTTTCCGAATTTTGACCCGAATATCCTGAACAAGTTCCGCCATACCTATAATAGTTTTGCTCCCCGCGTCCGCCTCACCTGGACTCCGGGACAATACTATTATATGAATGGCGACCGTAAAGTAAATCTTCATTCCAAGTATCCTTCCATCTCAGTAGATTGGGAGCGGGGACTCAGTGGAGTGTTGCAGAGCAGTGGTTCGTACGAGCGTGTAGAGATTGATTTGCAGCATCAGGTTTCTTTGGGCTTGATGCGTGATATTTATTGGCGTTTTGGTTGGGGAGAGTTTACCAATCAGAAGGAACTGTACTTTGTGGACTTTGCCAATTTGCGGCGTTCCAATCTTCCTATGGGTTGGAGTGATGATATTGGCGGGGTGTTCCAGTTGCTGGACGGCCGCTGGTATAACTCTTCCCGTAAATATATCCGCGGACACCTTACCTATGAAGCGCCTTTCCTCCTGCTCCGCCATCTGATGAAATATACCCAATATGTATTGAATGAACGTCTGTATCTGAATGCATTGGTGGTTCCTCACTTGAAACCTTATCTGGAAGTAGGGTATGGCATTGGTACACATATATTTGACTTTGGCTTGTTTGCCAGCTTTGCAAACTGGAAGTATCAGGAAATAGGTTGCAAATTTACCTTCGAACTGTTTAACAGATAGCAATGTGGTAATGTGATTAATGTGCCAATGTGTCAATGACCAGGACGTGATGGCGTAGCATAAACATAGCGCAGCCAATTAGCCAATTAGCATATTGGCACATTATCACATTAATCAATTGTCAATTATTGATTCTTTTGTAACTTTGCTGCAAATTACTTGGAGCTATGGGTATAGTAATAGGAATAGATGTGGGTGGAAGTACCACGAAAATCGTTGGAATCAATGGAGAACAGATACAGTCTCCAATGTTTATTACGGCTACCGACCCGGTGACTTCCTTATTCGGAGCATTCGGTAAGTATATTTATGACAATGGTATACAGCTGGCCGATGTGGAGCAGGTGATGCTGACGGGAGTGGGAAGCGCATTTGTCAACAGCCCTCTATATGGACTGCCTACTCGCAAAACGGATGAGTTTATTGCCAATGGTTTGGGAGCTAGACATGCAACGGATATAGACCAACTGATTGTAGTCAGCATGGGTACCGGCACTTCTTTTGTGAAAATAGACGGAGACAAGGTGCAGCATATTGGCGGCTTGGGGATTGGTGGAGGTACCTTGCAGGGATTATCGAGGTTGCTGTTGAAAACTCATGATATTCATCAGGTGTCCGAGTTGGCTGAGAAAGGGGATGTAACTCGTGTCAACTTGCAGATAGGTGATATTTGCAACACTGCTTTGCCTGACTTGCCAGTGAGTGCTACCGCCTCTCTTTTCGGGAAAGCAGATAGCAATGCTTCTCAAGAAGATATTGCCTGCGGTATAATTTATACGGTACTTCAAACCATTGGAGGAGCTGCTGTACTGTCAGCTTTGAACAGTCCTATCAAGGATTTCGTTCTGATAGGGAATCTCACCCAACTGCCCCAGTGCCGGGAGGTGTTTTCTAAAATGGAAGCCATCTATCATGTACATTTTCATATACCGCCCTATGCTGAATATAGAACAGCAATAGGAGCGGCATTGGCATATATAAAAGAAAGGCAAGGGTAGTGGTTACTTCTTGCCTGCCTTCTTCATATAGCTGTTTATCAAGGTACATGCGGGAGCGGCCACCGTACCGTGGTCAAATCCCTCCATCTGATAGAGGGTGGTTTTTTGTCCCAGTGCTTTGAGGAGGGCATATAAATGGGCGTTTTCCTCATAGCGTGCCAGCATCTCCAACTCTTTGTCGCCAGTGATAAGTATCATGGGTGAAGCGTCTTTTCTTACGTTATTGGAAGGAGCATATTTATCTATAATCGGAGTGTCGGAAGGCAGCCCGCGTTCTTTGCGGATGGTATAATGAGTGGTGGTCTGTCCGCTGATGGGGAAAGCGCCTGCCAGGCTGTTGGCATCAATATTCCACTTTGCCAGGTAACTCTTGTCCAGATTGAGCATCAGACAGAGATAACCACCGGCTGAATGACCGGCTATGTATATTTTGTCTTTGTCTCCTCCGAATTCTTCTATATTCTCGAAAGTCCAAGCAACGGCCTCTGCGGCATCTTCCGTGTAGGCAGGATTTTGGGCACGCGGGCTGAGTCGGTAGTTTACGGCTATCACGGCGTAGCCTTGCTCCAGGAACTCCTTCGGAAAATGTTTTTCTCCGGCTTCCAGTCCTCCGCCGTGGAACCAGATAAGGGTGGCAAATCCTTTTTTATCAGTAGGATAATGGAGGTCGAGCTTGCAACGCTCCAGCTTATAACTGTCTTTTTCGCCGGGATGAAGATAGGAAATGTTCTTTTGCGTACGGTAGTTGTTGTCCGTTGTCTGATTTTGGCTATAACATAATAATGTATAGCAAATGATGGAAATGCATGCGATTATCTTTTTCATGATAAATTATTGAGATTATGTATAAATGAAACGATGCAAAGGTAACATTTTTTTTATTCTTTAATTGATTATTCCACTGCTGTTTTGAATGCTTTTTGTTTTGTAGTTCAAGAAAATACTTCTATCTTTGCGCCCGATTTACAATGAGTCAACATAAAGTCTCACTTAATTAACGAGTTAAACAATTTATTTATTAATGGAAAATTTAAAGAATGTAGCTCCTATTGAAGACTTCAACTGGGATGCTTATGAGAACGGCGAATCAGTAGCCAGTGCAAGCCACGAAGAACTGGAAAAGGCGTATGACAATACGTTGAACAAGGTTAACGACCGCGAGGTAGTTGATGGAACCGTAATCGCAATGAACAAGCGTGAAGTAGTTGTGAACATCGGTTACAAATCAGACGGTATCATTCCGATGAGTGAATTCCGTTACAATCCTGAACTGAAGGTTGGTGATACTGTTGAGGTATACATCGAAAACCAGGAAGACAAGAAAGGACAGCTCGTTCTGTCTCACCGTAAAGCTCGTGCTACCCGTTCTTGGGATCGCGTAAACGCAGCTTTGGAAAACGAAGAAATTATCAAGGGTTACATCAAGTGCCGCACAAAGGGTGGTATGATTGTAGACGTATTCGGCATCGAAGCTTTCTTGCCGGGTTCTCAAATCGACGTGAAGCCTATCCGCGACTACGATGTATTCGTTGGCAAAACTATGGAATTCAAGGTTGTTAAGATCAACCAGGAATTCAAGAATGTGGTTGTTTCCCACAAGGCTCTTATCGAAGCCGAACTGGAACAACAGAAGAAGGAAATCATCGGTAAACTCGAAAAAGGACAAGTTCTCGAAGGTACCGTTAAGAATATCACTTCCTATGGTGTATTTATCGACTTGGGTGGCGTAGATGGTTTGATTCACATTACAGACCTTTCTTGGGGCCGTGTTAGCGATCCGAAAGAAGTGGTTGAACTCGACCAGAAACTCAACGTCGTTATCCTTGACTTCGATGATGAGAAGAAGCGTATCGCTCTCGGCTTGAAGCAACTCACTCCGCATCCTTGGGATGCACTGGATGCTAACCTGAAGGTTGGCGACCACGTGAAGGGTAAAGTTGTAGTTATGGCTGACTACGGTGCATTCATCGAAATCGCTCCGGGTGTTGAAGGTCTGATTCACGTATCTGAAATGTCTTGGTCACAGCACTTGCGTTCTGCACAAGACTTCATGAAGGTAGGTGACGAAGTTGAGGCAGTAGTCCTGACTTTGGACCGCGAAGAGCGTAAGATGTCTTTGGGTATCAAGCAGCTGAAGTCTGATCCTTGGGAAACTATCGAAGAGAAGTATCCTATCGGCAGCAAGCACACTGCAAAAGTTCGCAACTTCACTAACTTCGGCGTATTCGTTGAAATCGAAGAAGGTGTTGACGGCTTGATTCACATCTCTGACCTGTCTTGGACGAAGAAGGTTAAACATCCGTCTGAATTCACTCAGATTGGTGCAGACATCGACGTACAAGTTCTGGAAATCGACAAGGAAAACCGTCGCTTGAGCCTTGGCCACAAGCAACTCGAAGAAAATCCCTGGGATGTATTCGAAACTGTATTTACAGTAGGTTCGGTACACGAAGGTACTATCATCGAAATGCTGGATAAGGGCGCTGTAGTTGCTCTGCCTTATGGTGTAGAAGGTTTCGCTACTCCGAAGCACCTCGTTAAGGAAGACGGCTCACAAGCTCAGTTGGACGAGAAGCTTGAATTCAAGGTAATTGAGTTCAACAAGGACGCTAAGCGTATCATCCTTTCTCACAGCCGTATCTTCGAAGATGCTGCAAAGGCAGAAGAAAGAGCTGAAAAGAAGGCTGCTACTAAGAAGTCAACCGGTAAGAGAGAAGACGTTGCTCCTGCTATCCAAAACCAGGCTGCATCTACTACTCTGGGTGACATCGACGCTTTGGCTGCCTTGAAGGAACAGATGGAAGCTGGAAAGAAATAATTACTCCGTTCTATAAATGAAGGAAGGGTACTTGCGCAAACAAGTGCCCTTCTTTTTTATGATTTGTCAATAGAATTTTATGGAATTAAGGATGGTTTTTCCATAAATGTTTATCTTTGCAGGGTGGTTACTTTTGCAATCATAGAAATATTCAATAATTTAATTTTCATTTATTATGAAAAACATGTTCAAAAATGCAGGGAAGATGGTGTTGTTCACTTGCCTGTCGCTGATGTTACTAACCGCATGCGGCCAGAAGTCCAAACTCAAGCTGGCTATCGCAGCTGCCAACAAACAATGTCCCATGGATATGGGAGCTTCCGGCGAAATATCCAGTATTACTTTTGATGGGTCGGATGTGGTATATGTACTGCTTATGAATGAAAGTTTCCTCAATATAGACGCTTTGAAAGAGAATCCTGATGCAATGAAGTCTGCTGTGACTGTTATGTTCGGTAATCCACAAGGGTCCATTAAAGAGATGCTGGATTTGGTTGTCGGTACTGATTCCGGTATAAAGTTCATATATAAAGGAAAGACATCCGGTAACGAAGTGGAATGTTATCTGACTACTCAGGACTTGAAAGATATATTGAATGGCGGTTCAACTGCTGAAAGCAGTGATAAGAAGAAACTGGAAGAGCAAGTGAAGATGACCAACGTATCGTGCCCGATGCAGGTGGATGAAGCCACTATGCTCAATAAACTGACAATCGAGTCGGATAAGGTGCTTTATCATTATACGATTGACGAATCTGTAGTACAGATGTCTGCTTTGAAGGAAAATGCCGAACAGATGAAGGCAAATGTGAAGAACTCTTTGAACTCCTCCGATCCAGCCTTGCGCATGTTCTTGGAAGTATGTGTGAAGTGTGATAAAGGGGTGGGCTATCTGTATAAAGGGAATAAATCCGGAGAAACTTTTGAAATATCTTTTGGAGTTTCAGAGATAAAGGCTCTTCTATAAATCAAGGAGTAGAAATCAGTTCGGAAGGTTTGGAATGGAAAAATTTGAGTTACATATTCTTGGTTGTGGTTCCGCTTTACCCACAACGCGTCATTTCCCTACGTCTCAAATTGTGAACGTGCGCGACAAGTTGTTTATGATTGATTGTGGGGAAGGGGCGCAGTTGCAGTTCCGTAAATCACATCTGAAGTTTTCACGTTTGAATCATATTTTTATCTCTCACTTGCATGGAGACCATTGTTTTGGCTTATTAGGACTGATTTCTACACTTAACCTTTTAGGACGTACAGCAGAGTTGCATATCCATTCTCCCAAAGGGCTGGAAACATTACTGACACCTATGCTGGATTTTTTTAATAGGCAGATGACGTACAAGGTCCTTTTCCATGAGTTTGATACGAAAGAACCGATGCTGATTTATGAAGACCGTTCGTTGACGGTTACTACCATTCCTTTGCGTCATCGTATGCCGTGTTGTGGTTTTTTGTTTGCAGAAAAGCGGCGTCCTAACCATATTATCCGTGAAATGGTCGATTTCTACCAAGTGCCGGTATACGAATTGAATCGTATAAAGAATGGGGCCGATTACGTGACACCGGAGGGAAAAACTGTTTCCAACAACTTGTTGACCCGTCCTTCTGCTCCGTCCCGCAGTTATGCTTATTGCTCGGATACCATCTATCTTCCTTCTATCGTGGAGCAGATAAAAGGGGTTGATTTACTTTTTCATGAGGCGACATTTGCGAATGAGGATGCGCCACGTGCCAAAGAAACATTTCATACAACTGCTGCACAAGCGGCCGAAATAGCCAGGAGGGCTGAGGTGAAGAAGTTGTTGATAGGACATTTTTCGGCACGATACGAAGATGAAAATGTCTTGCTTCAAGAAGCATCCGCTATTTTTCCGGATACTCAGCTTGCCAAAGAAACACTTTGTGTATCGGTATGAATTAAACTTTTCGTATCTTTGGCAGTCTAAAACAACAAATGCGAATAGAAATTTATGACCCCTTCCTATAATGAACGCGAAGTGTTGGCTCTTCTACAAGAAGAAAGCACACAAAAGCGGGGATTTGAGATGATTGTTACCCAATATAGCGAGCAGTTGTATTGGCAGATTCGTCGTATGGTCCTCTCTCATGAAGATGCCAATGATTTACTTCAGAATACTTTCATTAAAGCATGGATTAATATAGATTATTTCAGGGCAGAGGCTAAACTCTCTACCTGGCTCTATCGCATAGCCTTGAATGAATGCCTCACTTTTCTGAACAAACAACGGGCTGCTTCCACAGTCTCTTTGGATGACCCCGAGGCAGATGCACTTCAAAAGCTTGAAAGTGATCCTTACTTCTCCGGTGATAAAGCAGAGATGGCTTTGCAAAAAGCCTTGCTTGCCTTGCCGGAAAAACAACGTATGGTGTTTAACCTGAAGTATTACCAGGAAATGAAATACGAAGAGATGTCCGATATATTTGGTACTTCCGTAGGTGCCTTGAAGGCTTCCTATCACCATGCCGTGAAGAAAATAGAAAAGTTTTTGGGTGAGGAGTATTAAACCTTTGCCACAAAACAATGTCTAATTAAACAGAAAGGAGAAAGCTTATGAAAGAAGAAGATAAAATACTGAAAAAGATAGGGACGGAAAATCCTTTCCGCGTTCCTGACGGCTACTTTGAGAATCTTACTTCAGAGGTAATGAACCGGCTTCCCGAAAAAGAAAAACTCACTGCTGTACAGACAGAGCCTACAATGTGGCAGAAGGTAAAGCCTTGGTTGTATATGACCGCCATGTTTATAGGTGCGGCATTGATTATCCGCGTGGCTTCTTCGGAGCATACTCCATCTGTAGAGCGTATGGCTGCTGATGATACGGAAACAGAAATGGAATATATTAATATGGCCGTAGAGAATTCCATGCTGGATGATTATTCATTGTATGTTTATTTGGCAGACTCTGATGCAGAATAAGGTAACAACACTCAACTATTTAAAAATGAAAAGACTGATTGTTTTATTGGTTATGATATGTGGCATGATGCCCCTGCTTTGGGCTAGTGATGGATGTGATCAGCATCTGTCACCCGAAGAGTTTCGTGCCAAACAAAAAGCGTTTATAACGGAGAAAGCCGGGCTGACGAGTGAGGAAGCAGCTAAGTTCTTCCCATTGTATTTTGAATTGCAAGACCGGAAAAAGCAGTTGAATGACGAGGCTTGGAAATTGCTCCGGCAAGGGAAAGATGAAAAAACAACCGAAGCCCAGTATGAGGAAATTATGGAAGGTGTGTATGATGCCCGTATTGCTTCTGACCGGTTGGACAAGACCTACTTTGATAAATTCAAGAAGATATTGTCTTGTAAAAAGATTTATCTGGTGCAAAGAGCTGAAATGCGTTTCCATCGTGAACTGCTGAAAGGCATGCATAAAAAGGGAGATGGCCCCCAGCGAAGACCGCAAGGGAAAAAATGAGTAGTGAATGAATTACAAATAAGGAAGGTTGCCACGATGGTGTGAGCAACCTTCTTTTGTTAATGAGAGATACCTCGTTTTAGCCTTGCTAAACCTCTACTTTAGTTCCCTAAACCTTTGCTTTAGCCAGCTAAACCTGACCTTTAGAAGAATCATCTTGTTTGCTTTCTTTTTCCAATGCTTTCGCTTCATTCCATAGCTTGTCCATTTCTTCCAGCGTCATGTCATGGAGGTTTTTGCCCTCCTTGATGCTGTGCGCTTCTACATAGTTGAAGCGGTTGATGAACTTCTGGTTGGTCTGTTCCAGCGCATTGTCCGGATTGATTTTGTAGAGGCGGGCAGCGTTGATGAGGCTGAACATGACATCGCCGAATTCAGCTTCAGCCTTTTCTTTATCCATGTGGGCGACTTCAGCCTGGAATTCTTGGATTTCTTCTTTTACCTTATCCCACACTTGCTCGCGTTCCTCCCAGTCAAATCCTACATTGCGTGCCTTGTCCTGGATGCGGTAGGCCTTGATGAGCGAGGGTAGGGCAGCGGGTACACCGCTCAGCACTGTTTTGTTCCCATCTTTTTCCTTCAATTTTAGCTGTTCCCAGTTTTCAGAAACCTGGCCTGCGGTTTCGGCCTTTACATCGCCGAAGACATGGGGATGGCGGAAAATAAGTTTCTCACAAAGACGGTCGCATACGTCTTTCATATCGAAATCACCGGTTTCGGAGCCTATCTTTGCATAAAAAGCCACATGCAGCAGCACATCCCCCAGCTCTTTGCAGATGTCATTCTTGTCATCGCGTATCAGGGCGTCACAAAGTTCATAAGTCTCTTCGATGGTATTGGGGCGCAGGCTTTCGTTGGTCTGCTTGCGGTCCCAGGGACATTTCTCGCGCAGCTCGTCGAGTATGTCGAGGAAGCGGCCGAAGGCTTCCATCTGTTCTTTTCTTGTATGCATGATTTTGAAATTTAGTTTTTCCATTCTTCGTATGAGATAAGCAAGCCTATTACTTCCGAATAGTTCTTGCGTCCGCTTTGAATCTTGTTTCCTTTAAGGTACAAGTCGTAGATAAAGTTCTGGATGTCTCCGATGAGCGGACTGTATTTCTCCATCCAGTATTGCTGGTTCTTTTGGGCCAGTTCTATGATTTCAGGACGTATCCGGTTGAAAAGTTCTGCGTATTCTTCTTCGCTCATCAGTCGGCGGGCATTGCCCAGCACATGTGAGAGCACGGAAAGGTAGCCGCTGAAACGAATCTCTTTCACCTGCGAACGGGTGCAGACCTGGTAAGCGTAGAAGTTGGCTTCTGCCTCGCTGGTGATGCCTAAAAAGTGTGCCAGCTCGTGGGCATAAGTAGCAGGATATTGTGGTGGAAGCAAATCGCCGTTCAGCGTGAATTCGCAGAAGAAAGGTCCCATGCTTCCCGTAACACCGACCATGGAAATGAACGGAGTGAAAAGCATGGTCTTCACGCGCGGAGAGGAGTGGGGAGGGCGATGTATCCCCAGCGTATCGCTGATTTGGTTGTATCCGTGTACGCTTTCCCGGCAGACCAATGGTTCGTCAATGGAGGTGACATCTGTATAGGAAGCATTCAGCTTGTCTATATAGTTGTCTACAAATGACTGAAAGATTTCGGGAGTATAGGCAGTATAAGGAATGTTTGTCCTGCCATAGAAATCTTTCTGTGAGTAGTTCAGTCCCCATGCCAGATAGAACCATGCATATATCCACAGCAAGTATTCCATTTCGTTCAGCAGAATCTGTTTCCACTTTTTCTTTTGGATATAGCGTGCCTTGATTGGATTGAAAAGAAGTCCGAGTACACTGAGGAAAATAAACAAGTCGCCTATGGCAAAAGGCATGAGTTTTGAAAAGGAGGACAAGAAATGGGAAATCACCGGATATACAGACTGTGCATATACTTCTCCCAATATTGGAATGAGCTGCGTTGCCCATACAACAGACAGTAATACGATTAATACGACATACCGGATTTTCAATTTGTCTCTCATTTTTATTTTCAACCTACCATTAAGAGGACTATCGACCTCTAACTCCTAAGCCCGGAGGGCGATAACTCCCTTTAACTCCTACTAACTCCTGACTCATTTTGTAGGGACAAAAATATATATTTAAATTTTAATTCATTAATTTTGTCCCCGTTATTCGCAATAAATTAATTATAGAGATTTAAAAACATGGAATTAGCAAGTAAGTACAATCCCGCTGACGTGGAGGGAAAGTGGTACCAGTATTGGTTGGACCACAAATTATTCAGTTCGAAACCCGATGGTCGTGAGCCTTACACCGTCGTCATCCCGCCCCCCAACGTCACCGGTGTGTTGCACATGGGACACATGCTTAATAATACCATACAAGATATTCTGGTACGCCGTGCCCGCATGGAAGGCAAGAATGCCTGCTGGGTGCCGGGAACCGACCATGCATCCATTGCTACCGAGGCCAAGGTGGTGAACAAACTTGCCGCACAAGGCATCAAGAAGACAGACCTTACCCGCGACGAGTTCTTGAAGCATGCCTGGGAATGGACTGACGAACATGGCGGCATCATCTTGAAGCAGCTCCGCAAGCTGGGTGCTTCTTGCGATTGGGATCGTACAGCTTTTACTATGGATGAGAAACGCAGTGAAAGCGTGCTCAAGGTTTTTGTTGACTTGTATAACAAAGGTCTGATTTATCGTGGTGTCCGCATGGTGAACTGGGACCCTAAGGCACTGACCGCACTTAGTGACGAGGAAGTAATCTACAAAGAAGAGCACAGCAAGCTGTACTATCTGAAGTATATGGTAGAAGGTGACCCCGAAGGACGTTATGCAGTGGTTGCTACCACCCGCCCTGAAACCATCATGGGAGATACAGCCATGTGCATCAATCCGAATGACCCCAAGAATACCTGGTTGAAGGGTAAGAAGGTGATTGTTCCGTTGGTAGGACGTGTTATTCCGGTTATCGAGGACGATTACGTAGATATAGAGTTCGGTACCGGTTGTCTGAAGGTAACTCCTGCCCACGATGTGAACGACTACATGCTGGGTGAGAAGTACAATCTGCCGAGCATCGACATCTTCAATGATAACGGAACGCTTAGTGAAGCTGCCGGCTTGTATATCGGTATGGACCGTTTCGATGTGCGCGAGCAGATTGAGAAGGACCTGGCTGCTGCCGGTCTGTTGGAGAAAGTGGAAGCCTATACCAACAAGGTAGGTTTCTCCGAACGTACCAACGTGCCCATCGAACCGAAACTTTCCATGCAGTGGTTCTTGAAGATGCAGCACTTTGCCGACATGGCTTTGCCGCCGGTGATGAATGATGAGTTGAAGTTCTATCCTGCCAAATATAAGAATACGTACAAGAACTGGTTGGAAAATATCAAGGACTGGTGTATCAGCCGCCAGTTGTGGTGGGGGCATCGCATTCCTGCTTATTTTTTGCCGGAAGGTGGTTATGTAGTGGCTGCCACTCCCGAAGAAGCCTTGGCATTGGCAAAAGAGAAAACGGGTAATGCAGACCTTAAACTGGAAGACCTTCGTCAGGATGAGGACTGCCTGGATACTTGGTTCTCCTCCTGGTTGTGGCCCATCTCTTTGTTTGACGGTATCAACAATCCGGGTAACGAGGAGATAAACTACTATTATCCTACCAGCGACTTGGTGACCGGTCCGGACATTATCTTCTTCTGGGTAGCCCGTATGATTATGGCAGGCTATGAATATGAAGGTAAGATGCCGTTCCAGAATGTTTATTTTACGGGTATTGTCCGTGACAAGCTGGGACGTAAGATGTCCAAGTCGTTGGGTAATTCTCCCGACCCGCTGGATTTGATTGAGAAATACGGTGCCGATGGTGTACGTATGGGCATGATGCTTTCAGCTCCTGCTGGCAATGACATCCTCTTTGACGATGCACTGTGTGAGCAAGGACGTAACTTCAATAATAAGATATGGAACGCTTTCCGTCTGATTAAAGGTTGGGAAGTCAGTGCGGAAGTTCCGGTACCGGAAGCTTCAGAACTGGCAATACGCTGGTTTGAGGCCAAGCAGAATGAAGTGGCTGCCGAAGTGGCTGATTTGTTCAGCAAGTACCGTTTGAGTGAAGCGCTGATGGCTGTTTACAAACTGTTCTGGGACGAATTCTCTTCCTGGTATCTGGAAATGATTAAACCGGCATACGGCCAGCCCATCAACCGGAAAGTGTATGAAGCAACTATCGGTTTCTTTGATAACTTGTTGCATCTGCTCCATCCGTTCATGCCATTTATTACAGAGGAGTTGTGGCAGCATCTTTGCGACCGTACAGACGGTGAGAGCTTGATGGTAAGCCCGTTGTCAATGTCGGCATTGGTAGATGAGGATATCATCCGGGAGTTTGAAGTGGTGAAAGAGGTTATCAGCAATATCCGTTCCATCCGTTTGCAGAAGAACATCGCCCAAAAAGAGACACTTGAGTTGCAGGTTATCGGTGAGAATCCGGTTGTGGCATTCAACGCGGTTATCATGAAAATGTGTAACCTTTCCTCCATCAATATAGTGGAGAACAAGGCCGACGGTGCTGCTTCCTTCATGGTAGGTACTACGGAATATGCCGTACCTTTGGGTAATATGATTGACGTGGAAGCCGAGATAGCCCGTATGGAGGCTGAACTGAAGCATAAGGAAGGATTCTTGCAGGGTGTGCTGAAGAAACTGGGTAACGAGAAGTTTGTGAATAATGCTCCTGCCGCCGTTCTTGAGATGGAACGCAAGAAGCAGGCAGATGCTGAAAGTATCATCAAATCTCTCAAGGAAAGTATTGCAGCATTGAAAAAGGCATAACTGTCCATCACATAAAACAGAGAAAAAGCTCCGGAACCTTCAACTCCGGAGCTTTTTTTAGCGGTATAATGAACTGTTTATTTGAACAGTTCTGCTACGCACCACATCAGGCGTGCGGTGGTGTGTGTCCAGATTTCCTTGTAAGTGCAGTTATTTTGCATCGGGAAGTAGGGTTCGTCCTCATTTTCGAATGTTTCGATTCCTACGGGCACGGCTCCCACAACATTTCCGGCGTATGCCCCGTAAAGCGGCGGATAGTCATATCCGTCTCCATAAACGGTACTCATGGCAAACGGGTTGTAGCCTAATATGTATTCTACCTGGCGGGTTGCAATATCCCTTAACGCTTTGTCGTTGAATAGGCGTGCAAGAATAAAGGCTGCTTTGGCTTTGCCCATGACAACAGCGTGGAATCCCCTGAACTGATAGGCGACGGGGAAACGGCGCAGATAGAAATCCTTCGAGAGAGGGATGCCGTTGCGTACTTGTGCATTGTATTCTTCCAGGCTGGGAAGCCCTACCTGCTCTCCTTCGTGGTACAGATTCTTATAATCGGTATTATCCACCTCGTATACGGCGCTTGGCAGTATGCCATACGGCTCAATCAGTTGTGAAATCCCGCGTAGATAGTCTGCATAGGCTTCACAGGATGCCTGCCACAACGGGGCGTCCGGATGGGTAGGGGCATCTGTCAGTAGCGTCGAGAGTCCTTCGGCCATCAAGTGCTCTTGGCTTTGGTGATAATAGGCCAGAATACGTTTTTTCCGGGAAGATTCATAGAAGAAACCTCGCAGGGGGATTTTCCAGTCGGTACGCTTTTCCAACTGTTGGCCCGCCATGACGGTACGTGCCAGCCGGGTTGCCCAGTCCAGATAGTAAACATCTTGTGTAAGGCGGTACAAACGCATGGCTGTGACGGTGGCAAGGGCATAAAGTTCGGTTTCGTTCTGTTCCGTCCTTTGTGTATCCAGCAGGTCGATGGCGAATTGGAAGTCCTCAATGGCACTGTTCCGGCACCACCGTGCAAACACTGGGTCTTTCTTTTCAAAATGAGGGGCGGCGAGTGCGCAACTGGAAGCGGCTTTCAGATTGTCCGTAGGCGTATTTCGTGCTTCTGTCTGCATGTCGTCTTTGTCACCACGGATATTCTTTGTCCAAATGCCGATAATCAGTCCACCCAGTCGGTAGCCGTCACCGAAGCGGGTACGCAGAATCCAGTTCACTCCCCAGCGTGCCTCTTCCAGCAGGCGTTCGTAGAAGATACTGTCTTTGCTTTGTACGGCACCGGCCATTTCGAGGAGGGCGATGCACGATTCGGCTGTATTTCCCGTTCCTTGAGTCAGGTCGGCTGCATCGTGCCATCCTCCGGCAATGCTCATGCTCCGTCCGTCGGGATGATAGGCGAATACATCCTGATGGCATTCCTGATGAATGCCGGGCTGGTCGAAACCGCAACGTTCGGAAAAGAAGAAGTTCAGCGTGTGCCAGGCGGTAGACAGGTAGGCATCATTTCCGATGGGGAAAGGCTTTGATTGTACATCACCGATGGAGAGGAAGTATTGTCCGGGCGTATTGAAACTGCTGAAGTCCAGTACAAGAAATCCTTTGTCCTGCTTCTTGTCCTGATTCAGAGGACTGGCCGTACCTTGATAAACGGTTTGTCCCGTGGCGGCATCGTGCAGGCTGAAAGCCCTTTCCGGCATGTGCTGCACCAAAGCCTGCTTGCGTGCTCCCGGCTTGTATCCGCTGTGGCAGTAGGCCATTGCGTCTTTTCGCAGGTCGAATCCCCGGCTGTTTTCCGCTTCTACCTTTTCGATGCGCATGTCGTCTATGTATAGGCTCATGCGTTCGCTGGCTCCTGCAGGAGCACCTGCCAGCATGATGTTTACCGAAAAGCCGGTGACACAGTCACGGTATAGGTCCGGTATCTCCCATATGATGTGCTGCCATTTGTTGGGATAGACAGTCTCGAAGTGTTGTCCTTCAAAGCGTCCGGGAGTCGGCATGATTTTCTCTCCTTCATTGTATAGGGTGAATCCGGCAAAGGTCAGATAAACGCCCGGTGCATCCACATATACCCAAACGGAAAAGCGGTTGTATTCCCGCAAGTCTTCCCGGTCGAGGGGACGGATAATCTCCGGGGTGGCGTAATTCCGGTTTGTTGGATTCTTCTTGCCCAGGGAGGCAGGAGTGTCCAGACGGACACTTCCTTTGCCTGAGACAGTGACTTTACGGTCCACATGTATGGTTCCGGGTCCGGTGTGGCGCAGAGCGCCGAAATCTTCGGCCAGGGGGAGTACCCTGCTTTTCAATACCTTTTTCTTTTCCCACCGCGTCAGTCCGGCGTGTGCGGGATTAGCTTTCATTATGCGGTGCACATGATTGCTTTGCTGTAATTGTTTCTCCAGTTCCGTATCGGGTTTCCACGGAGCTTGTGCTTGTGCCTGCATGCAGCAGCATGCCAGCAGCAGTGTTCGGATGATGTATTTCATGGTATTCAGTGTTTGGTTTCAGGGTAAGCATGAAAAGGAGCCTTGAACTCCGGACGTAATGTATAAGTATCCTTCAGTGGGAAATCTGTGGGAACTTCTTGGGTGACGGCACCGGTGGCAGCCCATTCGCATCCCCGGAGTAAAGTCACCTGGAAACCGGTGCAGCGCATGGAGTAAGTCATGTTCGGGTCGTTGCCGCAGTGCCCCAGGAGGTCGACGAATATGCGCCCTTTCCCGTAGCTTACTGTCCACATCAACGGTTCATGCCGTCCGCGTTCGTAGGCGGTGGCCAATATTTCCATGTTTCTTACCGGACCGCGTAGGCGGGTATATATCTCGTCCTTGAAGTGTTTCCATTGAGGAGGCAATCCTTGCAGGATAGGATGATGGGGGGCGCGGTGTTCTATGACGGTTTCGTGCTGCAAGCCGTGGTAGCCGGCATACCCCGGAGAGTAGTCGTAGACGTATTGTCCGTCTTTCCAGTACAGATACGGACCGTCCTTTTCGTTTCGTCCGTCCCAGGCCCCCATGCCTATTATCTCGTTGTATTCTTTCCAGTCGGCCATCGGGACGACGGAGGAATGTATCACTACCACACCGCCTCCATTGGCAACGTATTTCTCGAAATTCTTGCGTACGGGTTCTGTCCATGTAGCTCCGCCGTAGTTGATGACGATTAAATCATATTGGTGGAAATCGGGTTTGAAGGTAGCGATGTCTCCACCAAAGTCGGGTGTAAAGGCAAAGTCCACTTTGAACATTCCGCTGTTTTCCAATATCTGCTTCATGGCTTCGCAGGCGCCTTGCCAGTAATGGCTGCCGTCCTGCCCGGCTATCATCATGGTTTTGATTACTTTCTTTTGCTGTGCGTGTGTGTGCGAGGCAGTTCCTATATAAATAAGGAGTACCAGGATAAGTGTCAGTCTTGTTTTCATTTTCCGGAAGATTTAAAGTTTTTGCCAGTAGGGTTCCATTCTATACGGTCGTAGCAGCGTGTGGTGCGCAGATTGTAACCTTGTTCGTCTACGCTGAACTTTCCGTCTTTGAAGTAGGATATGTAGAGTTCGGAGATGCCGTCCTTGTTGCGGTCTTCTACAAGGAGATTGTACTTGTCGGTGACATAAATCTCGTCGGAAATGTATTGTATTTCTTTGGTATAGTTGTCTACGATTGCATAGTAGGCCTTGAAAAGGTCGAAAGTGGGGTAGTGCCCGTTGTCACGTCCGAAAAGCATTACTTCTTCAAGGGCATCGTCCCCGTCCATATTGGCAAGTACGGATTGCTGAAAGGAAAATCCCGGTTTTTGTACTTGTGGAGGGATATTGTCCCATCCTTCCTGATGGGCTGTCACTGAAAATTGCGCTTGTGCATGGATGACGTACACCAGCGCCGACAATAGGATAATCAGTTTTCTCATTGCGTGCATTTTGAGGTTATGATAATAATAGGGTTACTTCTTGCTTATATGACCGGTGGCCCGGAGTTTTCCCTAACTTTTTTAGAATAATTAATGAATACGGGATGTATAGGGACTTAGTGCCTCTCCCATCAGGACTGAACCGGTCTGACCCGTATACTGAGAGGTCATAACATCCGCATCCTTTCCATTAAAACACCCGGATGTTTTTGGGTAATACATCCGGGTGTTTTGGGTGAAAACATCCCCATGTATTTGGTTAAAACATCCGGATGTTTTGACCTCTCAGTCCTATACTCTTTAGGGCTAAGTCCCGGTGTGTAGCCGACAAGGTATAGGGGACGTTCTGCTTGTGTATGGTCTTAATGCGAGGTGAGCAGGTGCATCAATATCAGTGGCAGATAATCTTTCAGCTTGACCCTTAATATCTTCAAAGCCTGCTGGATGCGGTAGTCTACCGTTTTTGGGGAAACGTTGAGTAGTTCGGCAGCTTCCTTGTAACTCAGATTCTGGAAACGATGCATGATGAAAGCTTCCCTATAAGTAGGCGGCAGTTCGTTGATGGCCCTTTGTATATGCTTGCTTAATTCGTTGATTTGATAGATATCCACCTCCTGCAGCATGGCGAACATTCGTTCATAGTAAGCGGTGTCTGCCCGTTGCTTCACTTCATTTTGGGCAATCCGGGTCATGCAACGATGGTAGACAGCCTTGAACAGATATTGCTTGAGCGAATATTCGATAACGGGTCTTTCTCGGTTTTCCCAAAGCCATAGCATGACGTCCTGAACAATCTCTTCTGCATCTTCCAACCGGACAAAACGATAGCAGTAGGTGCAGAGCACTGAATAGTACTTTTGAAATAACACATCAAAAGCACTTCTATCTCCTTTTTGTATGGCGGATAATAAAGATGTATCTTCTAATGGTATGTTTCTCATAGGGTGGGGGTTCATTATTGTTGGGCAAAAATAGCTTTTTTTCCTATTATAATCTAAGTATATAAAATATTTTTAGTTTTTTGTTTAGGAGTTCTTTTCACCCGTTTGTCTTTAGATTAAAGCTAGCAATAAAAATTATGGTAAAAAGAGAGGGAATGGAGAACCTGCTTCTCAGCTATTATGAAGGAGAGACAACGGAGGATGAAACTGCTCTGGTAGAGGAGTGGCTGGAAGCATCGGAAGAGAACCGTAGGACAGCCCGCCAGGTTCAGACACTCGGCCTGGCGGCGGACATGGCGCAGATTTCATCCAGGCTGGATGTAAAGAAGGCCTTGGAGGATGTACATCGTAAGATGAAACAGAAAAAGGTCAATAGGTATCAGGTATTATTTAGAGGGATGCAACGGGCGGCCGCCATTTTATTCATCCCTTTGATGGTATCGTGGTCTATCCTTTATTGGGACAAGGATAAAGAAGAGATACATATGATGGAAGTCAGGACAAATCCGGGAATGACTACTTCTGTCGAATTGCCGGATGGAACGGAAGTCGTTCTGAACTCGTCGTCGTCGTTGCGCTATCCTTCCCGATTTGCCGATGATAAAAGGGAAGTGAAGTTGGTGGGTGAAGCATTCTTTTCTGTCGCAAAAGATGAAAAGAAGTTCATTGTCGGCACGCTGAACAATTCCAAGATAGTGGTACATGGAACGGAGTTCAACGTAGAGGCTTACAAAGGGAGCAGGACGGTACAGACCACTTTGGTTTCGGGTAAAGTCAGTTTCTCCTATGTGAATAACGGCAGGAGAAATAATGTAATGATGATACCGGGGCAAAAGGTTATTTATGATATAGTGCGGGAAAAGGTCGTTGTGAAAGAAGTCAATGTAGACGTGGAAACATGTTGGAAGGACGGACGTTTGATTTTCAGGAACACTCCGTTTGAAGATATATTGAATAGTCTGAGCAAAAGGTATAATGTGGAATTCATTCTGAAAAAGGCTTCATTGAAGCAGAATTCCTTTACGGCTACATTTACCAAACAACGTTTGGAGCGAATATTGGAGCACTTCCGAATCTCCTCGAATATTCATTTCAAGTTTGTTGAAGATGGTGATGTGGATGCCGAGAGACAGGTAATAGAAGTTTATTAACCCTTTAAAAAGTAGTATGATGAAACACAAGTCCGTTTAGAAAAACATGCAGGAAAATGTTGGCGCATTTTCCTGCATGAAACACAGTAACTTTTAAATATCTGTTTGGCGACAGATAAAGTAACTTTATTTTTTCACTAGAAATCAATACAAAATTATGAAAAAACACTATTGTATCCAATCATTTAGGGCAAAAAGTGTCCTGATGAGATGCATGAAAAAAATTCCTCTTGCTATGAGATGCACATTATTTATGTTGTTTTGTTTGGTTGGTATGACTTTTGCCAATGAAGGTTATGCTCAAAAGACAATGGTAAACATTGCTCTTGAAGACAAGACCGTTGATGAAGTACTGACGGAGCTGGAACAAGGTACCGAATTTGTTTTCTTCTACAACAACAAGCAGATTGACGTTAAGCGCCGTGTATCGGTCCGGGCAAATAACAAAACCATATTCAAGGTTCTGAATGATGTATTCAAAGGAACCAATATAGGCTATAAGATATTGGACCGTAATATAATCCTTTATGATAAAGCTGTAGGAGCTGATGGGGTACAGATGGCTTTGCAGGCTGCGACGGTGAAAGGTTCTGTGGTCGATGCAACCGGTGAACCGGTGATTGGTGCCAGTATCTTGGTGCAGGGAACTACCAACGGTGTCATAACAGACATTGACGGTAATTTCATTCTGACCAATGTGGGCTCTGATGCTACTCTTATAATAAGCTATGTAGGTTATAAGACACAAAACATAAAGGTTGCAGGCCGAAATTCGTTCAAGATAGTTTTGGTAGAAGATGCTGAGATATTGGATGAAGTGGTTGTTGTAGGATATGGTGTACAGAAGAAAGAATCACTGACCGGTGCCATTGCAGCCATTGGTGCTGATGAAATAGCTACGACCAAGACCGAGAATCTGATTAGCAATATTCAAGGTAAGATGCCGGGACTATTGATTCGTCAGAAAACCGGAGAGCCGGGAACTTTCGACAATATGGTGAGCATTCGCGGTTATGGTGACCCGTTGGTGGTAATTGATGGTATCACACGTGAAGGTACTGAAGAACTTGCACAGCTGAATTCTGAGGATATAGAAAGTATCTCTATTTTGAAAGATGCTTCTGCCGCTATTTATGGTATGAATGCGGCTAATGGCGTAATCATTGTTACTACCAAAAAAGGTGTGGCCGAAAAGACCCGAGTATCTTACTCGGCATTGTTCGGTATGAAGAATGCCACGGGTATGGAAGAAACGGTAGATGCTTATACTTATCGCATGTTGGCCAATGAAAGGGCACGTAATGACCAGGCTGCCCCTGAATACACTGACGATATTCTGGAACTGTATAGAACCGGGGCTAAGGGTTATACAGACAATAACTGGATTGACATGTTTATGAATAAACTGGCGTTCCAGCAATCGCATACTGTTTCTGTGAGAGGCGGAACGGATAAGGTGAAATATTATGTGAGCTTCGGCTATAATGGCGATAATGGTTTGCTGAAGAGTGGTATCCAATACTATCATAGATATAATCTGAGAAGTAACCTGACTGCAGAGCTTACGAAAGGGCTGAAACTGAATGTGAATCTGTCCGGGCGTTGGGATGAAACCCAAAGGCCGAGAGAGGATTTTATGTGGACTTTTAAGACTTTGATGGTTAATGACCGTGGTATCGGTACTCATACGATTAATAATCCCAATCATTTGTCTGCAATCGGTCCTGAAAACAAGAATCCTTTTGCGTTGGTTGATCCGGATATAGACGGTTATCGCAAGAACAGAGGCCTGACGTATTCTGCCGATGTGGAATTGAATTGGCAAGTTCCTTTTGTAAAAGGGTTGGCATTGAGTCTTTTGGGGTCATTTGACGGTAACAATCGTAACAACTCTTCTTTAAATCGTTCTTATCCGTTGTATGATTATTATACAGATGCGCCTGCCGGTACGGGAGGTAGTACTGATGCTTATTCCAATACGATGAGAATATATCAGAAGATTTATGGCAGGTTGCAGGCTAATTATATGCGTTCTTTCAATCAGCACAATTTGAATGTGACAGCTGTGGCAGAGTTGAACAGTACACGACGCGATGAATTATCCGGTTCCCGGCAATATTCAGAGTTGTTTACTAATGATATTTTGAATCAGGCAAGTCCGGGTACAGCTACCAATTCAGGGTATCGTAGTTTTGGCCGTTTGGCAGCCTATCTGATGCGTGCGAACTATGATTATGCCGGTAAATACTTGTTGGAAGTAGTAGGGCGTTATGATGGTTCTTATCGTTATGCTCCTTCTAAGCGTTGGACGTTCTTCCCGTCGGTAAGTGCCGGATGGCGGCTTTCGGAAGAAAGTTTCATCAAGGACAATTTGCCGTTTATTACTAATTTGAAAATCAGGGGTTCTTTTGGGCAAAGTGGATATGATGCCGGTGATCCTTTCCAATATGTATCTGCTTATAATTCAGCTTCTAATGGTTATGTTTTTGATGGTGCCAGCCAGATTATGGGTATGGTAGCTCCTGGTGTAGTGACTGACCGGCTTTCTTGGGTTACATCTTCTATTTCCAATGTAGGTCTGGATTTTGACTTATGGAACGGTAAGTTGAGTGGTACTATCGAGTGGTTCAATCGTAAGAATGAAGGCATTTTGGCCGACCGTGCACAATCTGCTCCTGATACATTTGGTGCAAGTTTCCCGAAGGAAAATCTGAATTCTAACCGGAACCGGGGTTTTGAGATTGAATTGGGACACAGAGGACAAATCGGTAAGGACTTCTCATATTCAGTAAGTGCTAATTTTACGTATGCCCGTGAAAGAAGTCTGCATGTGGAACATGCAGAATATACCAGTTCTATGGATAGATGGCTGAATGGAAAGGAAAACCGTAACAGTAATGTGATGTGGTTGTATAAATACGATGGCCAATATACTTCTTTGGAACAGTATGAAACGGCTCCTTTGATTGGTGGAAACTTGGGTAACTCTAAGATGCTTCCGGGTAGTTACAGATTGCTTGACCTGAATGGTGATGGCAGGATTAACAGCAGTGACCGTGTTCCGGAGTTTTGGGCAACCGGTGCAAATCCTCCTATCCAGTATGGGTTGACTTTGGCGGCTTCTTATAAGAACTTTGATCTCAATATGCTGTTTCAAGGAGCTTCCGGTTACTCCATCGGATATGCCAATGATGATGTTTGGGGATATGGTGGCAAGACAAATAAATCTTATTTAATTGCGAAGTATGTAGATCGTTGGCATCCTGCAAATATAACAGATGATCCGTATAATCCTGCCACACAATGGGTAGCCGGTTATTATCCGGCATTACGCCACAATTTCTCTAATACTTCGGATAATGGTAGTAGATGGAATTATGGTATTTCCGTTTGGCTTCCGCAAGCTACTTATCTCCGTTTGAAGAGTATGGAGATCGGTTACAATCTGCCAAAATCATTTATGAAAAGAATCGGGTTGAACAGTGCCCGTATCTTTGTCAATGGTTCAAACCTGCTTACGTTCTGTAACAAGGCTTTGAAGGATGCTGACCCCGAACGTGAGGAAAGGGATTGGGGAGCCAACCTGGCATATCCGTTGATGAGAACTTATAACTTTGGGTTAAACATAAACTTTTAATTCTGAAATACCATGAAAAAAAATATTTTATCGATATTCTCGTTATGTGCATTGATGGGATTGTCCGGTTGTAATGCCTTCTTGGAACTTGAACCGCTGGATAAAGTGTCTCCCGAGCAGTTATTGGAGACAGAAGGTGGTGTAAAGGCACTATTGGCAAACATATATACCATGATTCCTATGGAAGATTTTAATTATCGTCCGAACGCTGGTTTTAATCAACGCGGTTATGATGGTGTGAATGAAACTACTAATTTAGCATTTCTTACCGACGAAGCTACCCGTAGTGACGGAGGAGTGGGTATAGGTTACGAAGGATTCAATTATTGGCCCTATGGAGATATTCGTCAGGTGAATATTTTTATGCAGAATGTAGAGAAAGCCAAAGAAGCCGGAACAATTTCTGTTGCAGATGCGGATCGTATGACTGGTGAAGCCCATTTTGCACGTGCTTATATGTATTATGGGCTTGTAAAAAGATATGGCGGCGTTCCTCTGATTGACAAAGTGCAGGACGATGATTATGCCAATGGTGGACCGGGTGCTGTGGCAGTTCCTCGCAGTACAGAGTTGGATACTTGGAAATTTGTATTGAATGAGTGTACCCTTGCTGCTGCTACTTTGCCCGATGCGACTTCTGGTTCGGATTTGTATCGCGTAACCAAGTGGGCAGCTTATGCGTTGAAGTCAAGAGTTGCACTTCATGCAGCTTCTGTAGCCAAGTATTGGAATCTGGCACCTTTGGCTGGTGAGGCTGTCACTCAGAAACTGGTGGGTGGAATGACTTCTGCCGATGCCGATGCATTCTATAAAGAATGTATTGAAGCATCTAAGTTCCTTATAGAGAATTCCGGTAAATCTCTTTATAAGCCTGCTCCGGCTACTGTTAAGGAGGCTGCATCAAACTTCCAGGCCTTGTTCCTGAATGACCAGAATGAAGAGATTATTTTCAGTAAAGCGTATCTTAATGGAACAACCAATACTAATCAGGGACATAGCTATGCTCAGTTTAATATCCTTCCTCAAGTCAATCCGGGCGCTCTGAAATATGGACGTTTCAATCCGATGTTGGAAATCGTTGATTTGTTTGAAGATTATACGGATGACGGCACGGGAAAAAGTGCAAAGATTGTAACTCGTACGGATGGGAATGAAGATGCTTATATCGCTAATTTCCATAATATGAATAATGCTTCTGTAGTGAACACCTTGATGTCGGTACCTTTTGTTAAATACAACGATTTGTATGAACCGTTTGCCAACAAGGATGCACGTCTGTTGGCAAGTGTGGTTGTGCCGGGTTCATCTTATGCCGGCACTGAGATTATTATCCAGGGCGGATTTATCAAGGACAATAATAGCTATGTGGCTTATTCAAACGAGTCTACTCAGAAAAATGGAACAACATATTATGCTTTAGGAGCCGAAGGTGAAACCATGTTCTCCGGATTTAATAATGTGAACAGTGGTGAGGATGCCAATTGGACTGCTACAGGTTTTGGAGTCCGTAAGTATATGCCCGAGGGCGAGAGCATGTCTCCCGACCGTCTTTCGTCCACTACCTCTTATATTGATATGCGTTTGGCAGAAGTCTACCTGAATTATGCTGAGGCTGTTGTGGAAAATGGTAGTGGATTGGGCGATAAGGAATTGGCTGAGAACTATTTGAATGCTTTGCGACGTAGAGCCGGACACACCGACCGGATATCTTTGACATTGGAGAATGTCCTGAAGGAACGTCGTGTGGAGATGGCGTTTGAAGGAAAGCGTTTTTGGGATATGAATCGTCGTAGGGAATTCCATACTGAGTTCAGCAATAATAGAATTCGTAAAGCTTTGGTGCCGATGCTTGACTTGCGTGGTGCAGAGCCTAAATATGTCTTTGCAAGGGTGAACTACTTTGGTGACGAAACAAGAGGAGGGCGTACTTTCCAGAACATCAACTACTATAGGGGCATACCTAATATTGCCACGAATGGTTTAGTTCAGAATCCAGGTCATTAATTTGAATAATATTAAGTAGAAAGTTATGAAAAAGATATTGTTATTTGTGTCATGCTTCTTATTCGCATTGACATCTTGTGAAATTGATAATTATGAGGGACCGGATGCTTCCATACATGGTTCTATCCTTGACGAACAGACTGGTGAACTTGTAGGTTCTGATATGGAAAACGGTAATGCAATTAAAGTGAGGGAGCATGGATTTACTAATGCTACGGATCAAACCTGGTATATCACAAATACCGGAGAATATCGTAACAATATGGTTTTTGCTGCCACTTATGATGTTCGTTTTGAAAATGGGAATTTTTATCCATTTGAAGTGAAGGATTTTGTTGTTAAGTCAGGGGATAATGTGTATGATTTCAAGGTTATTCCTTATATTCGCGTCAAAAGTCCAAAAGTAGAAAAGAATGGCAATGTAATTACTGCTACATTCTCGTTGGAAGCTGGTAAACAAGAAGTGAAATTGAAAGAGATTCAGCTGTTTGCTTTTTCAGATATGTGGGTAGGTAACAATGTGAAATTGACGTTGAATGGAGGGACTGATAAGCAAGTGTTTAGTCCGAGTACTGCTATAAATAGCGCTGATATTTATACATTGTCCATCGATCTGGGACAAAATGCTGATGTCTTGAAATACAGCAAGAATTATTATTTCCGTATTGGCGCTCTGGCTGATGTTTCGGGTGTGGGCACTGTACGGCATAATTATGCGCCGGTAGTAGTTATAAAATTGTAATTTATAGCAGAGGGAGACGTTCTGCTTGACGGCAGAACGTCTTTTTTTATCCATACATTAAAAATAAGACCATGAAGAAATTGAACACGATTATTTTAATTTTGCTGGGGATGATATGTACTCAGTTGTATGCTGTACAATTGAATTCGATATATCCTCTAAAACCCAATGACTCCGAAGCTTTTTATTTCACTCCCGAGAACTATCCTATAAAGGCGGATGGAAAGATGGATGTATCGGATGCTTTGCAGGCAGCGATTAATCAAGTGAAGAAAGAAAAGAATTTCGGAATCCTTTTTATCCCTGAAGGTAAATATAAAATCAGCAAGACCATTTATATTCCTACGGCTATTCGTTTGATTGGCTATGGAAAGAATCGCCCGGAATTTATTCTGGCTAAGAATTCTCCGGGTTTTCAGGAGGAAGTAGCTGATGATAAAGGAAAAGCTAAATACATGTTCTGGTTTACGGGAGCCGTTGTCAAGGAAGGTGAGAAACCCCGTGATGCCGGTGCCAGTACGTTCTACAGTGCCATGTCGAATATCAACTTGCGCATAGAAGATGGTAATCCGCATGCAGTGGCGCTACGCACACACTTTGCCCAACACAGTTTTATCAGTTATGTGGCCGTATACATAGGTAAAGGCAAGGCTGGTCTGTTCGATGTGGGCAATGAGTTGGAAAACGTTGCTTTTTACGGGGGAGATTATGGCATTTATACGACAAAAGCTTCTCCCGGATGGCCGGTAATGATGGTCGACTCTTATTTTGAGGGACAACGTGTAGCTGCTCTTCGTTGTCAGGAGTCCGGTTTGGCAATGGTGAATCTGTATGCCAAGAATGTTCCGGCTGTATTTGATATTGACCCTAATTATTGCGACAAGTTATTTTTGGAAAACAGCTATTTTGAAAATGTAAGTGGTCCGGCAGTGGTGATTACCAACGAGAACAACAGCAACAATCAGATAACCTTTCGCAATGTATATTGTAAGAATGTACCGACCTTGGCGAAATATACCCGTAGCAATACGGCCACCCATGTTGCTCATAAAATCTATAAGGTAAAGTCATACGACCACGGCTTGCAGATGGATAACATGGTGGATATGCCGGAATATGAAACGTTGGTTGATATTGAACCGATACAGAAGATGCCGGTTGCCCAACTGATGGACATCCCTGCACTGCCTGCAATGGCAACATGGGTAAATCTGCGCGAATTCGGTGCAAAGGGAGATGGGGAAACGGATGATACGAAGGCCATCCAGGAGGCTATTGACAAGTACGATAATATCTATGTGCCCCAGGGCTGGTATCGCATTACCGAAACTTTGAAGATGAAGCCCGATACCAAGTTGATAGGCCTGCATCCTTTTGGCACTCAGTTCCGGCTGGACGAAAGTACTGCTGCATTCAGTGGTTTTGGCGGTCCGAAAGCGATGGTGGAATCTTCGGAAGGCGGTGCAAATATGCTGGTGGGCATTGGTATCAATACCGGCGGTTATAACTATCGTGCTGTAGGTGTGAAGTGGATGGCAAATGCAGATTCTTATATGAATGACGTGAAGTTTGTAGGCGGGCATGGTGGTTTATGGAAACCTAAACCGGGTGTTGAGGAACCACGTGGCCGGTGGAACAGACCGGCTCGTATCAGTTCTCCCGATAATCCGGTAGCGGCTTCGGGCATGGACCTTGCTTGGGACAACCAGTATTGGAGTCTGTGGGTGACCAACAACGGTGGCGGCACCTTTAAAGACATCTGGACAGCAAGTACCTATGCCACCAATGGTTTCTATGCCAACAATACTTCTACTCCGGGGCGTATCTATGCCATGTCCATCGAGCATCATGTAAGAAATGAAGTACGTTTCAACAAGGTGTCCAACTGGAAGGTGTATTGCATGCAAACCGAGGAAGAGAGCCGCGAAAGTACCGATTGCCAACCGATAGAGATGGACGACTGCAAAGATGTGACCTTTGCAAACTTGTATATGTTCCGCGTTATCCGTGTCAATGAACCGTATCACAGTTCTGTACGTATCCGCAATTGCGAGAACATCGCATTTCTGAACCTGCATAACTATTCTCAGATTAAATATACGAATAACATTGCAGTGTTCGATGTCAACAAAGACATTGACATCCGCCCGTGGGAACTTTCTCGCTTGATTGTAACCGGAAAAGAACCTCATCAGCAACCGTTAGGCAATGAAATAGGTAAGGTGAACCAATTGGCTTCTGATTTGGAATTTGCCGAAGGCATTGCGCGCGACAGTAAAGGTAACATTTACTTCTGCGACCATCGGATGCGTCGTATCTTTAAGTGGTCGGTAGAGACAAACAGCTTGTCGCTGCTGGCAGATTTCCCGTGGAAACCCTCCAACCTGGCTTTTGATTCAGAAGATAATCTATTGGTATTGTTCAGATATGATGCGCAGCCGGGATATCTGATTAATGGTAAGCCGGAGGAAATGCCGGTAATGCCTGATACAAAAGGTACTTCTTTCAGCGGATATGGTAATTCCGCATATACAATGAGAGTCTACTCCATTGACCCGGAAAATCCGGAAGAGACCATCAAACTGTTGCCGCGTGTTCCGATGGGTCAAGTGAAGAACGTGTATAAGGCTCTTTATCCTTCTAACCGTTGGAGAGACTTCCACGATTTCAATGCGGTGTCGGTCTATGTTCCTGAAATGTGCTTCCTGGCACCGGATGGAAAAACTATCATTCCTCATTATTTCGACTTGTCACGTAGTTCTTCCCTGCTGGAAGCCTATCCGGGAAAGCCTTTCTATACCTCTGATGAATATGACCGCAGAATGGTGAAGATGGATGTGGCCAATGACGGCACGCTCTCCAACTTGAGCTATTTTGTGGAGCAGGGCGAATTTGGTTCAGCGGTAGATAAGGAAGGAAACCTCTATATAGCGGATGGGGAAATTTATATTTTTGATAAGGATGGCAAGAAGAAAGGGATGATTCGTGTTCCCGAACGTCCGTCCACATTACAGTTTGGCGGTAAGGATGGCAATACATTGTTTGTCACAGGCCGTTCCAAGTTCTTTGGTGTACGTATTAAATAAGGAAAATCCATATTAAAACAAACTGTGTAATGAGAAATTATCAAATAATGAGATACCTGCTGATAGTCTGTTGGATTATCGGTAATATGCCGTCCGGGTGGGCGGCAGAGGGTGGTTCCACCTATACGCAAAGACCGGACGATCCGGAAGCATTCTACTTTACCCCGGAGAATTACGGCTTCAAGGCTGATGGAAAGTCCGACGTGACCGATGCACTTCAAGAGGCAATCAATCAGGTGAAGCGCGAAAAGAACTTTGGGATACTGTTTCTGCCGGAAGGAAATTATCGCATTAGCAAGACGATTCAAATTCCCTCATCCATCCGGCTGATTGGTTATGGGAAGAAACGGCCGGTGATTTATTTGGGAGCCGATACACCCGGTTTCCAGACTACTCAAAATTATATGATATGGTTTACGGGAGGGCTGGCACAAGAGGGCAGGAAGCCTTCGGATGCCGGTGCAGGTACTTTCTATAGTGCGGTGTCCAATGTAGATTTCCGTATAGACAAAGGTAATCCTCAAGCCGTCGCCATTCGTGCGCATTTTGCCCAGCATGGATTTATCAATCATTGCGACATTCGGATTGGTTCGGGGAAAGCCGGCATGTATGATGTTGGCAATGAACTGGAAGACGTCAGGTTCTATGGCGGTGAATATGGGATAATTTCCTCCAGGACTTCTCCGGGATGGCCTATGATGATGGTCGATACTTACTTTGAGGGGCAGAGAAAGGCGGCTGTCTATTCAAAAGAGGTGGGGTTTGCCATCGTCAATATGCATGTGAAGAATACGCCCGTTGCCTTTGAAATGGCAGAGAATCTGGCAGACCGCCTTCATGTGGAGAATTCGTTGTGGGAGAATATTTCGGAAGCCGGTGTCAGGGTAAGCGTAGAGGGAAATACTTTTTCGCAATTGAATCTGGTGAATGTGGATTGCAGGAATGTTCCCGTACTGGTGGGCTATGCTCAAAGTGGAAAGAAAGTTGCCGGAAAAGCAAAAATGTACAGAGTCAAGGAGTTTACTTACGGTCTGGTGTATCAGGATTTGAATGATGCTTCTTCTTTCAGGGAAATATGTGAAATAGAGCCGGTGGCAAAACTGCCGGTTACACTTGGCAAGGACCTTCCGGTTCTTCCGGCAATGGAGACATGGGTCAATATCCGAGACTTAGGGGCAAAAGGTGATGGCGAGACTGATGATACGGAAGTTTTTGAGAAAGCTGTCTCTTTGCATAAAAACATCTATGTGCCCCAGGGTTGGTATCGCCTGACGAGAACGTTGAAGCTGTCTCCCGGTACTAAGCTGATTGGGCTGCATCCTTTTGGGACTCAATTTCTGTTGAAGGAAAGCGAGCCTGCATTCAGTGGTTTCGGCGTGCCTGTGCCTTTGGTTGAATCTTCCGAAGGCGGCGACGACATGCTGAATGGCATAGGTATTAATACCGGTGCGTATAATTACCGTGCTGTCGGCTGTAAATGGATGGCGGGTGAGCGTTCGTACTTGAATGATGTGAAGTTTGTAGGCGGGCACGGCACCTTGCGCAAACCGGCTCCGAATGTTTCCGGACAGTCGTCTTACCGCAGGGGCGAGCGTCGAATTAGTTCCCCGTCTTCTCCGGTCATGGAGACCGGTAAGGATATGGCTTGGGACAACCAGTATTGGAGTTTGTGGATTACAAACAATGGCGGCGGGACAATTAAGGATGTTTGGACAGCCAGTACGTATGCTGCCAGTGGGCTTTATATTAGCGAAACGAAGACTCCGGGACGTATTTATGCCATGTCTTTGGAGCATCATGTCCGTACTGAAGCCCGTTTCCATAATGTGGCCAACTGGAAAATTTATGCTTTCCAGTTTGAGGAAGAAGGTCGTGAAGGGCCTGATTGTTATATGGCAGAAATGTCCAATTGTCAAAATATCGAAATGGTAAATGTGTGGATGTATCGCGTTATCCGTGCCTTTATGCCGAAGAGGATAGGTTTCCGCATATGGGATTGCAAGAATATCACTTTCCGTAATATGCACAATTATACGCAGATATTGCCAGTCATAGAGTTTCCTATATATGATATGAATAAGAAGTTGCCCGTTTATTCGTGGGACTTTGCCCGTCTCACTGTTTCGGGTAGCGAGAAGAGCCTTCGCCCTTCCTGCACGGTCATGGACAAGCCTGTGAAGCTGGCTACCGGTTTTGAACTGGCCTCCGGAGCTACTACCGACAGTAAAGGAAATATCTACTTCTGTGAAAACCGTCTGAAGAAAATCTATAGATGGTCGGCAGACACGGAGCAGATTACTTTGATAGCCGATTATCCCTGGAAGCCTTTTACATTGACTACTGATACGCAAGACAATCTGCTGGTTATTTTCCGCTATGACCCTCAGCCGGGTTATCTGGTGAACGGCAAGCAGGAAACGGTAGTGCGCTTGCCGGATGATAATCCGATGTACAGTGGTTGGGGTAACAGTGGCTGGAGTGCTTGGGGGTATTCTTTTAATCCGGATAACGTGGATGCTACGATGAAGCCTATGCCACGTGTCGTTACAGCCGGTATGAAGAATATACAGAAAGTCATTCACCCTTCCAGTCGTTGGAGAGGTGACTTTGACAAGGTGGTTGCCAGTATGCCTGAGTATAGTTTTGTCGCTCCGGATGGCGTGACAATTATTCCGGATACCTATGATTTGGGGCGTTCTTGTGCTTTGACTGTTACAGTTCCCGGTCAGTCAGAACCGGTTTATATTGTAAATGAGATGAATAAAACGACAGTACAACTTTCCGTTGGTGGGGATGGCCGTTTGACAGAACAAGGAATAATATGTCCTTATGGCCAATACAGTAATGTGACCGATGCTGACGGAAATGTCTATGTTGCTGATGGTGAAATATTTGTCTATGACAAATATGGTAAAGAGCAGAGACGTATTCAGATAGAAGAACGCCCGATTTCCTTGGCAATTGGTGGAAGGCAGAAGGATATGCTTTTTGTTACCACCTCAAGTTCTTTCTATGGAATTAAGATACGTTAGGTATTGTATAGGTAAAAAAGAATTAGCCCCTGCGGTCGTTTTATATCGCAGGGGCTAATTTATTATAAGAAGGTCTCTTTTCCTTATAGGCTGATTGTTTGGAATATTATTTTTCCAGCAGCTCTTTCAGAAAAGAATCCAGTTCCTCATCCAATCCTTTCAGTAGCTCTTCATTGACCAATAGAGTATCATCATCCATCAGCAACAGTTCTGCTATTGTTTCTCTATCATCATCCACCAGTACAAAAGAGAATGGTTTCAGAATAGTCAGCTTGTCGAACTTTCCTTCATTTTTCATGTTGCAGAGCAGTGAGGACAAGATACGCTCTACATTTTCGTAGAAATCATCCCCCTCGTATGTCATCCATTCTTCAATGGAAGTATTGGCAAGCTCTTCATCTTCATCATCAAAGATAGACAGTTCGCCCGAATTCTGATTCGGTTGCAGATGAATGTCTGTAACGATAGTCTGTTCGCAACCGCAGGTGTATTTGCCGATTGCTTTTTTAAGAGTGTCCTCCAAGAGTGCTAATGACGATTGACTGAGCTTCATAATAACTTTCTTTTCTTAATGGTTGTTCAAAGGTATAAAAAAAACGGTTATCTCTGCATCATTTGACTAAAAATCATCATCAAATCTGTTCATTTGCATGTTCAGGCGTGCCATTCCCTCTTTTCGTTTCTCCAATTCGTCTACATACATGCTGATAAAGATGTAATAGGAGATGGTTCCATCATGTATTTCGCCTGTCTCTTTTTTGTCTGTCTTGCTTTTCTCACGGGCAAGGGTTTGCGCTTTTAATGCCCATTCCAAGGCAGTATCTATGCTGTCTTGCATTTCGTAGCCCAAAGCGGTGTTATAGGCTGCATACATTTTCTGTTTTCCTTTTTTTGTTTCGTAGGTCTGCTTCCAGAGCTCTACTGCTTTACTCCAATTTTCTTCTTTGGCATATACGGCTGCGTCACGCATATTTACAGAACCACCACTGAAGAGATAGCGGTTACCAGTTTTCCAATAAGGGAGTAGATGTCTTACCGGAACCGTTCCTGCAAATTCAGATGCTTGCTTCACCATGTCTTCTTCGCTGATGAGGCGGGAACGTACTGACGCTTCACCATTTCCTGCCTCTTCCCAGAAAATACTGTCATTGCTGTTGACGGTCACCATAGGACCTTTGCGGTTAGGTAAATATATTCTGACGGTAGGATATACCTTTACATCCACTGTGCCGAGGAACACACCCCAGTCGGGCATATAACTTATCTTGCGATTGGAACGCATTTGTATGTTTTCCAGGGCTATCAGGAAATCTACGTCCAAATTCTGTGTAAGTTCCAGTACTTCATCTCTCGATAATGTGCTTTCGCGGGGATTGATGTCTTTACTCCGGAGGGCAGAGTCGCATATCACAACCTCTTCAAAGTAGTTTTCGTTGGCAAGGGCCTCTGCAAGGGATTCGGTTGTTATTGCGGCGTCTCCATTGTAGTAGTTGGTGAGGCGTGCCACCTCATTCTCGCTTTTTTTCTGTTCTTCCTCACTGATGATGAGTTTGTTGTCCGGTACGTTTGGCATGTTGTTGACAACAGCCACACGTTTCAGTGTTGCCGGGAAACTGACTTCTGCCGGAAGCATATAATCAATGGACAGTTGTTCTACACTCTGGCAGCTGCCTAACAGCAGAGACCCCATCAATAACAGACAATAGTGATATTTGGTCATAGTCTTTGGTTTTGTTCTTTGGAGCAAAAGTACTCTTTTAGCTGAATATTCAAAAGCTGGAACGAATAAAAAATGTGATAATGTGGTAGGAGAAAAAGTGATAGGGTGATAAAAGATACCTGACGGTATCATCTTATCACCCTATCGCCTTATCATTTTATAGCTTTACTTTATGCATTCCTTCCGTGGCAGTTTTTGTATTTCTTACCGCTTCCGCAAGGACAAGGATCATTGCGTCCTACGGTCTTCTCGGCACGGATAGGTTCGCGTCTTGGTTGTTCACGCGTATCTTGTGCCGCAGCGGCCTGCTGGTTCGGGTCATTCAAATCAACCTTCTGTTCACGATACTTGCTCATATCCTGGCGTTGTTCCGGAGCAGCCTGGCGCACCTCTACTTGACGGGGAGCCTGGGGAGCCTCAGGGGCTTCAGCCGGAGCCTCTTGTACCGGGATTTGTCCACGCATTAAGATAGAGATAGTCTGATTATTAATCTTATTCACCATGGCATCAAACAAGTTCACAGATTCCAGCTTGTAAATCAGCAACGGGTCTTTCTGCTCGTAACTTGCATTCTGCACGGAGTGTTTCAGCTCGTCCAGCTCGCGCAGGTTTTCTTTCCATGCTTCGTCGATAACGTGCAGCAAGATGGATTTCTCGAATGACTTCACCACCTCCTTACATTCTGTCTCATAAGCTTTCTTCAGGTTGCAGGAGATGTTGTACATACGTTTTCCGTCTGTGATGGGGATAAGTATGTTTTCGTACATGTGTCCCTGCGTTTCGTATACTTGCTTGATGACCGGATAGGCTATCTGTGCCATACGTTCTGTCTTGCGTTTGAAGAGTTCCATGGCAGCGTCGAATGTTCTGTCTGCCAGTTTTTCTTTCTTCTCATTACGGAATTCCTCTTCGGTGAAAGGTACTTCCATGGCAAGCGTCTGGAGCACATCCATCTTGCAGTTTTCGTAGTCGGGCGCTTCGACGGCGTTGGCACAACGGTCCCAAATCATGTTCACGATATCCATACCGATACGTTCGCCCATCAAAGCGTGGCGGCGTTTGGTGTAGACTACTGTACGTTGTTTGTTCATCACGTCGTCATATTCCAACAGACGCTTACGAATACCGAAGTTGTTCTCCTCAACTTTCTTTTGCGCACGTTCAATGGACTTGGAAATCATGCCGTGTTCAATCATTTCACCTTCTTTGAAACCCAGTTTGTCCATTACACTGGCAATGCGGTCACTGGAGAACAAACGCATCAAGTCATCTTCCAAAGATACGAAGAATACAGAAGAACCCGGGTCGCCTTGACGTCCTGCACGACCACGTAACTGACGGTCCACACGGCGTGATTCGTGGCGTTCTGTACCGATGATGGCAAGACCGCCTGCAGCTTTCACTTCCGGACTCAGCTTGATGTCGGTACCACGACCGGCCATATTGGTAGCGATGGTTACAGCACATTTCAAACCGGCAGTAGCTACAATATCTGCTTCCTTCTGATGCAGTTTGGCATTCAATACACTGTGCTCAATCTTGCGCATGGTAAGCATCTTGCTCAGCATCTCAGAGATTTCGACAGAGGTGGTACCCACCAGTACGGGGCGTCCTGCCGCCACCATTTTCTCTATCTCTTCGATGACGGCTTTATATTTTTCGCGTTTTGTTTTGTAAACGCGGTCGTTCATGTCGATACGGGCAATGGGGCGGTTGGTTGGAATAACCACTACGTCCAGTTTGTAGATGTCCCACAATTCGCCGGCTTCAGTCTCTGCCGTACCGGTCATACCGGACAGCTTGTGGTACATACGGAAGTAGTTCTGCAGCGTAATGGTGGCAAAAGTCTGTGTGGCAGCTTCTACCTTCACGCCTTCCTTGGCTTCGATGGCTTGGTGCAAACCGTCAGAATAACGACGTCCTTCCATGATACGTCCCGTCTGCTCATCCACAATCTTCACTTGGCCGTCGATTACCACATATTCGTCATCTTTCTCGAACATGGTGTATGCCTTCAACAGTTGGTTGATGGTATGCACACGTTCGCTTTTGATGGCATAGTTGGTCATCAGGGCATCCTTCTTTTCAAGGCGCTGTTCGTCTGTTAGCTCTGTTTCGTTTTCCAGGGCAGAGAGTTGCGCGGTGATATCAGGGAGTACGAAGAAAGTGGGGTCCTCTACATTGCCACTAATCAAGTCTACGCCCTTGTCTGTCAGATCCACACTGTTCATTTTCTCTTCGATAACGAAGTACAGCGGGTCAGTCACCTCGTGCATGCGCTTGTTGTTTTGCTCCATGTAGATTTCTTCGGTCTTCAGCATACCGGCCTTGATGCCTTGTTCGCTGAGGAACTTGATGAGCGCCTTGTTCTTGGGCAAACACTTGTGGCTGCGGTACAAAGCGAGGAAGCCTTCTTCCTGGTCTTTCTTATCGTTTGATGCAATCAGGCGCTTGGCATCGGCCAGATATTGGGTAGCCAGTTTTTTCTGAGCTTCTACCAAGCGTTCCACTTGCGGGCGGAGCTGTTCGAAGAGTTGGTCGTCGCCTTTGGGAACCGGTCCGGAGATAATCAGCGGAGTACGGGCATCATCAATCAATACTGAGTCTACCTCATCGACAATGGCATAATTATGCTGGCGCTGTACCAGGTCTTTGGGGCTGATAGCCATGTTGTCACGCAGGTAGTCGAAACCGAATTCATTGTTTGTACCGAACGTGATGTCTGCCAGATAAGCTTTGCGACGGGCGTCAGAGTTGGGCTGGTGCTTGTCGATGCAATCTACACTCAAACCGTGGAACATGTAAAGAGGGCCCATCCATTCGGAGTCACGTTTTGCCAGATAGTCGTTCACTGTTACCACGTGCACGCCATTACCGGTCAGGGCATTGAGGAATACCGGTAGGGTAGCTACCAATGTCTTACCTTCACCGGTTGCCATTTCGGCAATCTTACCTTTATGCAGAACCACACCACCGAATAGCTGTACATCATAATGTACCATGTTCCATACGGTATCGTTACCACCTGCTATCCAATGGTTCTGGTAGATGGCTTTATCTCCTTCGATGCGTACAAAATCTTTAGTGGCAGCCAGTTGACGGTCAAAATCGGTAGCTGTAACCACTACTTCTTCATTTTCAGAGAACCGTTTGGCTGTTTCCTTTACAATAGAGAAAGCGGTGGGTAATACTTCGTCCAGCGCTTTTTCATAAATCTCCAATATCTCTTTCTCGATTTTGTCGATTTGGTTGAAGAGGTCTTCGCGTTTTTCCAGTTCGGTATCTTCAACGCTGGCTTTCAGTTCTTCCACTTTGGCGCGTTGTTCGGCTGCCGAATCGTGGATGTAGGCTTTCAGTTCTTCTGTCTTGGCGCGTAGGGCGTCGTTGTCGAGTTTGGCTACTTCCGGGTAAGCGGCTTTGATTTTCTCCACCCACGGTTGTATTTCTTTCATGTCGCGTGTGGATTTGTTGCCGAAAATCGAGCTTAAAAATTCATTAAATCCCATTATATATTTGTTTTTATTATTATTGCTGAGTTAGTTGAGCGTGCAAAGTTACTGATTTCTATACAGATTATCCAGATTTGCACAGATTATTTTAGAATCAAAAGTCAAGGGGAGATGCTGTACTTGCATTAGGGGCGCGGATGCGCATTACACTTGCCAAGGTAGGGGCAATGCGGTCAATACTGATGGGGGTACGGATGGTTTCAGCCTTCATTCCTCCTCCCAATAAAATGAGGGGAGCAGGAATATCGGCCGTACGTACTACACGGTTATCAGTACTATTTTCCTGCATGATAGTCCAGCCCGGGAGTATTTCAATGAGCAAATCGCCAGAGCGCTTGCGATGAAAACTATTGCGTATACGTTCTATTTGCGGTGACCAGGGGCCCAAAAGCAGGCGATGAGCTGAATATACTTCGCTCACGCCACTAAACTGAACCAGAAATTCGGCAGATTTTTCTTGAATTTCAGTCAGGCTCAACTGCTTGTTCTCAATAAGTTTATGGTTGAGATAGATTTGTTGGTCATAATAAGCTTCCACATATTGTCCCTCGCCATAGGATGCCATGAGGTACATGTTTAGCAGGGCGGCACAGCGGTTCAGGTAGAATTCACCACCCGGTATCCGGTATACGCCCGGGTCGGCTGCTTCCGGGTCGGCATAGCCGGTGGAGGTGATGCAGAAAAGTACGTTGTGGAGCCCAACTTTACGTTCTATGAGCTCTAATAAGGAAGCTATACTACGGTCCAGTCGCACGTAGGTGTCTTGCATTTCCATGGCACATTCCTGCGTACTTCGGTGGTTATAATTTCCTGCGTAGTAAGTCAGCGATAATAGGTCGGGCACGTCATCTTGTCCGATAGTGCTCTTATTCAGCAGCTCTTCGGTCAGCAGGTTGACTTCCTCATTGATGAAAGGGCTGGTTATCAAGCGGCGGAACTTGTTTGTCCGTTCACCATCCAGCTTGTATTTGAATGGCTCGTTGCGCCATTCGGGCAGAAATGTATAGTTGGTAAAAGGAAGTGCAGGTGTCCATACCATATCCTTGATACGGTAGTCAGGAGATTTCCGGTCGTTGTATTGGCTCAGCCACCACGGAAATTCATTATAATAAGTCGTACTGCACCATTTTCCGGTATTGTTATTAAGCCAGAAAGCACCGTTCCCCGCGTGCCCGGCACCCAATATGGCGGCATCGCGGAACGGCGCGATGGCATAGACCAGACCTTTGTTGCGGGTAGCTATTTTCAGCTCGTCGGCAATAGTAGAGGTCAGTAATTGGGAGGGGGAAGTGCTTTCGTCGGTATAGTTGCCCATGAAGTTGGGGTCTTCTACACAGTTTATGGGGCGTAGTGTACCTGCATCCAGCCACTGCTCTGCAATGATGCCGTTCATGGACGGTGTTGTCCCGGTATAGATGGCGGCAATGGCCGAGGCTCGGTCCGTTCCGCAAAAAGGAAATTCTGCTTGACGGAATACTTTACCTTCACGCAGTAAGCGCTTAAACCCCTTTTCTCCGTATAAGGACGAAAATGCTTCCATATAGTCTGTACGCAACTGGTCAATGGTCAATGTTACCACCAGCTTTGGGGAGGCAGGCAGCGGTTGGGCTTGCAGACCACTGAATGTAAGTGCGAGTATGGAAGTTATCAGTCCTTTTTTCATTACTTTCGTTTGTATGTTAGAATGAGGTTGCTTGCAGAACGTATCAGCAAACACAGTGCCAAAGGTAATACTGCTGGCGGAATTCTCTGCGGAATTATTGTCCAAAGCCCTATAAAAAGTGTTAAAACTACAAAATCAACCAGCATATAGCGGCTTATTTCCCTTTTTCGTACCCTGGATAGCATGAATGGAAGGCAGAAAAGGTGAAATGGATGGAATACAAATAATATATAATTGGGACTTACTGCCGGATGCTGTGAGAATAGTGCTAAAAATGCCAGTATACATCCAGCCATTCCGGCAACCAAGAAGAGTATGAGGTCTATGCCCCAAAGAGTTTTCCCTCTTCGTATGCCGTAAATGCTGATGCCTGCTACAAGTATCAGTAATAGCGAAGCCGACTGCATCGGTGTGATGCCTCTGCTGACGAAGTCGGCTGGTGTTTTACCCGTTACTACGATTTTTTCTTCTTTGGCAACCAGTGGCCGTGCTTGTCCTTCTTTGTCCACAATCTGCGCTTTATTGAAATACTCCTGCATGTAGAAGGGGACGAACATTGCCAGCCGCCGGTTGATGGGTTCGTCTGCTTTGCTGCCCATGCATAGGTCCATGCCGAAACGTGACCACAAATGGCCTTCACTGTATTTATGCAGCAAATCCCTGAAAGAGATTCCCGTACTGTTAGCAGTCATATTGTCAGCGTATTGCAGAGTGCCGTTGATGGCACGCTCTATCTGGTCCCGCGGGCGGGTGGCACAATTGTCGTAGAAAAAATTGTAGCGGTATACTCGGTTTTCAGGGCGGTAGTTCTCTGTCAATAGTGCTATCAGGCGTTCTTTTTCCTCTTCTGTTAGATTTAACGTTTGTTGCCAGACATCGCGTCCCAGATAGTTGTATTCGGCGGCGAAATGCTCATAATCGGTTACTCCAAGTTGATAATCCGTTTCTCCCAAGGCAAAACGGAAGATGAAGTTAGGGGCGTTGAAGTTGAACATGCCGTAATTGAAGACGGCGTCAATGCCACGTGTATAGTTCTCGTACCGTATGGCAGTGTGTCCGAATAGGGAATAAATCTCTCCTCCTGCAGCGCAAGTCAGTAGGCTGACGCGTACGGAGTCTGTTGCAGCAGTCTTTTGCTGTTGTGTCACCTGGGCATTTGCTGAAGGCAAACAGAAGAAAAAGATTACTATATATATATGTATAAGTAGGCTTCGTTTCATGCTGCAAACTTACGGAAAAAACTAATATTATCCCAATTTGTGATTAGGAACTAAAGCGATTATTCGCGTTATTCCGGTCATCTGTGTCCGAAGAATCTTTTTTAATTATGAACTTGATACAATTCTTAATTCGCATTATTGGTTGTTTTGAATCAACTGTCGAGTACGAGTGGTAGGTATTTTCTATTTACAAACGATACGGGTGCAAGAAATAGTGGTATATTGAACCTGATTCAGTCGTATACTGAATGCCATTCAATCGTATACTGAATAGGGCTCAGTCGTATACTGAATGTAGCGCATTTAGTTGTATTGATAATCAGGTGGTTGTGGTATGATGTTGCGGCTTTAATAAATCTCAACAGAATGTAAAAGTGGCATTGTGGTTGTTTGGTGTGGATGTGAATAAGAATTCTTGTGCAGTTGTTCTTCTAATAAAGAGATGGTTTCTGCTGAATTTCAATATTAATGTTATATCTTTGCGCCGCTAAATTTATGCAATACGGTGAATCTCATTATTGATATAGGAAATACAATCGCCAAGATGGCGGTGTTTGATGGTGGACGTATCGTGGAGGTGGTGTATGACTCCAATCTGACGTTGGAACGGTTGCCTGAAGTATGCCGTACATATACGATTGAAAAAGCGATAGTGGCTACTGTCATTGATTTGAGTAGAGAGGTGTTGTCGCAACTGGAAGATATGGCTGTCCCCATTCTGTGGCTCAATGAAAAGACTTCTCTTCCGGTAGAAAACCTCTATGAAACTCCCCGGACGCTGGGGTATGATCGTATGGCGGCGGTGGTAGGAGCCAATGAGCAATTTCCTGGCAGGGATATACTGGTGATTGATGCCGGTACCTGTATCACTTATGAGTTTGTTGATGCTGCTGCCCGCTATCATGGCGGGAATATCTCTCCCGGCTTGCAGATGCGTTTCAAGGCGCTTCATCAGTTTACCGGACGGCTTCCAATGGTGGCTCTTGAGGGGCGGATGGTGCCCATGGGGAAGGATACCGATACAGCTATCCGTGCCGGAGTACTGAAGGGTATTGAATATGAAATTTCAGGTTACGTTACGGCTATGAAGCATAAATATCCTGAACTTTTGGTTTTTTTAACGGGCGGGGATGATTTTTCTTTTGATACAAACTTAAAAAGTATCATCTTTGCAGACAGATTTTTAGTGTTGAAAGGATTAAATAGAATTTTAAACTATAATAATGACAGGCTATAGACAATCACTGTTAGTGCTCTTGCTCACGATATTATCAGGAGCGGCAGTCGCTCAAAATAATACAAATTCTCCCTATACACGATATGGATATGGACAGTTATCTGAACAAGGCTCAAGTAACAGCAGGGCGATGGGTGGTATTGCCTATGGTTTACGAGACAAGTATCAGACAAACTTCGCTAATCCAGCATCCTATACGGCGGTAGATTCGCTGACTTTTATCTTTGATGGAGCAGTCTCTTTACAGAATACAAACCTCAGTAACGGTACTCTGAAACGAAATGCCAAGAATTCCAGTTTTGATTACATCACGATGCAGTTTCGTGCAAGTAAATGGGCTGCCATAAGCTTGGGATTGTTGCCTTATTCGAATGTGGGATACAGCATGGGAGAGTACCGGGAAGATACGGAATTCCCAGACAAATCTACGACGGTAAGCTATTCGGGAGAAGGAGGTCTGCATCAGCTTTATTTAGGTGCGGGCTTTAAAATAATTAAAAATCTTTCTGTCGGTGCGAATTTTTCGTATCTTTGGGGAGATATAACAAGGACCGCTGCGGAAACCTTTCCGTCCAGTTCAAGTGTATTTCCTATTACAATACAGTCTAATGTGGCTGTAAAGAGTTATAAGTTGGATTTTGGAGCGCAGTACACCCATCAGTTTGGGAAAAAGCATGTTGCAACGTTGGGAGTCGTCTTTTCTCCGGGGCATGATTTGAGTAACGATGCGTACGAAGTTACGCAGACTGGTGATAGCAATACGGGAGCTACTTCGGCAACGAGGGATACTATTGTTACTTGCGGCATTCCGACAACATTTGGCGCAGGTGTGACGTACGTGTACGACAATCGTCTGACGGTAGGAGCGGATGTGATGTTCCAGAATTGGAGCAAAGTGAGCTATATGAACAATGACGAGGCGTTTTGCGACCGTGGAAGAATATCCGTTGGTGCAGAGTATCTGCCGAATCCTATGGGAAGAAGTTATTTGTCTCATGTGAAGTATCGTTTGGGAGCTTATTATTCCAAACCTTATTATAAGATAGACGGTGTACGTGCCGCTGATGAATATGGTGTTACTGCCGGTTTTGGATTACCCATACCGAGAACCCGTTCTGTATTGAGCCTTTCTGCGCAATACGTGCGAACCAAAGGAACCCAAGCAGCGTTCTTGAACGAAAATACATTGCGCATTTGTATCGGAGTAACCTTTAACGAACGTTGGTTCTTCAAGCGTAAAGTGGATTAATGGAAATTGAATAGACAAAAATATAACAACTAAAATTTAAATACAATGAAAATTAAGACGCTTGTGGCTGTCTTGCTCCTTTCGGGTGGAGTGACCAGCACTTTCGCACAGACTGAAAATTGTAATTCGAACAGTAGTATCTCTCATGAAGCAGTGAGAGCTGGTAACTTTAAGGATGCATACGCTCCTTGTATGGCTGTATTGAAGGATTGTCCTACACTGCGGTATTACACATTTACAGATGCTCAGAAGATTTTAGTGGGTTTCTTGAGTCAGATTAAGGATAGAAATTCTGCTGATTACAAGAAGTATTTTGATGAGTTGATGGATGTATATGATTTGAGAATGAAGTACATTCCTGAATTCATTGGTAAGGGAATGAAGGGCGTGCCGAGTGTGGCTGATGCCTTGGGTGCCAAAGCTGTGGATTATCTTCAGTTCGCTCCTGCTCCGGACCTTAATACGGCTTATAATTGGCTGAAAGAATCTGTTCATGCTGAAAAGGGTGGTTCCAAAGGTGCGGTGTTGCACTATTTCCTGGATACTTCCATGCAGAAGGTAAAGGCTGATGATAATCATACCGACCAGTTCTTCCAGGATTATATTGATGCTTCCAAGTATGCAGATGACGCACTTGCTGCTGAAACCAAGGAAGCTAAGAAGGCTAACTTGCAAGCTATCAAGGATAACCTCGTGGCCATGTTCATTCAGAGTGGTGTAGCTGATTGTGAATCTTTGCAGAATATCTATGGTCCTAAGGTGGAGGCAAGCAAGACTGACTCCGCTTTCTTGAAGAAGGCATTGAACATCCTGAAATTGATGAAGTGCAACGAAAGCGAAGTTTACTTCAAGGCATCTGAGTACATGTATCAGATTGACCCGACTGCCGATGCAGCTGTAGGTGTAGCATACATGTACTATAAGAAAGGTGACTATGACAATGCCGTGAAGTATTTTGATGAAGCATTGGCTAAAGAAACTGATAATGACAAGAAGGCTGAAATGGCATACGCTACTGCCGCAGCCTTGATGCAGGCCAAGAAACTCTCTCAGGCAAGAAGCTACTGCCAAAAGGCTATGAGCTTTAAGGAGAACTATGGAGAGCCTTATATTTTACTGGCACAGCTTTACGGCTCCAATCCTAACTGGACCGATGAGCCTGCTCTGAATAAGTGTACTTACTTTGTAGTAATTGACAAGCTGCAGAGAGCTAAAGCTGTAGATCCTTCAGTTACAGAACGTGCTAACGAATTGATTAGTACTTATTCCCGCCACACTCCCCAGGCTAAAGACCTCTTTATGTTGGGTTACAAAGCTGGTGACCGTATCACTATCGGTGGATGGATAGGTGAATCTACAACTATCAGATAAAATCATGTTGCTACAACCCATCAACATTGTTTATCATAAAAATGCGAGCATAACCATTGTCCTTGGGGCAATGGTTATGCTTCTTTTATTTTCTTCGTGTTCCGGGAAGAAGAAGGAGCTGGGAGATGCCATTACCGAGCGTGACTCTATGGCAGTGATGGATACCCGCGGGGTGACTACACTGGTTTCTGATTCCGGTGTAACGCGTTACCGCATCAATACGGAAGAGTGGCTGGTCTTTGACCGGAAGAATCCTCCTTACTGGGCTTTTGAAAAGGGGGTCTATTTGGAGAAGTTCGACTCTATCTTCCAAGTGGAGGCAAGTATCAAGGCTGATACAGCCTACTTCTTTAATAAGGAGGAGTTGTGGAAACTGATGGGGAATGTGCATATACAGAATTTGAAAGGTGAGCAGTTTGATACAGAGCTGCTGTATTGGGACCAGCGGGCACAAAGAATTTATTCGGATGAGTTTATCCGTATCGAGCAGCCTGACCGTATCATTACGGGACATGGCTTTGAATCCAATCAGCAGATGACTGTTTACACGATTCGCAAGCCGGAGGGTATCTTCTATGTTGACGAGGAGACTGCCGCAGCAGACAGCTTGCAGACTGATACCATAAATTGATAAAATGGATACCGTTATTTTTTTATTGATAACCATGGCTTTCTCTGCTTTCTTTTCAGGAATGGAGATTGCCTTTGTTTCCGTAGATAAACTGCGCTTTGAGATGGAAAGGAAGTCAGGCGTCACTTCCGGTATCATTTCCTATTTCCTTCGCAACCCGAATAACTTCATCTCGACCATGCTGGTGGGTAATAACATCGCGCTTGTCATTTATGGTATCTTGATGGCACAAATCATAGAGGTGAATCTTCTTGCCGGAATTATTTCCAATCATTTTGTAATGGTGTTGGTGCAGACTGTAATTTCCACTCTTATTATTTTGGTAACCGGTGAGTTCTTGCCGAAGACTTTGTTTAAAATCAATCCCAATCTGATGCTGAGGGTATGTGCCATTCCTTTATTTATATGTTATGTCATTCTGTTTCCTGTTTCAAAGTTTGCATCGGGATTGTCGTATCTGTTCCTTCGGATATTTGGGATGAAAGTAAACAAGGAGGCGTCGGCCAAGGCTTTTGGCAAAGTGGATTTGGATTACTTCATCCAGTCGAGCATAGAGAATGCGGAAAGTGAAGAAGAACTGGATGCAGAGGTAAAGATATTCCAAAATGCGCTTGACTTTTCGAATATAAAGATACGCGACTGTATTGTACCGCGTACAGAGGTGGTAGCTGTAGATCTGACCACTACATTGGAAGAATTGAAATGTCTTTTTGTGGAGTCGGGTATTTCCAAAATCATAGTATATGATGGAAATATAGATAATGTGGTGGGATATATTCACTCGTCGGAGATGTTCAGGAATCCGGTGGACTGGAGGAATAACGTGAAGGAAGTGCCTATTGTACCCGAAACGATGTCGGCCCACAAACTGATGAAACTGTTCATGCAACAGAAAAAAACGATTGCTGTAGTGGTGGACGAATTCGGTGGTACGGCAGGTATCGTCTCTTTAGAGGATTTGGTGGAAGAAATTTTTGGCGATATTGAGGATGAGCATGATAACACATCCTATGTGTGTAAGCAGTTGGGTGAGCGTGAATATGTGCTTTCGGCCCGTCTGGAAATAGAAAAGGTAAATGAGACTTTCGGGCTCGACCTGCCGGAATCGGATGATTATCTGACAGTGGGCGGTCTGATTCTGAACCGTTATCAAAGTTTCCCGAAACTGCATGAAGTGATTGAGGTGGATAACTATCAGTTTAAAATAATCAAGGTAACAGCTACCAAAATTGAGTTGGTGAGACTGAAAGTCATTGAATAATTTCATTTAGGCGTAATTTTTTAAAGAATAAATGGATGCGTATTAGCATTTTTTGTATCTTCGTGCGCTAAAATGAACATGTTAGGAAAATAATAATAAACAAATAAATCATATTAACTAAAATGGCAACATTACAAAACATTCGGTCTAAAGGACCTTTATTGGTGATTGTTATTGGTTTGGCGCTGTTTGCTTTCATCGCAGGTGACGCGTGGAAAGTGCTTCAGCCACACCAGTCACAAGACGTAGGTGAAGTGAACGGGGAATCAATTTCCGCTCAGGATTTTCAAGCATTGGTAGAAGAATATACAGAAGTCATCAAGTTCTCCAGTGGCAACAGTGCATTGAGCGATGAGCAGACAAACCAAATCAAAGATGAAGTATGGAGAACATACGTCAATAATAAGCTGATTGAAAAGGAAGCAAAGAAACTCGGTCTGGTTGTATCGAAGGCTGAGATTCAGGCTATCATTAATGCCGGTGTGCATCCGATGCTGCAACAGACTCCGTTCCGTAATCCTCAGACCGGTGCGTTTGATAAGGATATGTTGAAGAAGTTCTTGGTGGACTATTCAAAAATGAATAAGGCACAGATGCCTTCACAATATGCAGAATACTATGAATCCATGTACAAGTTCTGGTCTTTCCTCGAAAAGTCTCTTATCCAGGCACGTCTTCAAGAGAAGTATCAAGCTTTGATTACAAAATCCCTTTTCTCCAACCCGGTAGAAGCTCAGGACGCTTTTGATGCAAGAGTAGAGCAGTCAGACCTGCTGCTTGCTGCAGTTCCCTATTCTTCTATCGTTGACTCTACCATCGTTATCAAGGATTCTGATTTGAAGGCTGCATACGACAAGAAGAAAGAACAGTTCAAGCAATATGTGGAAACTCGCAATATCAAGTTCATTGATGTGCAAGTTACTGCAAGTGCAGAAGACAGAGCTGCTCTCCAGAAGGAAATGGAAGAATACACTGAACAACTTACTGCCAATCCTTCTGACTATACTACCTTTATCCGTTCTACCGGTTCCGAAGCTCCTTATACAGACTTGTTCTACACTACTAAGTCTCTGCCTGCTGATGTGACAGCCCGTTTGGACTCTGTTGCGGTGGGTGGTGTATTCGGACCTTATTATAACGTATCGGACAATACTCTTAACTCTTTCAAGAAATTGGCTACTGCTGCTATGCCGGACTCTATCGAGTTCCGTCAGATTCAGGTAGTTGCCGAAGATGCTGAAAAGACGAAGACTTTAGCCGACAGCATCTACAATGCTATTAAGGGTGGTGCCAGCTTTGCTGAAATTGCGAAGAAGTACGGTCAGACCGGTGAGCCTACCTGGATCTCTTCAGCTAACTACGAAGGCGCACAGATTGACGGTGACAACTTGAAATATATTACTGCTGTCACTACTTTGGGACAGAACGAACTGACCAATCTGGCGTTGGGACAAGCAAATGTCATTTTGCAAGTAACCAACAAGAAGGCTGTCAAGGATAAATATAAGGTAGCCGTTATCAAGCGTCCGGTAGAATTCAGCAAGGAAACTTACAGCAAGGCATACAATGAGTTTAGCCAGTTCATCGCTGCAAACAATACTTTAGAGAAAATGATTGCCAATGCGGAAGATGCCGGTTACAAGTTGCTGGATAGAGCCGACTTGTACAGCTCTGAACATGGTATCGGTGGTATCAGAGGAACCAAAGATGCTTTGAAATGGGCGTTTGAGGCAAAAGCCGGTGAAGTTTCCGGTTTGTACGAATGTGGCGAGAGCGACCGTATGCTGGTAGTAGGTGTTGCAAGTATTGTTCCTGAAGGTTATCGCCCACTGGCTTTGGTAAAGGACCAGTTGAGAGCTGAAATTCTCCGTGACAAGAAAGCAGAGAAGATTATGGCTGATATGAAGGCTGCCAATGCAACTTCGTTCGAGCAGTACAAGAATATGGCAAATGCTGTTAATGATTCTGTAAAGCACGTTACTTTCTCTGCTCCTGCCTATATCCCGGCATTGCGTAGCAGCGAACCTCTGGTAGGCGCATACGCTTCTATTGCCGAAGTGAACAAGCTGAGTGCTCCTATCAAGGGTAACGGTGGTGTATTCGTTCTGCAACCTTATGCAAAAGAGAAGCTGAACGAAACATTCAACAAGGAAACTGAAGAGGCTAACTTGGCTAACATGCATGCACGCATGGCAAGCCAGTTCATCAGTGACTTGTATCTGAAAGCCAACGTAAAAGACCAACGTTATTTATTCTTCTAAGAATAGAAAACCCATATTGAAAAGCCGTTCGGTACTCCCGGGCGGCTTTTTCATTCTCTGTACATTTCATTTTCTATACTCTCCGTTGTCTTTGTGCAACTTTATTCCTACCTTTGCATTCTTGAAAGAGTTTTGTTTTTAATGAAAAACGATATGCAGAAACGACCTCTATTGGGCTTGACGCTCTCTGAATTGCAGAATGTGGTGAAGAATCTGGGAATGCCCGGTTTCTCTGCCAAGCAGATAGCTTCCTGGCTGTATGACAAGAAGGTGACTTCTATAGACGAAATGAGCAATCTTTCGTTGAAGCATCGGGAATTGCTGAAAGAAATCTATGAGGTAGGTGCCGAAGCGCCGGTAGATGCCATGCGCTCTGTAGACGGTACGGTGAAATACTTGTACCGGGCAGGCGAGGGGCATTTCGTGGAAGCTGTCTATATACCCGACGAAGACAGGGCTACGCTTTGTGTCTCCTCGCAGGTGGGCTGTAAGATGAATTGCAAGTTCTGTATGACCGGCAAACAAGGTTTTACTGCCAATCTGACATCCAACCAGATTATTAATCAAATCAATTCGTTGCCCGAAAGGGACAAGCTTACCAATGTGGTAATGATGGGCATGGGTGAACCACTTGATAATCTGGACGAGGTATTGAAAGCGCTGGAAATAATGACCGCCTCTTATGGGTATGCGTGGAGTCCCAAGCGTGTTACACTTTCTTCTGTGGGATTGAAGAAGGGCTTGCAGCGTTTTATTGAGGAATCGGACTGCCATCTGGCTATCAGCCTTCATTCGCCGATACCTTTGCAACGCCGCGAACTGATGCCGGCAGAGAAGGCGTTCTCCATCACGGAGATTGTGGAATTGTTAAGAAACTATGATTTTAGCAAACAGCGCAGACTATCTTTTGAATATATTGTTTTCAAAGGAGTGAATGACTCGTTACCGTATGCAAAGGAACTTCTGAAGCTGCTACGCGGGCTGGACTGCCGGATTAACCTGATTCGTTTTCATGCCATACCTGGAGTGAATCTTGAAGGGGCTGATATGGAAACCATGACTGCGTTCCGTGATTATCTGACTTCGCACGGTCTGTTTACCACTATACGGTCATCGCGTGGAGAGGATATATTTGCCGCTTGTGGCATGTTGTCCACTGCCAAGCAGGAGGAGAATAAAGAAGAATTAATATAAATTATTAACTTAGGTAGGGAGGATATTACGCATTCTTCGTAGCTTTGTGAAAAACTAAAATGATAGAGATATGAGAAAGCACTTGTTTTATTTAAGTATGGTTCTCGTACTGACACTTTTTTCCGCTTGCGGTGGTGGTAAAAAGGGTGTGTTTACTCCGACCTCCAGTGGTCGTGCGTATGAAGTTCTGGTAGTGGTGGAGCCCGGCTTGTGGGAACGTCCTGCCGGTAGGGCGCTTTTCGATGTGCTTGATTCTGATGTTCCGGGGCTTCCCCAGTCAGAACGTTCATTCCGAATCATGTATACTGCCCCTTCCAATTATGATGCCACTTTAAAACTGATTCGCAATATCATTATTGTCGATGTGAACAAGGACCTCTATACCCAGCCTAAATTCAAGTATGCAAGGAATGTATATGCTGCTCCTCAGTCTATTCTCACTATTCAGGCACCGGACGAGGCTTCGTTCGAGAAATTTGTGGAGGAGAATAGGCAGGTAATCATCGATTTCTTTACCCATGCGGAAATGAATCGTCAGATTTCAGTATTGAAGGACAAGCATAGCGACTATATAGCAACGAAGGTGAAAAGCCAGTTCGATTGCGATGTATGGGTGCCGGGCGAACTGACATCTACCAAGGAGGGTGAGAACTTCTTCTGGGCAGGTACGAATGCAGCTACCGGCGACCAGAACTTTGTAATCTACTCTTATCCTTATACGGATAAGGATACGTTTACTAAAGAATATTTTGTTCATAAACGCGATTCCGTGATGAAGGTTAATATCCCTGGTGCCCGTGAAGGCATGTATATGTCGACGGATTCTCTGATGACCGATGTACGCCCCATCAGTGTGCAGGGAGACTATGCACTGGAGGCCCGCGGCTTGTGGCGCATAAAGGGTGACTTCATGGGCGGTCCGTTCGTATCGCATGTACGTTTGGACAAGGCCAATCAGCGTATTATCGTATCTGAAATATTTATTTATTCACCTGATAAAATGAAACGTAATCTGGTACGTCAGATGGAGGCTTCGCTCTATACCTTGAAACTGCCCGGCAGCAAGCAGGAAGGTACGGAAATTCCGGTAGGCGTAACCTCAAAAGATACTACTAATAATAAGTAATAAAAATGGAAGACAACAAAATAAGAGTCGGCATTACACAAGGCGACATTAATGGTGTAGGGTATGAAGTGATTTTAAAGACGTTTGCAGACCCGGTGATGCTGGAATTGTGCACGCCGATTATCTACGGTTCGCCTAAAGTGGCAGCTTATCATCGTAAATCATTGGACTTGCCTACCAACTTCAGTATCGTCAACTCCGCCTCCGAAGCGGTTCCCAATCGCTTGAGTGTAGTGAACTGTACGGATGATGAAGTAAAGGTTGAGTTCTCTAAACCTGACGTTGAAGCTGGTAAAGCTGCACTTGGTGCACTGGAAAAAGCCATTGAGGAATATAAGGAGGGAATGATAGACGTGATTGTCACAGCTCCCATCAACAAGCATACCATCCAGTCGGAGGAGTTTGCCTTCCCCGGACATACGGAGTATATAGAGCAAAAATTGGGAGATGGCGAGAAGGCCCTTATGATTCTGATGAAAGATGACTTCCGGGTAGCATTGGTGACCGGACATATTCCCGTTAAAGAGATAGCCGGAAGCATCACCAAAGAACTGATACAAGAAAAACTGAAGATATTCAACCGCTCCTTGAAGCAGGATTTTGCTATCAGCGCACCGCGTATTGCAGTGCTTTCGCTGAATCCGCATGCAGGAGACGGCGGATTGCTGGGAACTGAAGAGCAGGAGATTATCATTCCGGCCATCAACGAAATGGCTGCTAAGGGTATGCTTTGCTATGGTCCTTATCCGGCAGACGGGTTTATGGGCTCAGATAACTTTACCCATTTTGATGGTATCCTGGCCATGTATCACGACCAGGGGCTGGCACCGTTCAAGGCATTGGCTATGGACGAGGGCGTGAACTATACTGCCGGCTTGCCGGTGATACGCACTTCGCCTGCTCATGGCACGGCCTACGATATTGCCGGGAAAGGAATCGCCTCTGAAGATTCATTCCGGCAGGCTATCTATGTGGCAATAGATGTGTTCCGTAACCGCCAGCGTGAGAAAGAGGCACATGCAAATCCGCTGCGCAAGCAATATTACGAGAAACGTGACGATAGCGACAAACTGAAACTCGATAGTGTAGAAGAAGATTTGTAGAATGACAAAAGCGGAAATACAACAAGTAAAATTACGTTTCGGCATTATCGGCAACAATGAAGCGCTGATGCGTGCCATTGATATCGCTATCCAGGTAGCGCCCACCGACTTGTCTGTACTGATTACCGGAGAGAGTGGTGTGGGAAAGGAGAGCTTTCCGCAGATAATACACCAGTACAGCCGGCGCAAGCATGGACAGTACATTGCCGTGAACTGTGGAGCCATTCCCGAAGGGACGATTGACTCGGAACTGTTCGGTCATGAGAAGGGCGCATTTACCGGGGCTATCGGCGAACGGAAGGGGTATTTCGGTGAGGCCAACGGCGGAACAATCTTCCTTGATGAAGTCGGCGAATTGCCTTTGCCTACCCAGGCACGCTTGTTGCGTGTGCTCGAGAGCGGTGAATTCATCAAAGTAGGTTCTTCTAAGGTGGAAAAGACCGATGTGCGTATTGTTGCCGCTACCAATGTAAACTTGACACAAGCCATTGCTGACGGACGTTTTCGTGAAGACTTGTATTACCGTTTGAACACAGTTCCTATTCAGGTCCCTCCATTGCGCGAACGCGGTGAAGACGTGGTGCTGCTGTTCCGAAAGTTTGCTTCGGACTTTGCAGAAAAGTACCGTATGCCTGCCATTCAGCTGACGGAAGACGGCAAGCAAGTGTTGCTGGGCTACTCATGGCCGGGTAATGTGCGCCAGTTGAAGAATATCACCGAGCAGATATCCATCATTGAGACCAATCGTGAAATCAATGCATCCATACTGAAGGGCTATCTGCCTGAGCAGAACAATATGCAGCGCCTGCCTGCCTTGTTTGGAGTGAAGGAGGACAAGAGCTTTGGGAGTGAACGGGAAATTCTCTACCAGGTTCTGTTTGATATGCGCCAGGATGTAACGGACTTGAAAAAGTTGGTGCATGAGATTATGGCTGAAAGGGGAACGGTAGCCAATCCGGCGGTTGCCACATCGGCCTACTATACGCCGGCTACTCCGGCGGTGGTACCTCCGGTAACATCCAGTGTCCCCACCATTATACATCCTTCGGTAAAGCCGGTTACTCCGGTGGACGATGATTTCCAGGATACGGAAGAATATGTGGAGGAGTCACTCTCCCTGGATGAAGTGGAGAAAGAAATGATACGTAAGGCGCTTGAAAAACATCACGGCAAGCGTAAGAGTGCGGCTCAGGATTTGAATATCTCTGAGCGTACGTTATACAGAAAGATAAAAGAATATGGATTGGATTAAAAAAGCGGCATTTGCTTCCTTGTTGGTAAGCTTGTTATTTCTGGTGAATTCATGTAGTATGAAGTTGGGACTTGCTCCGATAAGCTCTATCGACTATACAAAGGTAAAAACGATTTCCATTGCCGATTTCCAGAACCGGGCAGAGTATGTATATGCACCGCTGGCAACAGAATTTAACCAGAAAATGAAGGATATGTTCATTCAGCAGACTCGCCTGCAACTGGTGAATTCCGGAGGAGACCTGGAAATAGACGGAGAAATAACCGGCTACAATCAATATAATGAATCGGTGGATGCCAGCGGCTACTCTTCGAAGGTGAAGGTGACGCTGACTGTCAACGTGCGCTACACCAATAACACGAACCATGAGGAGGACTTTGAACAGCAGTTCTCGGCTTTCCAGACCTATGATTCCTCAAAATTGCTGACCGAAGTGCAGGACCAGCTGATAACCTTGATGGTGAAAGACATTGCCGAACAGATTTTCAATGCAACTGTAGCTAACTGGTAAACTCATGACGCCTACCCATTTGCAACAATGGATTCAGCATCCCGAGACGCTGAATAGGGATACTTTGTACGAGCTTCGCACATTGGTGGCACGCTATCCTTATTTCCAGTCGCTCCGTTTGCTCTATCTGAAAAACCTCTATCTGCTGCACGACATCAACTTTGGCGCGGAGTTGCGCAAGGCTGTGTTGTATGTGGCAGACCGTCGTGTGCTGTTTTACTTTATAGAGGGTGACCGCTATACTTTGAAATCCCGGAAGGTCTCGTCGCTGTTTTCCGGCGATTTGGAGAAAGAGCCGAGTGTGGACCGTACCCTTTCCTTGATTGACGCATTTCTGGCTACTGTTCCCGAAGAGCATTCACAGCATACGGAGCTGGATTATGCGGTGGATTATACGGCCTATTTAATGCAGGAAGAACCCGGTGTGGATGCAGAAGATGAGTCGGAAGTGCCTAAACTGCGCGGGCATGAATTGATAGATGACTTTATCCAAAAGAGTGAGTCTTCGGATGCCTCGGATACGAGAAGGGAGTTTCTTGTAGAGAAGGAGGAAGAGACTGAAGAAGAGGAAGAACCCTCCGTATCGCCGGTAACGGAAGAGTTGGACGATAGCTGTTTTACGGAAACTTTAGCCAAAATCTATATAAAACAGCACCGATATGACAAGGCGCTTGAAATTATTAAAAAATTAAGTTTGAATTATCCAAAAAAAAATGCTTACTTTGCAGACCAAATCAGATTTTTGGAGAAATTGATTATTAACGCTAAATCAAAATAACAAAATGTATTTATTATTAGTTATCTTAATGCTGATTGCATCTGTGCTGATGTGCTTCATTGTATTGATTCAAAATTCTAAAGGAGGTGGTCTGGCATCAGGCTTTTCATCATCCAACCAAATTATGGGTGTGCGCAAGACTACGGACTTTTTGGAAAAAGCAACCTGGACTCTGGCAGCTGTCATGGTAGTCTTCAGTATTGTTTCTGCTTACACTATTCCTTCTTCCACAGGCAAGGGCGGTGATGTGATTCTGGAACAGGCGCAACAAGAAGAAAAAACTAATCCTTATAACATGCCCGTAGGTACAGAAGCTCCGCAATCGGAGGCCCCTGCAGCTACAACTCCGGCTGAAGCTCCTGCTCCTGCAGCAGAAGCCCCTGCAGCAGAATAAGATAAGGATATTGCGGATGACTCCCGCTTGGAAAAATAAGAGAAAGGTTGATACTGAAAAGGTGTCAGCCTTTTTTCGTTTTGATGAAGTATTTATTTACCTTTGTCAGCAATTTATGCAATCTGATTAATAAATTGAAATCCAAATAGTACAATGACAGAACAACTCAAACTTAAATTGAATGATTCCAAGGCTACCCGTTGGGGGGCATTGGTGATTGTTGCCTTCACGATGATGGCAGCTTATTATGTAAACGACGTGGTAGCACCGTTGAAGACAATGTTGGAAACGGACTTGGCTTGGTCGAGTACCGATTTCGGATTCTTTACCGGTGGTTATAGTTTTCTGAATGTTTTTTTCCTGATGTTGATTTGGGGAGGATTAATCCTCGACCGCTTTGGTATCCGTTTCACCGGAAAGCTGGCAACTATCCTGATGGTAGGTGGTACAGCACTTGAATACTATGCAATGACGGGACTTGCCGGTGCCGACGCGACTTTATTCGGAATCAATGAAATATTTGGCTATAAAACGGGTGTGTTTGTTGCTTTTGCCGGTTATTCCATTTTTGGAGTAGGAGCGGAGGTCGCCGGTATTACAGTTTCCAAAATCATAGCCAAGTGGTTTAAGGGGAAAGAGCTTGCCACGGCTATGGGGGTACAAGTCGCTTTAGCACGTATCGGTTCGCAAGCCGGTTATGCCGTAGCCATTCCTTTGGCCCGCGCTTTCGGTATTTCCACACCGGTGTTGTTGGGTTTGGTTCTGTTGTTGGGCGGTATGATTGCTTTCTTCGTCTTTGCAGTGATGGACAAGAAGCTGGACAAACAGATGGAAGCTGCTGCCATTGCTGCCGGTACGGAAGATGAGGAAGAGAAGTTCTCTTTTAAGGATGTGAAGAATATTCTGGTCAATCCCGGTTTCTGGCTGATAGCATTGCTGTGTGTATTGTTCTACTCTTGTGTATTCCCATTCCAGAAGTTTGCTTCCGAGTTGATGATTATCAAATACGGTATCAATGAGAATGTGGCCGGTACATTTGCCGGACTTCCGGCATTGGGAGCGCTGATTCTGACTCCGGTCTTTGGTGGTTTCATTGACAAGCGGGGCAAGTCCGCATCTATCATGCTGCTGGGCTCGGCCATGCTGATATGTGTGCATTTCATTTATGCTATTCCCGATATAAACTATTGGCTGGTAGCTATTGTGCTGATGATAATTTTGGGTATCGCTTTCTCGCTGGTACCTTCTGCCATGTGGCCGGCTGTGGCCAAGATATTCCCGGTAAGCCAGTTGGGTACGGCATACGCATTGATTTTCTTTATCCAGAATATCGGTCTTTGGGGTATTCCTACATTGATAGGGTGGGTGCTTGATGCCTATTGTATATCCGGCAAGAAACCAGATGGAACGAATATGTATGACTATACGGTGCCTATGTGCATTTTTACCGGTATTGCCTGCTTGTCCCTTATAGTGGCTCTACTGCTGAAGAAGGCAGACAAGAAGTATGGTTATAAGCTGGAAGAGCCTAATATTCAGAAATAATAGGAAAAGCGGATACCGTATGATGGAAATACCCGAAGGAAAAGTAAGTCTGTTGGACGCTGTTCCGGTCCGCTGTGGACATATAACAACCGAATGGGAAGGTGAGTGCGCCGTACTCGCCTACCCACGGTTTAAATACGAATGGATGCGTCGTTTTTTATTGCCGAAGGGGATGTCTCCTGACATCCATGTGAGGCTGGAAGAACACGGTACAGCTGTCTGGAATCTGATAGATGGACATCGTACCGTGCGCGAAATCATCTATCTACTTGCCAGGCACTTTGGGGAGGAAGAGAATTATATTCCCCGGGTCACCGCCTACGTAATGCAGTTGCGTAAGGATGGATTTATCCAGTTGACAATCCGGAATTAGAATTCCTTTATTCCCTATCCACTTTTATCAATCCTCCCGTTGCCGTATCAAACAGCACTTTGATGGTAGAATTCTTGTTGAACAGTACCGGTGCGAGGTATTCTACGGTGCCGAATTGGGTAATGGGAAGTTGGTCGTCAAACAATTTCTTATTGTTATACACCAATGTCACTTGTGCCTTGCCCGGAAGGTTATAGGCTACACCGTCCACTTTCTTTTTGCCTTCCTCGGTGGCAGATACATCGGGACTTTTGAGGTCGGTGACGCTGATATAATACGGTTCACCGGCAAGGTCATTATTGGCCACCACTCCCAGCTTTCGGGAAAAACGGAAAGCCACTTCATCTTTCATCTCTTTAGGCGTCAGCCGGATGGTGAATGTCTTGGGTTCTTTCTTTATTTTGCCCGAGAACATTTCCGTCATAGCCGTTTCCTGCTGGTTCAGATTGTCAAGCATCAGCTTGAGTTGGGCGCCGTCCTTGGGCATATTGTCTGCTTCGCCGCGCAGGAGGGCATTCTTGCTTTCGCGGATGCTGTATATTTCCTTAGCCACCAGCTCGGCCATCTTGGCACTGGAGTTGGACATCAGTATTTCTTCCGTCAGAAAACTGCGTGGGTCAATGCTGCTTTCGGTGGCTTTGGCTTCGGGCGTCTTGGCAGCAGGCTTACCGCTGAACGGAATGTTGATGGAGCGGACAATTCCGTCTTCGGTAAGCTCCATAAGGGGTGCTACGGTCTTGTCTTTCATCTTCACGAAATAGACGTTGTCCTTATCCGGTACACCGGCTATGCGGGTTTCTATCTTATCCAGTGTCCAGAACTCCTCGGGTTCGGCAGACACGTTGTTGAGACGCAGATAGCGGTCGGCATATCTGCAAAATTCTCCGGGAGTGTAAGTATGTTTGGTGGCTTGCAATACGATTTCTATTTCTGTTTTGGGTAACATATAGGTCACTCCGTAGTCTTTGCCACGCATCACACCGGTGGTTACGTCTGTTTGCGCCAGGGCAGTGGTAGACAAGAACAGAGCTGAGAGCATCAATATATTCTTCTTCATAATGTACATTCGTTTAGACTGATTTAGCTAAGGGACAAAGTTAATGAAGTTATCTTTGCTAAATATTGCTTTATAAATTATTAACAGAGCTGACGAACTGTACGCAAACCGGCATGTCGACTACAATGTCCTGATGAGTATCTTCCAAGAGTCCGGTAACTTCGTTTCGTTTGTATACCTGAATGACATTGCTGTCGCGGCAGGCGGCAAGCAAGTATTTACCGTTGGGCGTGATGTTGAAGTTGCGGGGATGGATGCCGGTGGGCTGATAACCTACCTTTGCCAAGGTCCCATTTTCGGGATTCACGGCAAAGATGGCGATGCCGTCTTCTTTCAGACGGTTGCTGGCGTAGAGGTATTTCCCATCCGGACTGAGGTGGATGTCTGCACTTCCACGGGCGGCTACGGTGTCGGCTGTGATAGTCTGTATCTGTTCCAGGCAGCCGTCGTCGTAACTGAAGGCAATGACCTTACCGGACAGTTCGGTGATGAGATAGGCAAACTTCCCGTTAGGGCTGAATGTCAGATGGCGCGGGCCGGAATCTGCCTCAATGCCAACGGCTTCCAGAGAAGCATGAGGAATAGGGTCGTCGGGGTGCATCACAAAGCGCAGGATGCGGTCGGCACTGAAGTCGGTGGCGAAGATATACTTTCCGTCCGGTGAAAAGACCGTGCAATGGATGTGGGGAGTGGCTTGCCGTATGGCGTCGGGACCGGTGGCAGAGCCTTGAAAGAGCGTGTCTGCAGGAGCCAAAGTGCCGTCTTTCTGTAAAGGAAAGACGGACATGGTTCCACCGCTGTAGTTGGCAGTCAACACTTCCCGGCCATTGGTGGCCACGTAGCAGGGGTCGGCGCCGAAGGTGGGAACGGTGTTCAGCAGGCGCAGTTCTCCCGTTTCCCGGTCGAAGGCAAGGGAGCTGAGGGCTGCTGTGCTGTCGTTCATTTCACTGACGGCATAGACAAATTCGCCATCTTCCGAGGGGACGAGGTAGGAGGGATTGGGCAATGCCGCTGAACTGAGCGGAACGGCTGTTCCCGTCTCCTGATTAAAGCGGAAGGTATAGATACCCTTACTTGAGCCATTCGTGTAAGTACCTATTAGCATGGCGAGTTCGTCCTGGTCACCGTTAGTGCCCTTTGGAGAAGAGCCACATGCTGTCAAACCTAATCCGAGCATACAGAAAAGAAGTGTTTTCATTAATTTAATGTGTTAATGTGCCAATATGCTAATGTGCTAATTGGCTGCGCTGTATATGCTGCATGGTCATTGGTACATTAGCATATTGGCACATTAGCACATTAAAATTTAACTTCGGCAATACTGACGCGGTCATCGTTCAGCACGATGCGGAGGTCGCTGGCGGTAGTGCCTTTGAACGGATAGGAAATCAGTTTGCCGTATTCGCTGACGGTGCCCGAATATACGGTGAGGAACTGTCCGCCACCGCCCGAGAGCTGGATTTCGAAGGTTGCCGGCAGGTTGTTGTCACGTGTAAAGGCAATGGCAACTTTATCTACCTTGGCTCCGTTCTTCAAGGCAAAGGTAATATAATCTCCCTTATTTCCTTGCCATGCGGTATTGATTTTTTCGTCGAGCACGTTTTCGGCATCCTCTGGGTTGGTGCTGGCACTCACACGCTTTGCTGGTTTTTGGGCTTCAATGGCTTTGGCACGGGTCTGGTAGTCTTCTACGGTCAGCGTTCCGTTCAGGCGGATGTCTTCGGAAGAGGCGCCGGCCATGAGCACGAAGTCGCCGGGTTCCACCACCCATTTCATGTCGGCGTCCAGAAGCTCCAGGTGCTTGCGGTCGATGGTGAAGGACAGCTCCTGGGCTTCGCCCGGTTCGAGGTGGATGCGCTGGAAGCCTGCAAGATTCTTTTCGTAGGTGGTGATGCTGCTCAGTACGTCGCGGATATAGAGCTGCACTACTTCATCTCCGGCACGTTTGCCGGTGTTGGTCACCTTCAGGCGGACGGTGGCAGACTCGTTCGGGGTGATGACTCGGGGGGTGATGTCGAGGTCGGAGTACTCGAAGGTGGTGTAGCTCAAGCCGTAACCGAAGGGGTAGAGTGCTCCGTTGATGCGTGACATGTTGCCCGTAGGTCCCGGATTCTTACCGCCGTCTATCTGTGAAGAAGGTTTGCAGGGGAAGTTGAAGGGGATTTGCCCTACGGTCTTGGGGAAGGTCACCGTCAGCTTTCCACCGGGGTTGTAGTCGCCGAAGAGGATGTCGGCCAGGGCTGTTCCGCCTTTGGAGCCGGGATACCAGGCTTCGAGGATAGCGGGGACGAACTTGTCTGCCCAGTTGATGGAGAGCGGGCGTCCGTTGATGAGTATCAGTACGACGGGCTTGCCCGTGGCTTGTATGGCTTGAAGCAGTTGCAACTGCCGGCCGGGCAGGTCGAGGCTGGTGCGCGATTTGTTTTCGCCGCAGGTGCGTTGTCCGCCGCCCAATACTACGACGGCAACATCAGCTTGGCGGGCATTTTCTACGGCTTTGTCTATCTCGGCTTGCTCGTCGTCGGTCAGAGGATAGTCTATGATTTCACTTTCGGGCCAGTGGGCATCCACTAGGTCGCAGCCTTTGGTGTAGAGCACCTCTGCCTTGCCTTTTGTCTTTTCTTGAATGCCTTCCAGCACAGTGGTCACTTCTACGGCAAGTGGGCCGTAATGGGTCAGCGCGTAGCCTTCTTCATTGGCATTGGGACCACAGACGGCAATCTTCTTGGTGGAGTTGATGTCTAAGGGCAACAGCTCATCGGCATTCTTCAGCAGAACGACGGACTCGTGGGATGCCTGCAAGGCGATGGCTTCGTTCTCTTCTTTTTCCACTTCACGGTCGGCACCGGCAAGGTCTGTCTGGTAGGGGGCATCGAACAGACCAATGAGGAACTTTACCCGGAGGATGTCGCGCACACGGTCGTTAATGACTTCTTCGCTCAGCCCGCCTTCCTTCACCAGTTCGCGGAGGGGAAGGACGAAGGAGTCGGGCGAGCGGAAGGTACAGCGTACGTTCAGCCCGGCTTCCACGCTTTGGCGGACGGCTTCTTTCATGTCTTTGGCGGTGCCGTGCTTGGTGTAGAGGTATTCTACGGCGTCACTGTCGGATACGACGTAGCCACGGAATCCCATTTCGCCACGCAGGCGGGTGGTGAGCCAGTAGTAGCTGCCCTGCACGGGGATGCCGTCGTAATCGTTGTACGAACTCATTACGCCCAGCATGCCAGCTTCCCGGATGACGCGTTTGAAGGGGTAGATGTGTATGTTCTCCACTTCGCGCGGCGACATTTGCGGGTCCACGCGTGCCATGCCTTCGCGGGCGCCTTTGTTGTTACTGTAAGCGGCAAAGTGCTTGCCGGTGGCGGCCACTTGGTGGTTGTGCTGCAAGCCGCGCACCATTTCGATGCCCAGTTCGGCTACGAGGTAGGGAGATTCGCCGTAAACTTCTTCGTAGCGTCCCCAGCGCTGGTCGCGTCCTACGTCGAGGATGGGGGCGTAGACGTTGGTGTAGCCCAGCATGCGGGCTTCGCGTCCGGTGATGAGTCCTACTTGGCGAATCAGTTCACGGTTCCAGGTATGTCCCAGTCCCAGTTGGGTGGGGAAGTTGGTGGCGCGGTAGCTTTCCACGCCGCGTATGCCTTCGTTGGTAAAGTCTACGGGGATGCCGAGACGGGTATCTTCCACAAAGAACCGTTGCACCTCGTTCAGTGCCCAGGCGTGGCGCGAGGCGGGCCAGACGTAGGCATTGTCCGAGGGAGGCAGCCCCCATTGCTGGAAGCCGTTCAGGTGTTCGTCGATGGCGCCGATGCCGTCTTTCCAGAGCAGCTCTTTCCATTCGGGGGTGGGGAGGTCGTCTTTCAGTACGCGTTTGTAGCCGTAGAGGGTGACCATTTGGCAGGTCTTTTCGTCCAGCGTCATCTGTTGCAGCAGGTTTTCGATGCGTGCTTCGAGCGGGGCGGAGGGGTCTTCGTACACGTCTTTCACTCCGTTTTTGTTGAAGTCTATCCAACCTTTGCGGTACATTTCACTTTTCACCGGCTTGTAGGTTGCCGGTGTTTTGGCAGGCTTTTGTGCGCAGAGCAGTGTGCTTCCTCCAAGCAGCAGGGTTAGGGCAATAAGGTTCTTCATGATATGTTCTAAAAATCTCTTGGTTATTATTGTTTCTTTTGTTGACAAAAATACGGCTAATGTGTGAAATAAAGGGATAAAATAGTCCGAAGTATCGGCTTTTATTGTCCGAAGGGTCTTCCTCTTACTAAAAATATCCTCCAAGACGCTACCGGGGAATTCAAATCATTATTAGACGAAACATATCATTCACTTTTAAAAAGAAAGAGAGAACACTATAATAACCTGAAAAGTAGATGCAGTCGCGGTGTATACAAGTATTACGGCTACATCTGTTAAACGAGGGTGTATTTATATAATAGGAATCTGTTGGCGGAATTGTTGCTTGTATGGAAGAACTTTCTTTTCAACCTTGGGATGTCTAAACCAAACCTTGGTTTAGACATCCCAAGGCTGGGTATGGAAAAACCAAAGTTTGGGATAGATTGCTTCCTTAATTCTTTCCGGTTTTTCAGTTAACTTCAGAGACTTTTTCCGTTAACTTCCCATCTCTTTTGTACAAATATCCATTACAGAAGATAGATATTCCCTCTTGCAGGGGGTAATTCCGTCAACGGATACAGGCTTTGGTAGCTGTTTGAACATTGATGACAATGGGGTGCACATATTCTATGTATGGAAGATTATTGTTTTTATCACGAAAAGTCAGTATTAGCTAATATTTGTAAATATATGGTGATTGCTAATAAAAGAATATGTATCTTTGGGCCAAAGAAAGCGGTAGAGGATGAAAAATAAAGTAGCATTTATCCCTTTTTCACCCTCCCTACTTAGCAATGAGTTACGCAATCTTTTAAATTTCAGACCGTTACAAAGTCATGGGGTTGACTGGATTTGACAGCGGGCAGAAATGGTAAGTAAGCATGCAGTGCGTCGTTGATTTGCACTTTAATCTCAGTCCTCAAAATTTTATCTGGCGAAACTCGTTACGCTCTCGCTGCTTAATCGAAGTATAGTAGATTGAAGCTTAATCCCGGCACCAGGTGCTGGGACGTGACATCACTCGGAAGCTGTTGCTCCGAAGCATTCCGATAAAGTGGTGCAGTCAAATCGGGGATAGTTCGTGTCAGCCTCGTGGCGCGGGTGAAAATTTAGAGGATAAGGCAACGGTTGATGGCTTTGGTTCTGCCGCTGCACGAAAATTTAGGCAAAGATAAGCATGTAGAAAGCTTATGATTTCCTCGTTTGGACGAGGGTTCGATTCCCTCCAGCTCCACGGAAATAGTAAAAAGAAGTTTGTAAGTCCTTGAATTCCAGTAATTCAGGGGCTTTTTCTTTTCTTCTACTCCCCCTACCTTTTATATTCATTTAGAAAATAGTTGTAGTAAATGTGCTACAATTCAAAATTAATATCTACTTTTGTCTGTTCAAAAATCAATAACTATTAGAAGTGGGGGCAACACTTTAAATTCTGCAACAGATTTATGAAAATTCACGAAGGAAAATGTACAGAGAAGATTTTGAAAGAACGTGAACGGATTGGTAGTCGGTTAGCCATTCTTCGCAAGAAGAGAAATATGACCCAAGAGGAATTGGCTAATCTTTGTGGTGTTAATCGTGTTAATATAGCCAAGATAGAGAAAGGGGCTTATAATGTGAGCATTGATATACTATCTAAGGTAACATCCGCTCTTGGTTTTGTGATAGATATAAAAGTGGATAGCTCTGTTTGTCCGACTCATTTCTCTCAACGTAAACCTGTAAAGCTGGTAATAGGGAAAGACTATTATGTCAGTTTTGGCAATAACGAAGCCCATAGATGTAAGCTGGTTGATATTCCGGAGATGTACCAAGGTCAAAGAATTAAAATCGAAACTCCGACCCCGAGAGGGTCTATCACCCACATATTATTTGCCGATGAAATAGGAACGACACCTGACGAGGCTGTAATGAACCAAGTAACGATGTAAAAACATTAAAAGGGAGGAAGTGCAAGTTCCTCTTTTATTGAAATCCCCCTCGCTACAACCATCTGCAGCGAGGGGGATTTTTTAGTTTATGAGGGTTTCTACACCCACTCTTTCATCAGAGCTATTCAAAAAATTAATGATTTCTTCTGAATATATAATCTTAAATTGATGGTTCGGAATCAATTCTAAAGCTGGGAAATCAGTAGTGATTAACAGTTTTAGTCCCTTTCTTTAATATGTAAAAGCAACTTGTACAAAAGAAGTTTCTTATATACGGGATAGCAGCAATAACTCCGTTGAGCCTTCGTGGGGACAAGCCGAATTTGATTTTATAATGTGGGTTTATAAGGTACAGTCTCCGGTCAATGATTTGATAGTTGGCTTGCCGGACGATGCGATTGAACAGTTCGATGGTGCATCCGGTGCTCTTTATATCCAGTAGCTCCGTAATTGCGTGTTCCTGCTCGCCGCATAGTCTTAATATCCATTTGTATAAAGTGCGGGGAAGGAGGTGGAGAAAAGGGAAGTGTGAAACAATGCGGCTGTGTGCTATCTGCTGGTGGCCTCCGAATGGCATTTGCCAGGCGGGAAACCCTACAAATATAGCTCCATCGGCAGACAAATGCTTTTGTAGGCCGGAGAGGAACCGTTCTTTGTCTCTGATATGCTCTATCACATCGTGTAGAAGAATCAGGGGAAAATTCGTAGCCTTGTCCTTAAGCTGGAAAATGTCGGTGGCAATGAACTGTCCCTGCTGATGCCTTTGGGCGAAGAAGGTCCTGGCTTGCTCTATTCGCATGGCATCAATGTCTACGCCCATCACTCGGCAACCGGCTTTGGCAAAGGGGAGCAGATTGCCTCCCTCTCCACAGCCCACTTCCAGCACTTTATCGGGGATGTGTCCGATGACTTCCTTTATGTAGGGGATATAATAGTTCTTGCTGGTCTGTGACTGTTCACCAAAGTAGCTTTCCCGGTCGGTATGTCGTTTCTGCATGTTCTTTGTTCCTTCTTGAGTTTGATTATCCATATAAATAGATAATCAGTCGGGTAAAAGACTGCGTGGCGCATCGTTTTTTTACCAGGAAATGCGGAGGCCTACCGGGAGGGTGAATGTGAACGGGTGTTCCTTTCGGATGGTGCGCAGTTGGCTGCCGTCGGGGATATAATAGTTTACAGTCGGCTCCAGATAGATGCCTGCCTGGGGTGTGAGGCGATATTGTATGCCTATACTTGTGTTGACCGACCACTGCCAGGGAGCACTTACCGGCTGGCTGTCGAGCTTGTGTGGAATACTGTCCGTGACATGGAAGCTTTGGAGTGTCCCTTTTATGGGGATATCCACCTGCATGCCTGCCGTGGCATAACTGGAGAAACGTTTGTAATGCCAGAAACGGTAGGAAAGCCGGAGAGGAATGCCGATATAATGCAACTTCTGGTTGTCTTGAATGCGGAATGCTTCGCCGGTAGTGAACTCCGACCTGAGAAGCGTATATTGCAATCCGGTTTCCAGACTCCAACGCTCATTCAATTTCTTGCTGAGAGAGAGTCCCACGACGATGGGGGCATGATGTTGCTGGTTCTCAACAATCCTGCCGCTGTTATTCTGGGCAATCTGCATGAGTCCGATGGAATCTTTTCCCAGAGTACCCTGCTGATAGCGGGTGTGCAGATAAGAATAATACTCTTCCCACGTGCTGACTTGTTGAGGGAAGTCACTTGAAATGCCGTCGGTATGTGGAGTGGCAATCAGCTTATATAAGTTCTGTGCCAGTTGCGGTCCGAGTGAACCTGCCAGCATCAACTTCCATTTTCCGGATTTCTTCTTGCGGGTTGGCGGCATCAGGGAAGGGGAGGAGGCGAAAGCCATCTGCCGGTTGGTGATGGTCTGTCCGGTGAATGGAGAAGGTATGGGATATTTGTGGATACTATCTTTCATTGTGGGTATGGCAAGGGGCCATTCTGTGGAAACTGGAACGGGAGGGATGATTCGTTCCCTTTTGTTCAGATTTTCTTTGGTATAGCATTGTTCGTCGGTTCGGGGAGTATCGGTTTTCTTTGTTTGTTGCGTACTCCCGGCTTGCCTGGAAGAAACTTTGGACAAACGGTTTTCCCTGATACTCTTTTTCTCTCTGTACAGATAGTCATACAGCGTTGGAAAGAGAAGCAATACTGTCAAAACAATGAATACACGGTATCCTGCCAGCATCTTTTTAAGTAAAATTTTCGCCCGGAACAATTGGGAGGAAGAGGAGTGTGGCGCTATACCCAGTAAATCTCCGATTTCTTTGTGGGACAATCCTTCCAGTACTGCCAGTTTAAATACCTTGCAGTAGCCCTCCGGAAGGCTCTCCACTATATCCAGCATCTTATCGTACGAAATGAAATCCGGACAAAAAGGATTTTCAGCAGGCTCTTCCTCTTCCGGAATATCTGTCAATGGGATGGTGGGGTTGGCATTGGCATGGTTGAGGTATTGCAGTGCCAGGTTTCTCATAATCTTTTTCATCCAGTATTCCAGTTTCTCCGGGTTGCGCAGCGAATGAATGGAAGTGAATATGATGACAAAACCGTCGTGAAGAAGATCTTGGGCTATCGTTGGGTCGGGAATATAGCGTAGGCATACTTTCAGCATTTTCTCTGAATAGTTTTCGTAGAGCAGGCTCAAGGCCTGCCCGTTTCCCTTCTGGCATAAAGTGACAAGAGCTTTTGTATCCATGTGTTTGTCTCAATGTTATTTCTTAAGGATAGAGAAGAACATGAATGACTGCATGGATTTTTATTTTTTAACTAAGCCTCCCGGTTGACTTCTGCTGCACAGTCCGGACAAATGCCTTTCAGTACATAGTTGATGCTGTTCAGTGTAAATCCTTGAGGCAGCTTCACCACCGGAGTGGGAATGTTGGTGAAGCAGAAGGTTTTGTTGCATTTCTCGCAATGGAAATGGGTGTGCAGGTCGCTTACGTCGCAAGAGCAACTGTCGCTGCACACGGCATACTTGAAGGAACCCGTCCCGTCATCTATACTGTGTATCAGATGATGGGAGAGGAATAGGGTAAGGGTACGGAAGATGGTGGATTTGTCCACCGTATCCAGCATGGTTTCAAGGTCGAGCAATGAGACGGAACGGCCTGCCTGCATCATGGTGCGCAATACCAGGATGCGGATGGCAGTGGGCTGTATGTCCCTTTTGGCCAATAGGTCCAAATATTTCTTTTCTTCCATTTTTTCTATTTAATAAGTTTTTGTATGCGTATGGCGTTCACTATCGCAATGAGGGCGACGCCTACGTCGGCAAAGACAGCTTCCCAAAGTGTAGCGATTCCACCGGCACCGAGGATGAGGACAAGCAGCTTCACTCCGAAAGCCAGCGAGATGTTCTGCCAGACAATCCGGCGGGTTTGCCTGCCCGCATGAATGGCGGTGGCCACTCTCGAAGGCTGGTCTGTCTGTATCACTACATCGGCGGTTTCGATGGCGGCATCGCTGCCAAGTCCGCCCATGGCGATGCCCACATGGCTAAGGGCAAGAACCGGGGCATCATTGATGCCGTCGCCCACAAAGGCTATTCGGTTGGCAGGGTTGCTGCGGAGTGCCTCGATGTGCTTCACCTTTCCGTCCGGCAGCAGGTCTCCGTATGCCTGGGTGATGCCTAGCTTTTCTGCAAAGTTAGTAACAATGGCTTGTTTGTCTCCCGATAATATCTGAATATTATTGATATTTAAAGCTTTTAATTCTTTGACGGCGTTGACGGCATCTTCCTTTAATGTGTCTGATAGCAACAGATAACCGGCATATTTTGTTCCGATGGCGCAGGCCACAATCGTATCGACAATTGATGACAATTCATCGGGATATTCTATCCCGAACTTAGTCAGCAGGCGGGTGTTGCCCACCAGGACACGCGTTCCATCCATAGTGGCTTGCAGTCCGTGGCCGGCAATCTCCGTAACGTCCGTTGTGGCAATCAACTCTATATCCCTTTGTTTGGCATAGCTTACGATGGCTTTGGCTATGGGGTGCGTACTGTTTCGCTCTGCCGAGGCGGCAAGCTGTATCAACTTCTCTTCCGTAACTCCCGGTTGTGCCTGGCAGGATTGTACATCGAAGGTGCCTTTGGTCAGCGTACCCGTCTTGTCGAATACCACCGTGTTGACTTGGGTGATGGCATCGAGGTAGTTGCCACCTTTGAAGAGGACACCCAGGCGGGAGGCGGCGCCGATTCCTCCGAAGTAGCCTAACGGAATGCTTACGACGAGGGCGCACGGGCAGGAGATAACCAGAAAGACCAATGCCCTGTATAGCCAGTCATTGAAGATGAACGAGAATTGTGCATCTGCCAGCGAATAGAGGAAGGGGAGCAGTACAATCAATGCCGCCAGTCCGGTGACGGCGGGTGTATAGATACGGGCAAACTTACGGATGAAAAGTTCTGCCGGCGCTTTGCGCTCGGAGGCATTCTGCACCAGTTCCAATATACGGGAAAGAGCACTTTTCTCGAAGGGTTTGGTGACTTGGATGCGTACGACTTTGTCGGTCGCAATCATTCCGGCAAGCACTTCCCCGCCCTGGCGGATGTTGCGGGGAACACTTTCTCCCGTCAGTGCAGAGGTGTTGAAGGCGGCAACTTCGTCCAGCATCGTTCCGTCCAGGGGGACGCGCTCTCCGGCTTTTACTTCGATGGTTTCGCCTACCTGCACATGTTGGGGAGCTTCGACAAGTGTACTGCCGTTTCTGATGACCGTTGCCGTTTCGGGACGTACGTCGAGCAGGGCGCTGATGTTACGCTTGGCTTTGTCTACGGCTTTGTCCTGAAAGAGCTCTCCCAAGGAGTAGAAGAGCATGACGGCAACGCCTTCGGGATATTCGCCTATATAGAAGGCGCCGAGGGTGGCGATGGACATAAGGGTGAATTCGCTGAACACGTCCTTTTGCAGGATGCTTTCCCAGGCTTCCCTCATCACCGGGAGGCCTACGGGGAGATAGGCAAGCAAGTACCATATAAAAGGTACATACTCTCCCTTGAAGAAGGTGGTGTCAGTAGCATTCAGGATGAGCCCTCCGAAGAGCAATAGGGCGGAGAGGATGATTCTCCAATAATCTTTCAGCAGACTGTTTCTTTTTTCTTGTATCGCTGTATGTCCGTGTGTGCAGCAGCATTTGCAACTCATATTGTTTCCTCCTATTTTCTATTTTCTGCAGCAAAGGTAGCGGAAAGGAGATGCAACTTGGTTGCAAAGTGAAAATTCCCGGACTGTCCGGGCTGTCTTAGATTTCCAGCATCCGCTTCTCCCGTTCCAGGTCTTTCTCGTTCAGCAGGGGAGAGGGGACGGAGCAGGTTTTGATGAAGTCGCCCGGCTGGCAGGTGTAGTTGTAGTAGGGGCGTTGCTCGTCGGTCAGCTGGTCTTGGGGGATGAGCTGGCCTTTCAGTTCCAGGAAGTCGTCCATGGAGGTGCTGTCCGAGTGTTTGATGAAGAGGATGCGGCGGGCTATGGGGTTGCGGTTGTAGTCCAGACAGAGGTAGAGCCCTTTGAGCAGGTGGGGAAAGTCGTACATGGGCAGTTGCAGGTAGATGGTGGACAAGGCCAGTTGGGGCGCCTCGCGTTCGTTGAAGAAGATATAGGCATTCTGGTGGTTGTTGAAGACAGCAGTGCCGAAGTGGGTGGTGTTGTAGGCGCTCATGTGCACCACTTTGACGTGGTCGTTGCTGTCGGCAGGGGTTATCAGGTAAGGCTCTACCTTTAAGGCATTGGAGGAGGAAGAGAGGCTGTAACTGATGTAGATGCCGCTGTAATTGTACACTTCCTGCGCCGAGTGGAGCATCTCATGAAGTTTATTAATAATGGAAATTCATTTTTGCTGTCAGCACCCGCCTCTATCTTTGCCGCCGAAATCAAGAACGAACTTAAACGACACACTATGTTCAACGGTGAGAAAAAACAGATAATACAGAGCAAGAGACTGGCTGATGCCTTGTTCATCCTTTGGGCGGGTGGAGCGGCTTTGCTCTCCTATTCACTGGTCTATGCGCTGCGCAAGCCGTTTACGGCTGCGGGCTTCGACGGGCTCGACTTCTTCGGGATGGATTACAAGACGGCAACCAGCATCGTGCAGATTTCCGGCTATTTTATTTCCAAGCTGATTGGCATCAAGGTAATTTCGGAACTGAAGAAGGAGAACCGTCTGAAGTTCATCATCCTCTCGGTGGCGGTGGCCGAGCTTTCGCTGGTGCTGTTCGGAGCGTTGCCCCGGCCGCTGAATGTCTTTGCGCTGTTCTTCAACGGGCTTTCGTTGGGATGCATGTGGGGAGTGATTTTCAGTTTCCTCGAGGGGCGGCGGGTGACGGACCTGCTGGCGAGCCTAATGGGGCTGAGCATTGCCATCAGTTCGGGCACGGCAAAGTCCGTCGGGCTGTTTGTGATGGAGCATCTCCACATCAGTGAGTTCTGGATGCCTGCCTTTATCGGTGCCTTTGCCTTCCCGCTGCTGTCGTTGCTGGGCTGGCTGATGACGAGAATGCCGCAACCTACCGCGGCAGACCGGGCACTGCGCTCGGAACGGGTGACGCTGGACGGCAGGGCGCGTGCGGACCTCTTCAAGAGCTTCATGCCGGTATTGCTGATGCTGTTTGCGGCAAACTTGTTCATCACCGTCTTGCAGGACATCAAGGAGGACTTCCTGGTGAAGATTCTGGATGTGGAGGCGGCGGAGCTGTCGTCGTGGGCATTTGCCAAGGTAGATGCGGTGGTGACACTGATTATCTTGTTGCTTTTCGGACTGATGTCCGCGGTGAGGAGTAATATAAAGGTGCTGTGCCTGCTGCTGGTGCTTGTGACGTGCGGCACAGCGACCTTGGGATTCGTGGCCTTCAATTACGATGGGTTGCAACTGCCACCCATGACGTGGCTGTTCCTCCAGAGTTTGTCGCTCTATACTGTTTACCTCAGCTTCCAGACGTTGTTCTTCGAGCGTTTCATCGCCTGCTTCCGCATCAAGGGGAATGTGGGGTTCTTTATTGTCACACTCGATTTTATCGGGTATACCGGTACGGTGGTGGTATTGGTATTCAAAGAATTCTTCAATCCGGACATCAACTGGCTGGATTTCTATAACCTGATGTCGGGCTATGCCGGCATTGTGTGCAGTGTGGCTTTCCTATGCTCGGCTGTCTACCTGGTGCAGCGCTATCGCAAGGAGAATGCTTCGGGACCGTTGGGCTCTTCCCTTTTCCGTTTGCGCCGTTGGTCCCGGCCGGGCAATTCCTTGCTTCTTGAGACTGAATAATAATATATCGTATGAAAAGAATTGAATGTATCATTATGGACTGGGCAGGAACTGCCGTCGATTACGGTTGCTTTGCTCCCGTCGCCGCCTTTGTCGAGAGCTTTCGGGCCATCGGCGTTCCCGTCACAGCTGCCGAAACACGTGCGCACATGGGGCTGACCAAAGTAGAAGAAATCCGTGCGCTGTTCGATATAGAGCGTGTCCGTGCGGAATTTGAACGGAAATTCGGCCGTCCCGCCGGTGAGGAAGACGTGCAGGCACGTTATGCCGAATTCCAACGGGTGTTGTTTGCCTCGCTCGAAGATTATACCGACCCTATTCCCGGTGTGGTGGAAACGATTTCCGCACTGCGTGCGCAAGGTATCCGCATTGGCTCCACCACCGGCTATACCCGCTCTATGATGGATGTTGTGCTGCCTGCCGCCACAGCCAAAGGCTATGCGGTAGATAATTGCGTCGCTCCCGACGGGTTGCCTGCAGGCCGTCCTGCTCCCTACATGATATATAAGAATATGGCAGACCTCGCCATCCCCTCCGTAGATTGTGTGTTGAAGTATGGCGACACCATCGCCGACATCAAGGAGGGTATCAATGCCAAAGCATGGACCGTCGGCGTAGTCCTCGGCAGTAACGAACTGGGACTGACGCAAGAGGAAGTCTCCTCCTTGCCTGCCGATGAGCTCGAAGCCCGTAAGGCCGATGTCTGCCGCCGCATGCTTGCCGCCGGTGCCCACTATGTGGTCGATACCATTGCCGAGCTCCCCGCAGTCATCGCCGAGATAAACCGTAAACTTGAGATTTTGTAACCCTTATAAACGTATAAACTTAAAAACTCAATGCATATGAAACCCTACATTCTCCTTACCCCCGGCCCCCTTACTACCTCACAAACCGTCAAGGAAGCCATGCTGACCGACTGGTGTACCTGGGACGAAGACTACAACCTCCACATTGTGGAAGAAATCCGCAAGTCCCTCGTCTCCCTCGCCACCCAGCATACCGGCGACTATACTTCCATCCTCCTGCAAGGCAGCGGCACGTATTGTGTGGAAGCCGTCATCGGTAGCGTCATCAAGCCTGGCGACAAACTCCTCATACTGAGCAACGGCGCCTACGGCGACCGCATGGGCAACATCGCCGAGTATCACGGCATCTCGTACGACATGCTTGCTTTTGACGAAACAGAGCAAGTCTCCGTCAGCTACGTCGACGACTATCTTTCGCACAATGCCGAAATCACCCACGTTGCCGTGGTGCATTGCGAAACCACTACCGGCGTGCTCAATCCCCTCAAGGAGATAGCCCACCTCGTCAAGATGCACGGCAAGAAACTGATTGTAGACGCCATGAGCAGCTTCGGCGGTGTTCCCCTCGATGTACACGAACTGGGCATAGACTTCCTCATCAGCAGTGCCAACAAGTGCATCCAGGGCGTTCCGGGATTTGGCTTCATCATCGCTCGCCGTTCCGAGCTGTTGCACTGCAAGGGCGTCTCCAAGTCACTCTCTCTCAACATTTACGACCAATGGGAAGCCATGGAGAAAGGACATGGCAAATGGCGTTTTACTTCTCCTACACACGTGGTCCGCGCCTTCAAGCAAGCCATGGACGAACTGGCAGAGGAGGGCGGTGTGGAGGCCCGTCACAACAGATATTGCGAGAACCACCGCGTGCTGGTGGACGGCATGCGTTCCCTCGGTTTCCAAACGTTGCTGCCGGACGAGATTCAATCGCCCGTTATTACTTCTTTCCTCTATCCTCATGCCGATTTCAACTTCAAAACTTTCTACACACAACTGAAAGAACGTGGATTTGTCATCTATCCGGGAAAGATTTCGCAAGCCGACACTTTCCGTATCGGCAATATCGGAGATGTTCATCCCGAAGATTTCCGGCAGCTGATAGAGATAATTCGCGAGTGTAAATACTAAGCTCCGAATCTGCATAGATTTAATCGTTCCATCGTGGAGGAAAAATCGTTCCACCATGGTGGAACGATTTTTTCCTAGTGGTGGAATAATATTTTCCCCATGATGGAATGATTTGTCCTTCGCCTTCCTTCTTCTTAAGCTTCCCTATTAAATTTGACCTTCGTCAAGTCTGTAAACGCTATCTTTTCGTATTTTTGCACCCAATTTCGGAGGTATCAGATTTATGGCAACATCCAGAGAAATGACGGAAGGACGGGCTCTTCCGTTGATTTTCAACTTTACTTTGCCTTTACTGCTCGGCAATCTGCTGCAACAGACCTATTCATTGGTAGATGCAGCTATCGTGGGGCGCTTTCTGGGTATCAACGCCTTGGCTTCAGTCGGGGCAAGCACTTCGGTCGTTTTTCTTATTCTGGGATTCTGCAATGGCTGTTGCGGAGGTTTCGGCATTCCCGTGGCGCAAAAGTTCGGTGCGCGGGATTATGTCACGATGCGCCGTTATGTGGCTGTCAGCCTGCAGCTGGCTGCGGTGATGTCTGTTGTCATTGCCGTGGTTACCAGCTTTTACTGTGCAGACATTCTGCACATGATGAGTACGCCGGAGAACATATTCACGGGAGCCTATTATTACCTGCTTGTCACGTTTATCGGGGTTCCCTTTACTTTCTTCTATAATCTGCTGTCCAGTATTATCCGTGCATTGGGTGACAGCAAGACGCCGTTTTGGTTTCTACTTCTCTCTACGGTACTGAATATCCTGCTCGATTTGTTCTGCATTCTGGTACTGGGTTGGGGAGTGGCAGGAGCTGCCATCGCTACCGTATTTTCACAAGGCGTCTCGGCCATATTGTGCTACATCTATATGATGCGTCGTTTCGACATTCTGAAGACAACGCCAGCCGAGCGGAAATTCGACGGTGCTTTGGCACGCACACTGATGTACATCGGCGTACCCATGGGACTGCAATTTTCCATTACTGCCATTGGCAGCATTATGCTGCAAAGCGCCAATAATGCTTTGGGTACGGCTTGTGTGGCTGCATTCACGGCAGCCATGCGTATCAAGATGTTTTTCATGTGTCCTTTCGAGAGTCTGGGCATGGCAATGGCCACCTATAGCGGGCAAAACTACGGTGCGGGCAAGCCGGAACGTATCTGGATGGGAGTCAAGGCAAGCACCCTGATGATGATTGTTTATTGGGCGTTCACTTTCTGTGTACTGATGTTCGGTGCCAGGACTTTTGCCCTGTTCTTTGTAGATGCCTCTGAGTTGGAGATTTTAAAGAATACGGAGTTGTTCCTGCACATTTCCGTTTCCTTTTTCCCGGTTTTGGGACTGCTCTGCATCCTGCGATACACTATCCAGGGGGTGGGATATACCAATCTTGCCATGCTTTCCGGTGTCTCGGAAATGATTGCCCGGATACTGGTCAGCCTGCTGGCTGTTCCGGCTTTCGGCTATCTGGCCGTGTGTTTTGGTGACCCTACTGCATGGATTTTTGCAGATGCCTTTTTAATACCAGCCTTCATTTATGTCTATCGGCGGATACTTCGGATGAAGAAAAATTAGTGTATCTTTGTATCGGGGAGTTGAAAGAAGAATGACCGGACGAAAAATTATACACATCGATATGGACGCATTCTACGCCTCCGTAGAACAGCGTGATAACCCTGCATTGCGGGGCAAGCCCATTGCCGTGGGCCATGCGGAGGAGCGGGGAGTGGTGGCGGCAGCCAGTTACGAGGCACGGCGTTTCGGGGTGCGTTCTGCCATGTCGTCACTGAAGGCAAAGCGGCTGTGCCCCCAACTTATCTTTATCCCGGGACGGATGGAAGTCTACAAATCCGTTTCCCGCCAGATACACGAAATCTTTCATGAATATACGGATGTCATCGAGCCCATTTCGCTGGACGAGGCTTTTCTGGATGTGACGGAGAATAAACCGGGCATTCCATTGGCTGTAGACATCGCGAAGGAGATAAAGCGGAAGATGCGGGAGAGGTTGAATCTGGTGGCTTCTGCCGGCATATCCTATAATAAGTTTCTTGCCAAGATAGCCTCGGACTACCGCAAGCCGGACGGGCTTTGCACCATACATCCTGCCCAGGCACTGGACTTTGTTGCCCGGCTGCCCATTGAAAGTTTCTGGGGAGTGGGACCGGTAACGGCGAAGAAGATGCACACTTTGGGGATTCACAACGGGGAACAGCTGCGTATGCAGTCTTTGGAGATGCTGACCCGCGAATTTGGCAAAGTGGGGACAGTCTATTATGATTTTGCCCGTGGCATCGATATCCGTCCGGTAGAGGCTGTCCGCATCCGCAAGTCTGTGGGTTGCGAACATACGTTGGAGAAGGACATCAGCAAGCGTTCATCCGTCATTATAGAGCTGTACCATGCGGCAGTGGAGCTGGTGGGGCGACTGGAGCACGCCAATTTCCGCGGGAATACGCTGACGCTGAAAATCAAGTTTCATGATTTTAGCCAGATTACCCGCAGTATGACCCAAGCAAAGGAGCTGGTTGCCCTTGACGTGATTCTGCCTTTGGCAAAGCAATTGCTGCAGGAAGTGGATTATGAACATCATCCTATCCGTTTGATTGGGCTTTCCGTTTCCAACCCCCGTGAAGAGGGGGAGGAGAAAGGAGTCTGGGAACAGCTGAGTTTTGAATTTAGTGACTGGGAGACGGAACATTCAAATAAATAATGCTATATTTGTGTTCAGTATCAAAAAAAGGAAAGCTATGGGCTGTTTTATGAATATTTTGTGGTTGATGTTTGGAGGTATCATCACTGCTGTGGAGTATCTTATTGCAAGTTTATTGATGATGTTCACCATTATTGGCATCCCTTTCGGTATGCAGACCTTGAAAATGGCAAGCCTTGCCTTGTGGCCTTTCGGCAAAGAGGTTCGTAGCGGGGAACGTTCCAACGGTTGCCTCTATGTGCTGATGAATATTCTTTGGATATTCTTGGGCGGCATTTGGATTTGCCTTTCGCACTTGGGATTCGGGTTATTGCTGTGCATCACCATTATAGGCATTCCTTTCGGTATCCAACACTTTAAGCTGGCAGGGCTGGCATTGACTCCTTTCGGGAAGGATATTGTTGCGGCTTGAGCGATTGTGCTGTATCGTTTTTTTATAAATATATGTAAGTATAATTGATGGTGGAGGATGAATGGTGCTTTAATCTTATTGTAATGTGCTTCTGCTTGCATGCTAAATGTTTAGCTTTGTGTTTAGCATCCGATTATGGCTCTATTTCTTGTTTTTATTTGAATTATATATAATAATAATTTTATTTTTAAAAGTGAAATGTTATATTTGTGATTATCCTCACCTATAACACTTCACATATATGCGAAAAACACACCTTTACACGCTACTATGCGTCCTATGTTTTCCATCTTTGGTTTGTGCACAACAAGCCGTTTTTGATGAATTCAGAAAAGCGGCAGGAGATTATGCTGCTCTTTACTCCGGTAAGGCAGAGGAAAATTATAACCAGCAGAAGTATCTTAACCATCCCTATTGGAATACGGATGAATTTCGCGAGGGGGCTGTCTGTTATGGCAGATGGCTTTACTCGGATTTGCAGCTCCGTTATGATACCTATAAAAAGAGTCTGATTGTGGTTACTCCGGAGAAACGGATAACCTTGCAGGTAGATATGCGGAAAGTGGATTATTTTGTCATAGAAGGACAGAAGTTTGTACCGCAGGGTGACTGTTTCGCTGCGTTGCTATATGATAGTCCGCAAATGTGCCTGACACAGTATATCGTATCCACAATGGAGTCTCAGGTGAAGAAAAACGATCTTTATTACAGCCGGTTCAAGAAAAAGAGCTATTTCAGTCTTCGCAGTGGCGGAACCGATTATGTGATAACTTCCCGTTCGGGTTTCTTGAAACTTTTTCCTACATACAAGAAGCAGTTGAAGGCTTATTGCCGGAAAGAGCGGCTGGACTTCAAGGAAGATGGCGGTGTCCGGGCAATGACCCGGTTAACGGAATATATTGATTCCTTAATTCATGGAAAATAATATGAAAGCACATAATCTTAAATATACAGTAGCCTTTTTCCTCCTATTGTCGCCTTTCGGCATGTTTGCACAGCAACAGATGGCTATGGACAGCATTTCCATATTCGAATTGATGGATGCAGTAGAAAAGGGCACGTCTTGCCGTATTTATACAACGATAACGGTTCCTTTTAAAGTGAAGCGGGCAGAGGTGAAGAACCCCACTGCCGAGTACTTGAGAGAGGCTTTGGCAGCTACTATCTATAAGGTGACGGTTTATGGTGACAGAATATTTGTCTTGCCGGAGGTTTTTCTGGCCACCTCGCTGCCACCGGTATTGATGGGGGAAAAGTTGGAGACGGATGAGGAACTATTGCCTTCATACATTCCTATTGTGAAGTCTTCTTCAGAAAATAAGGTCTATGAGATAGGAAACAAGTACAAGCCTGCCCCCGGAGATATGATAACTTTGACCGGAAGAGTTTCTGACTTTAAGACCGGCCAGAATCTGGATGGTATCAACATCATTCATCGAGAGCCGTGGGTAGCTACGACGACCAACCGTCAGGGGGAATTTACCATTGACCTGCCTGCAGGCTATAATATTCTTGAAATCAGTGGGATGAATATCAAAGTGACCCATCGGCAATTTATGCTTTATGGTGAAGGCATTGTCCATATCGAGTTGGAAGAGGAAGACCATATGCTGGATGAGGTGCTTATTGTTTCGGGGCGTATACAGAACGTGAAAAGTGTGCAGTTGGGAATGGAGAAGCTGCAGCCTGCCCTGCTGAAAAACATTCCTACGGCTATGGGTGAGGTGGATGTGCTGAAGATGATACAGACACTTCCCGGCATCAAGACAGTGGGAGAGGCATCCAGCGGATACAATGTGCGTGGGAGTGCCGCCGACCAAAACCTGCTTCTTTTCAATAACGGAACGATTTATAACCCCAATCATCTTTTCGGTTTTTTCACGGCTTTTAATTCGGACATGATAAAGGATGCGGAACTTTATAAGAGCAGTATCCCCAGCCAGTATGGCGGGCGTATCGCTTCCGTACTGAACATCACCAGCAAGGAGGCGAACAAGGAAAAGTTTACCGGTTCTGCAGGTATCGGGCTTGTGACCAGTAAGTTGAATCTCGAGATTCCCATCATTAAGGAAAAGACTTCCCTTCTGCTGAGTGGACGTACGACCTATTCGGACTGGATAATGAAGACCTTGCCCAACAAAAGTGGGTATCGTGACGGGAAAGCAGGTTTCTATGACTTGGGGGCTGTCTTCTCGCATACGGTGAACGAGCGCAACAAGCTGAATGTCTATGGCTATTATAGTCACGACCGTTTTGCCTTTAATGACAATGAGAAGTATGCCTACAACAATATGAATTTCTCGGCAAACTGGCGGACTGTCTTTGCAGATAAGCTGACCGGAAACTTCTCTTTCGGTTATGACCACTACGATTACCGAAATGATGAAACGGTGGAGGAAGCGTCTGCCGCACGGCTGTCTTTTGCCATTAACCAATGGTTTGGAAAAGCGGACTTTCTTTATCAAGCCGGCAATAGCCATGCAGTGAACTTTGGTTTGATGAGCCAGCTGTATAATGTGAATTCCGGGACCTACGAGCCGGTGGGGCCTAATTCGCTGGTAAGATATGATGAACTGCAAAAGGATAAAGCACTGGAAAGTGCCGTTTATATAGGGGATGAATGGGATATAACTTCCAGGCTCTCCATCAATGCGGGTATACGCTATTCCATGCTCAATGCTTTGGGACCGCGCACTTACTATACATATCAGGAAGGTATGCTGCCCTCCATGTCTTCGGTGGCGGATTCTATCACGGCGGGGAATGGAAAGGTCATCAAGACCTATCACGGACCGGAATTCAGAGTGTCGGCACGTTATGCCTTTACAGATGATTTTTCCGTAAAGGCCGGTTTCAATACGATGAGGCAGTATATCCATAAGGTATCGAATACTGCCGTTATGTCTCCTACGGATACCTGGAAGCTGAGCGACCCCAACATCAAGCCTCAACGTGGCTGGCAGGTGGCGGCAGGTGCCTACTATAATACGCCGGGGCAACTTCTGGAATTATCTGTAGAAGGATATTACAAAAAGCTGATTGATTATCTGGATTATCGCAGTTCCGCCCAAATCCTGATGAACCACCATCTGGAGACGGATGTCATCAATACGGAGGGATATGCCTACGGCGTAGAATTTCAGGTGAAGAAACAGGTAGGAAAACTGAACGGATGGATGAGCTATACTTATTCGCGCACTTTCTTGCGTCAGAATGATCCGCGCATAGCCCGTCCCATCAATGGTGGAGAATGGTATCCGACCGAGTATGACAAGCCGCATGACTTCAAGCTTGTAGGCAATTACAAGTTTACCCGTCGTTACAGCATGTCTTTCAATATGGATTACAGTACGGGCCGTCCCACCACAATTCCTGCCGGGCAATACTACGACCAGGGTCTGAAAAAGATGCAGGTTTACTATACCGACCGTAACAGTTATCGTGTTCCCGACTATTTCCGTATGGATTTGTCGTTCAATATTGAACCCAGCCATCACCTGACATTGTTGACCCACAGTTCCCTTTCTTTCGGTATCTATAACCTGACCGGAAGGAAGAATGTGTACTCTGTCTATTTTGTGTCCGAGGAGGGTAGGATTCAAGGATACAAGATGTCCATATTCGGTGCTCCCATTCCTTTTGTTACTTATAATATTAAATTTTGAAAGGGTATGAAGAATAAAATATATTGGGTGATATGTATATGTCCGTTATGGTTGTTCCTTAGTAATTGTGTGGATAAGTTCAATGCCCATTTGCCGGAAAGTAGTATCGGCCTTCTCATAGTTGAAGGTAGTATTATATCGGATAGTGCTGTCGTGTTTTCTTTGAGCCGTTCCTTTTCCTTGGATGTGGAAGGGGTTCCTCCTGATTTCAATAAGGTGGATGCTGAAGTTTGTGTAACCGGTGAGGATGGCTCCAGTTTTAGTGGTGTTGCGTTGGGTAATGGAAAGTACCGGGTTGCTGTCGGAACATTGCATAGGGATGTTCGCTATAGCTTGAAGATTGTCTATGAGGGAGATACTTATATTTCCGAACCTCAATATCCGATAGGGACGGAAAGCATAGACGATGTCACTTACGAACAGCAAGGGGAGTATGGTGATGTCAGCATCCGTTTCTCCATGCAAAGCAAAGATGCTGCATGTTATTTCTGGAATTATGAAGAAGATTGGGAGGTTAGAGCAGTATACAATCCTATGTGTGCTTATGATCCCGATACAGACAAGGTTGTTGATTATGATGCCAGACCATACTCACGCGGATGGTGTCACAGTGAATCGTCCGAGATAATAATAGGTAATATGGAAATAAACAAGGATAATCGTGTAAAGGATAAGTGTCTCTATTCCATTGAAGCAGATGATATTCGTTTTTCTTGTTGTTACAGTACTATAGTGAAACAACGTAAGATTTCGAAGGGTGAATATGAATATTATCAGGAGAAAATAAAGCTTAATGAGGAGATGGGCGGGTTGTTTGTTCCCCAGCCTTCGGAATTGCCGTCGAACATTAGATGTGAAAGCTCAAATAAACAGGCCATTGGATATGTTGGTGTCAGTTTGAATGTGGCGGAATATCGCATTTTCATTTCTACAGATGATATACAATATAGGCTTCCTGAGGGGTATTGTCAGGGAGCGAAAGGACTGAAAGAAGAGTATACATTTTTAGATTTATACTTGATGGGGTATACCATTGCATATCCGGACCCGGACCCACGTACGGGATTCAAAGGTTATGCATGGGTTTCTGGAGGTTGTACAGACGTACGCTATTTAGGTGCCAGCTTGGAAAAGCCTTCCTTCTGGCCAGTTGAAATCAATCTGTTTTAATAAGAAAAAGCGATGAATAATGCAAAATATATAGTAACATGGATATGCTTGTTGTGGCTCACTATTGGCAGTTGTGTGGATAAATTCAATGCGCACTTGCCGGAGAGTAGTACGAGGGTGCTTATAGTTGAAGGTAACATCATATCAGATAGTACAGTCGTTTTTTCCTTGAGCTGTTCCTTTCCTTTGAATGTAGAAGGAATTCCTCAAGATTATAACAAGATAGATGCAGAAGTCAGTGTAGTAGGAAGTGATGGTTCTTGCTTTAATGGCACCTCTTTGGGAGATGGAAAATACCAAGTTGTAATTGGCTCTTTGAATAAAGATGCCAGCTATAGTCTGAAAATTGTGTATGAAGGGGATATTTATACTTCGGAGCCTCAATATCCATTGGAGACAGAAACAATAAATGACGTTACCTACGAGCAACCGGAAAAATACGGTGACATCTCTATCCGCTTTTCTATGCGGAGTGAAGATGGCGGATGTTATTTCTGGAGTTACGAGGAAGATTGGGAAGTGAGGGCAGTATATAATCCCAAGTTCCGTTATGACCCTACCACTGATGAGGTGGTTGATTTTGATGCTACACCATATGCACGGGGATGGTGTCATGATAAGTCGGCTAAAATCATAGTAGGTAATATAGGAACAAATAAGGATGCTCAATTGAAGGATAAGTGGCTCTATTCTATAAAGGCGGATAATAACCGTGTCTTTCATCATTATAGCACTTTGGTGAAACAGCGTAAGATTTCGAGGGGCGAGTACGAATATTATCAGGAGAAAATAAAAATCAATGAAGAAATGGGTGGATTGTTTATTCCTCAGCCTTCGGAACTTCCTACGAATATTATTTGCAACAATTCAGGCAAAAATGTAGTTGGTTATGTGGGAGTTAGCATGAATGTGGCAAAATATCGTATTTTCATTTCTGCCGATGATATATATTATAGGTTTCCTGACGGTTATTGCCAAGAATTTAGAGGTTGGGCAGATTCGTACATGGATTTATATGTGATGGGATATGCTATTGCTTATCCATTGATGGTAGGTTATGCATGGGTTTCCGGAGGTTGTACAGACGTACGCTATTTAGGTGCCAGCTTGGAAAAGCCTTCCTTCTGGCCGGATGAAATGAATTAATATTGAAATGATATGAAGAGAGTGATATTTTGTATTATAGGTTGGGTTCTTGTATTGGGATTACACGCTCAAATTGTTGAGAATATGCGTATTTATACAGACAAGGACTGCTATGTGGCTGGAGAAGATTTGTGGATAAAAGTTTGTGTGACGGATTCCTTGTCTCGTGGAAGCGTATTAAGCAAAGTAGCTTATGTAGAGATAAGTGACACGAAGCTGGTATACGCACAAGGTAAAATCGACTTGCAGAACGGGAATGGATGGGGACGTATCAGACTTCCGCAAGTCATGCATACCGGAGCTTACCAACTGACGGCATATACGCGTTATATGAGGAACTATCCTATGGCTTGTTTCCCAAAGAAGTATATAGCCTTGCTTAATACTGTTCAGACAACAGAGGAGGATAATGTGGAACTTTTCACGGATTCCATTACCGTTTCACAAGCTTCCGGCAATCAGCTTTCCGGAGCGGACTTATGGACAGATAAATCGGTCTATGGGAACCGGAGTAAAGTAGCCTTGACATTACCCAATCTGCCTGCTGATGTCAAGGAGCTTACTCTGTCCGTAGTACGAAAAGACTATGTGCTAAAGGGGTTTCCAATATCAGCCGACGGGCAGAAGAACTATACAAGTGTTCCGGAACGGTCATTTGCTGCAGAGTGTGAAGGGCATATTGTAACCGGCAGGCTGATGGGAGCGCCTGCTGACAATGTAAATGCACGTCTGGCATGTGTGGGCAAGGATATTCGTGTCTTTGGCGGACAGCCTAAGGCTGACGCTATTTATGCTTTTTATACGACCGGAATAACGGATATGCAGGAGATTGTATTAACTGCATTACCGGAGGAGGAAAGTCCCTGCCGATTGGAGCTTGTTTCTCCTTTTGTCGGGGTGTTGGCGGAAAAACTTCCTAAGGTCTGTGTGTCATTTCGGAAAGAAGACTTGATAGAGCGTGGTTTCAGCGCGCAATTACATTCTCTTTTGCCGGTAGATTCTTCGTATAGCAAGAGTATATTGCAACAACTTTATGATTTTGTTCCCGCTTCTACTTATAATCTGGATGAGTATGTTCGTTTCAGGACTGTGAGGGATGTTTTTGTGGAATTTGTCAAGGGAATACGTATCAGTCAGCTGGAAGGTAAAGATGTCATCCGGATACTGCAACCGGATATAAGGAGATTCAGTAATATGAAAACACTGGTGTTGTTAGACGGGATTCCATTTGATGACCATGAAACCATTCTGAACTATGATGCCCGTTTGATACACTATATATATCGTTATACCGGCAAATATACTTTTGGTGGGGAGTTGTATGATGGAATTGTTTCGTTTATAACCCATCGGGGAACATTGCCTGATATACGTTTGGATAAGAATTCACAGATGTTTTCTTATGAATTTCCACAAAAGAGAATCGCATTTGTTGCTCCATCATACAATTCAGAGAAACAAGCCGGTTCCCGCTTACCGGATTTTCGACATACACTTTATTGGAATCCGGAGATAACTCCCGCTATGAGTACACTCAACTTTTATACTTCGGATATGAACGGAATATATATAATTACCCTACAAGGAATTTCGGTTGACGGTAGGGAGATAAGGATGCAAAGCGAGTTTGTAGTTGGTGCTAACCATTAGTATAGATGGATAAAAAAGAAAAAGGGCAGAGAACTGAAAAGTTCCCTGCCCTTTATTCATTATATTTAAAGGTGTTTTTTTACATGGTTACGAGGGACTGCTTTGCAAGCAGCTTTTGTAGTTTACCGTTCAGTGTTTGACACATTGTTCCATTACCCCTTGCCTGATAGCGTTTGATTTGGTACTGTAACATAAAAATTTCATTTGCATTCTTTTTCATAATTCTCATCTTTTTGTGCTCTCCGCGTTTCGGAAAGCGGGTTTTTACATCTTTTCTTTTATCTTATAACGTTGCAAAGATACGAAATGTTTGCGAGAAATGTGTTTTATAACATAAAAAATAGCCATTCATCCTTTATTTTCTTTAGAAATACTAGATTTTGCAATCTATATATGACAAATATGTTACGCAAGTTTCGCAAACTCTTCCTTGTTTTATACCTTTGTAAAAAGGAATATTTTAGTATGGAGAATATTGTCAGAACAATAAGAGCTTATTATCCGGTTTCAGATGAAGCATTGGCAGCATTGACACATGGTTTTGAAAAGCAAGTGTTTCCTGCCAAAACACTTATTATCCGTGCAGGACAATTTGATAGGCAAGTCCACTTCATAGAGAAGGGAATGACACGCTCGTACACCTTGCACGATGGAAAAGAAATAACGACATGGTTCTCTATGGAAGGTGATGTAGCTTGTGGCTCGTGGGATTTATATAGGAACAAAGCAGGCTTTGAATACGTGGAAACATTGGAAGAAACACTGGTCTATTCTATTTCCATTGAAACGCTTAATGAGTTGTATAAGTCAGATATAGATATTGCAAATTGGATGAGGGTGTTACAACAGGAAAATTTTCTTCGCTTACAAGATATTCATATATCTCGCCTCAACTTGTCTGCGTATGAGCGTTATGAAAAATTAATGAGTGAGTGTCCGGCCCTTTTTCATAGAGTGACTTTGGGACATATCGCTTCTTTCCTTGGCATTACACAACAATCATTGAGTCGTATCAGGGCAAAGGGGTATTTTTTAACATAGGATAAATTCCTATACATTAGAGTTTTGTATTTTTGTCCGCAAAAAAAGGATGCGTATGAAAACAGAATATGAAAAGTGCATGGCTGGCGAACCTTTTATAGGAAGCAGGGACCCGAAAATAGTGGAGATGATTTTGCGTACAAAACGTCTCCTGGCACAGTTCAATGCCACAGATTATGCCGATAGCAAGCGCAGGAGGGAGTTGTTGTGTGAGATGTTGGGACATGTAGGCAAGAATGTGCATGTGGATATTGACTTCCATTGTGAATGTGGCAAGCATATTTTTATGGGCGACAAGGTAATTGTCAACATGAATTGTACCTTTGTGGACAACAATCGTATTGACATAGGTAGCAACGTCCTGATAGCCTCTAATGTACAAATATATACGGCAACCCATTCTACCAAAGTAGATGAACGTATGGTGCAGGACTGTCCGGAAGGACAAGAAATCTGCCGTACGTATGCCTTACCTGTACGAATAGAGGATGGAGTATGGATTGGTGGAGGGGTTGTCATTTTGCCTGGTGTCACCATCGGGAGGAACAGCGTTATCGGGGCGGGGAGTGTGGTTACCCGTTCTATTCCTGCGAATTGTGTGGCAGTGGGAAATCCTTGTCGTGTGATAAAACAGATTGATAATATAGTATCTGTATGAGCATGTGTTGAGTAAATGTATTATCTTTGCATATATTACCATGTAAACAAGAGAGACTATATACTTATGGGGAAATTGGTGGAACTTTGGCGGAGTCCTTATCCTACGTTTTATCAACGCTGGAAGGCAGTAGTGATACCTTCGGCCATTATTTTTCTGATATTATATATACTTCAGCCGTTCGGTATTTCCCGGATAAAGGGAAGTGTGTTTGGGGTGGTTGCCGGTTCTGCATTGATTGCGGCAGGTGCTTCGGGAGTTTTCACCTATTTGCTTCCGGCATTATTTCCTGCTTATTACAAGGAGCAGAACTGGACATTGGGTAAGCATGTGTTGAATTTGCTGCTGATGTTGTTGCTGATAGCAGTGGGGATTTGGGCCTATCAATCATGGTTGATGGGAATGTGGTTGGACAAGCGGTTGTTCTTTCTGGCTTTGTCTTGGGTAATGGTGCTGGCACCTTTTCCTACCATATTTTTTCTGATGTGGAACCGCAATTTGCAACTGACCCGCAATCTGAAAGAAGCTATGGAGATGAACGGTCACCTTTCAAGGAGAATATCCCCGGAAGTTGGGATAGCGAGCTTGGAAGACAAGGTGTTTTCCTCGGAAGAAGCGTTGGTGTTTGCCGGTGGCACCAAAGAAATGCTGGAAGTAAAGGCCGGAGATTTCCTTTATGCAGAGGCAAAGGGGAATTACGTAAAAGTAGGTTACCGTTCAGATTCGGATAAAGAAAAGAAAATTACATGGAGATTGTTGCGTGCCACCATGAAGCAGGCAGAGGAAGCTGTCTCTGCTTGCCCTTTTATTATCCGTTGCCATAGGGCCTTTCTTGTAAACATCCGGATGGTGGTGAAAGTAGATGGAAACTCTCAGGGATATAAGCTGAATCTGGAGGGTTGCGAAGAAGAGGTTCCGGTTTCACGCGCATACGCCAAAGAGGTGAAAGCATTGATTGAAAACCGGACAAAGAGTTAGTCACTCGTCACAGAAATACGTTGTTCGTCACAAAGAGTTTGTTGGTTGTCACATATCCGGGCTGTCTGTCCCGGATATTTTTTTGTCTTATACCCTTCCTTTATGTTTGCGGCAGGAAACACAACGAATGTAAAGATATGAAACGGGAAACAGTCTTTGGGATATTGGGCGTATTACTTTATACACAGCCTTCCGTAGTGCAGAAATCAGTGACCGATACAGTACGTCTGAATTTTAATATAGACAGTGTCGCTTTGGAAGAAGTAGTGGTAAAAGGAGCCAGAACTCCTGCTGCCAACAGCCGTTGGAGCGATATGCATCCGGTGGAACTGGTTACGGTGGGCGGTGCGAACGGTGATTTATACAAGGCATTGCAGACTTTGCCCGGTACGCAAGTGCAGGGTGAAACCGGTGAATTGCTGGTACGTGGTGGAGGCAGTTACGAGACGCAGACTTTTATTGATGGAATGCATGTACTGAATCCCTATACTTCGAACGGAATAAATACCCCTGCTCGCAGCCGTTACTCTACATTTATGTTCAGTGGGGTAAACCTTGCTTCGGGAGGCGCTTCACAAGAATATGGAGAAGCGCTTTCGGCAGTCTTGCCATTGGAAACAAAAGATTACAGCAAGGTCGATAAAGTCGGAGTGAACGCTTCCGTTGTCGGTGTTGGTGGAGGGGGCACAAAGACTTTTGACAGAGGATCCTTGTCTGTTGACTTGAATTATCAGAACCTGGGTTTGTATGACAAGGTTTATTCGGGCAGGAGGGATTTCGAGAAGCCTTACCGGATGTTTTCCGGAGCTGTCCAGTTCCGTTATACTCTTGATGAAAGAGTGGTATGGAAGGTTTACGCACAATACGACCGGACGGACTTTTCCACTTACGAAGGGGATAACCGCAGATTGTTCGGGCTGGGTGAAGACAATATCTATGTAAATGCAACCTTTCGCAGGCATACTTCCAGAGAGTGGAGTTGGTTTGCAGGGGCGGCCTATTCTTACTATAACCGGAGAATGGGAGGAGCAGTTGTTTCGGGTGATAACTGGCTGGAACATCAGCAAGAGACGCATCTGAAGGCTAAAGTTTCCAAACGGCTGTCATCGGTATTCCGCCTGGATATGGGGATAGAGAGCTATATCCGCAATTACAGGAATCATTATCTGTTGTGCGGGACGGATGACAGCAATCGCATGTCGCCTACCATTGGTGCGGGTTTCTTTTCGATGGCTTATTATCCGATGGAACAATTGAAGATGGAGTTTTCTTTTCGCACGGAATACACTTCTCCGAACCGTAAGATGAATTTCTCTCCCCGGCTGGCGGCGAACTATTATTGGGGAAACATGATGCTGTCGGGGATTGTAGGGCGATACACACAGTTGCCCGAGAACAACTGTCTGGTGCGTCGGCCGCAGTTGATGTCGGAAGTATGTATGCAGTACAATTTAGGCGTTCAGTACGACTATGAAGGGCGTTTCTGTAAAGCTGAACTTTATTATAAGGATTATGACCGTCTGGCATTGGAGGAAACGGATGCCGATACGGAAGCTGTATTCTTGACCTCCAACGGTTATGGACACAGCAAAGGCATAGACTTGTTCTTCCGTGATAGAGCGTCCTTCAAGAATCTGGAATACCAGTTATCCTATACCTATAATATAGCCAAACGTAAATATCGGGAGTATCTGGAACTGACTACTCCTCAGTATGCTACACGGCATAATGCAGCCTGGGTGGTGAAGTATTCCTTGCCTCGCCTGCGTTCCATTGTCAGCGTGACCGACCGTTTCAGTAGCGGACGTCCTTATCATAACCCCATGCTGCTGGGTCTGATGAACGATGAAGTGAAGCCTTATAACAGTCTGGATTTGGGTGTGACCTTCCTGGCAAGCAAGAAGGTAATTATCCATGCTTCCGCCAGCAATATCCTTTGCCGGAAGAATGAGTTCGGTAAGGTGGATAACAAGGCTGTCCTGGCTTCCAGCGACCATTTTTTCTATGTAGGAGTATATGTGACTTTAGGCAAGAAGGCCGCCTACGATGTATCCAATTTTTAGACAATAACCCTTTTTAAATAAACAAAGATGAAAGCAATGATTATTTTTTTAGTATTTGTAATGCAAAGTGCCGCCCAGCTGCTCTTTGCCCAGAACCTGACTATTGAAGTGTGTGACATTGAAAAGGTGGAGGGGCATCTCTATGTCGCCATCTACAATTCGGAAGAAACATTCATGAAGAAACCCTTGACCGCCTTCCGGATAGATGTGAAAGATACGTCGCTCTCCATTCCTTGCCAGGGGTTACCTACGGGTACGTATGCCATTTCGTTGTTTCAAGACGAGAACGGAAACGGGAAACTGGATACTGCCGTTTTCGGCATTCCTACAGAGAAGTACGGGTTCAGCAATGATGCTCAAGGCGTTATGGGTCCGCCGTCTTATGACAAATGCAGCTTCACTTTTTCCGGAGACACGACTTTGGTGATACATCTGAAGTAGAGTGATTATGTAAGTAAAACGGGAATTAATTTTCTTTTGCGGACGATTTACACTATTTTTGTGGCTCAACCTTAATAATTGCGTTATGAAACGAGTTGCACGACTTCTGGGATTTCTCGGACTGGTATGTTTGCTTGCCTCTTGCGGCAAACGTTCTTTCATTACAGACACTTCTTACCGCCAATGTGTGGAGCAAGACTTCAATCAAAAAAAAGAAAGGTTGCCGCAGGGCGATTTGTTTGCCATATTCGATACGGACTTGACGTCGTACGAACGCGAAGCTTTGGAGTTCCTTTATGCCTATATGCCTTTGGCAGACATTGCCGATTATTCCGGAGAATTTCATCTGATGAACGTGCGCGCCTCCCAAAAGGCTGCCGATGAGATGCCTTGGGGAAAAGTTATTCCTGAGGATTTGTTTCGTCATTTTGTACTTCCGGTGCGGGTCAACAATGAGCATCTGGACAGTGCACGGGTAGTGTTTTACGAAGAACTGAAGAATCGTGTCAAGTCTCTGTCCCTCTATGATGCCATTCTGGAGGTGAACCACTGGTGCCACGAGAAGGCTATCTATACTCCCTCCGATGCCCGTACCAGTTCGCCTTTGGCAACGGTACGCACGGCATACGGGCGTTGTGGCGAGGAATCTACCTTGCTGGTTGCCGCCTTGCGTTCGGTGGGTATCCCTGCCCGTCAGGTCTACACACCCCGGTGGGCGCATACCGACGACAATCATGCGTGGGTAGAAGCATGGGCAGACGGGAAATGGTATTTTCTTGGAGCCTGCGAACCCGAACCGGTACTCAACCTTGGTTGGTTCAATGCTCCGGCCAGTCGCGGTATGCTGATGCATACCAAGGTCTTCGGACGTTATGAAGGAGCGGAGGAAGTGATGTCTGTCACTCCTACTTATACGGAAATCAATGTAATCGGTAACTATGCACCGACGGCTAAGGCCACAGTTACGGTCATGGACGGACATGGAAATCCGGTGTCTGATGCTTGTGTGGAGTTCAAGCTCTATAATTATGCGGAGTTCTATACTGTAGCCCGGAAGCAGACTGATGCAGAGGGAAAGGCTTTTTTGACGGCCGGTAAGGGTGACATGCTGGTATGGGCTTCCAAAGACGGAAAATTCGGCTATGCCAAACTGTCTTTCGGTAAGGACCATGAACTGGTTGTGAAGATGGATAAGACTGCCGGCGACGGCCATGCGGTAGATTTTGAACTTGTGCCGCCCCCCGAAAATGCGGAGTTGCCGGCGGTTACGCCCGAACAGCGTGCGGCGAATGACCGCCGCATGGTCCATGAAGATTCCATCCGCAACGCTTATGTGTCTATGTTCATGACGGATGAGACGGCGCGTTATTTTGCCCGGCAGTACAAGCTCGACGAAGATGCCGTTTCACGGATACTGGTCGCTTCCAGAGGAAACCATCGGGTCATTGCCGACTTCATGGCACGGTTGCGCTCTGAAAAGTCCAAAAGAGGAGGTCTGGACCTGCTCCAACGGATTTCGGCAAAAGACCTCCGCGACGTTACACTGGAAGTTCTGATGGACCACATGCAATCCCGTATGTGCAAGAATGCCGACCATTTCCGCAGATATGTGCGCAATCCACGCGTAAGCAACGAGATACTGACCCCCTATAAAGGATTTTTCAAGAAAGCCGTCTCAAAGGAAGATGCTGAGGCATACAAGGCAGAACCGATGAAACTGGTGGCATGGGTGGCCCAAAATATCCGGGTAGACAATGACTGTAATTTGGGAGGGGCTCCCATTTCTCCGGAAGGGGTCTGGAAGGCCCGTGTGGCTGATGCCCATAGTCGTGACATTTTCTTCGTCTCCATGGCACGCAGCATGGCAATCCCTGCCCGTATCAACGGAGTGACCGGCAAAGTACAGTTGATAGGGGATGATGGTGCGATGGATGTGGACTTGAACCATCATCCGGAAGAGCCGGTCTTTATGGCAGAAGGAATTGCTTCGAAGGGAAAGTTGGTGGCTTCCTATAAGCCTATCCGTTCGTTGGATAACCCGAAATACTATTCTCATTTCACTCTTTCCAAACAGACCCCGCAGGGCAGTTTGCAATTGCTTTCCTATGACGAAGGCGATGCAGATATGGGCGGCGGTACTACATGGAGCAATCTTCTGAAGGAAGGAACAGCTCTGGAGGCCGGAGATTATGTTTTGGTGACCGGTACACGCCTTGCCAGCGGTGCGGTACTTTCTAAAACCACCTTTTTCAATATTCTGCCGGAGAAGACAACGGAAATTGAATTGGTGATGCGCGAGAGCGAGGATGAGGTGCAGGTTATCGGGAACTTTAATTCGGAGTCTCTCTTCACTCCGCTGCCGGACGCCGGCTCCGCAGCCCGGCAGAGTCTGCTGCAGGCTTGTGGGCGCGGTTACTTTGTCGTAGGCATTCTGGGTGTCAATCAAGAGCCAACCAATCATGCGTTGCGCGACATCGCTTCATTCAAGGCTGATTTGGAGAAGTGGGGGCGTAAGATGGTGTTGCTGTTCCCTAATGAGGCCAAAGCCGGCAAGTTCGCCCGCGAGTCATTCCCCGATTTGCCCTCTACCATTATTTATGGTATAGATACGGACGGTATCGCTGCGCAGATTGCAGAAAGCATGAAGTTGAAGCACAAAGAGAGCCTGCCGATATTCATCATAGCCGATACTTTCAATCGGGTGGTCTTTGTATCGCAAGGATATACCATCGGACTGGGAGAACAACTGATGAAGACAATAAAGGGGTTATAGGGCTTTCTGCCATGAATTGTAAATAGTAATCGTCAAATAGTAAATCATCCGATGCCTGTTATCGAAATATCATCTTTAACCCATCCCGGTGTGGAGATATTCAGTACCCTTACCGAAGCCCAGTTACGCAATCGCCTTGAGCCGGACAAAGGGCTGTTTATAGCTGAGAGTCCTAAGGTTATCAAGGTGGCTCTGGATGCCGGCTACGAGCCTTTGGCCTTTTTGTGTGAGCACAAGCACATCTATGGGGATGCTGCTGAAATCATTGAGCGTTGTGGCGATATACCCGTCTACACAAGCGGTAGGGAATTGCTTGCCGAGCTGACCGGCTACGTTTTGACGCGTGGTGTTCTTTGTGCCATGCGCCGTCCGGTTCCGAAGAGTATGGAGGACGTCTGCCGGGGAGCCCGGCGTATTGTGGTTATCGACGGGGTGGTGGATACCACCAATATTGGGGCCATCTTCCGTTCGGCGGCAGCTCTTGGCATGGATGCTGTGCTGTTGACGCGTAATTCCTGCGATCCTCTGAACCGTCGTGCGGTCCGGGTTTCAATGGGAACGGTTTTTCTTGTGCCGTGGACGTGGATGGACGGTCCTCTGGATACGCTCGGTGAGTTGGGTTTCCGCACGGCGGCCATGGCGCTTACGGACAATTCCATTTCCATAGACAATCCCGTTTTGAAGACCGAGCCCCGGTTGGCTATTGTGATGGGTACTGAGGGAGATGGTCTTTCGCACGAAGCGATTGCGGGAGCCGACTATGTGGTTCGTATCCCCATGGCGCACGGTGTAGATTCGCTGAACGTGGCGGCCGCAGCGGCTGTTGCTTTCTGGCAACTTCGCGTTTAGAAGTGATAACTCAAAAAAGCATATATTATGTTGGCATATACTTATATTGAACACGGAAAGTTCGGATTGCTTGAGAAACCGATACCGGTATTGGAAGATGCACGTGATGCTATTGTGCGGGTGACACTGGGTAGCATATGCACCAGTGACTTGCATATAAAGCATGGAAGTGTACCGCGCGCCGTACCCGGAATTACGGTAGGACACGAAATGGTGGGCATCGTAGAGCAGGTGGGTGCCGAAGTTGAGTCGGTAAAGCCCGGCGACCGTGTGACTGTGAATGTGGAGACTTTTTGTGGTAAATGTTTCTTTTGTCGTCACGGATATGTGAACAACTGTACCGACACTAATGGCGGTTGGGCTTTGGGGTGCCGTATCGATGGCGGCCAGGCGGAATATGTACGTGTGCCTTATGCCGACCAGGGACTGAACCGTATTCCCGATACGGTAAGCGACGAGCAGGCGCTCTTGGTAGGCGATGTGTTGGCCACCGGCTTCTGGGCTGCCCGTATCTCCGAAATAACCGAGGAAGACACTGTACTCATCATCGGTGCCGGGCCGACGGGTATTTGTACCCTGCTTTGTTCCATGCTGAAGAAGCCCCGTCGCATTATTGTCTGCGAGCAGTCGGCCGAAAGAATCCGTTTTGTCCGCGAGCATTATCCGGAGGTGCTGGTCATTGGGCCGGAAAACTGCAAAGACTTTGTGAGGAAGCATAGCGACCATGGTGGGGCAGATGTCGTACTTGAAGTTGCCGGCACGGAAGATACTTTCCGCTTGGCATGGGAGTGTGCCCGTCCCAATGCCATTGTCACCATTGTGGCGCTTTATGACCAGCCTCAGTTATTGCCCTTGCCGGAGATGTATGGCAAGAATCTTGTCTTCAAGACCGGTGGTGTGGATGGGTGCGATTGTGCCGAGATACTGCGCCTGATAGCGGCGGGACAGATAGATACCACACCGCTTATCACACATCGTTTCTCGTTGGAGGAAATTGACGAAGCCTACCGTATTTTTGAGAATAGGCTGGAGGGGGTGATAAAGGTGGCGATTGTGGGTAGATAGAAAAAGAGGATAGCCAATGAAGGCTATCCTCTTTTTCTATGTAATTATTTACTTGCTACTTACTTGCTCAAAGCTTGAGCCACGTCAACCGCACAAGCCACTGTACATCCTACCATCGGGTTGTTACCGATGCCGAGGAATCCCATCATTTCCACGTGAGCAGGAACTGATGAAGAACCAGCGAACTGAGCATCTGAGTGCATACGACCCATGGTGTCGGTCATACGTAAACTTGTGACGGTTTAGAAATGTATATGTTGTTGTAATATATTGTAATATAGCGTATTATACTCTATTTGATATTGAATTAAATAGATGTCTGTGACGGTAATTTATGTATTCCGTCACTGTGACGTCACAAATTATGGAATATGATAAATAAGAGTAACTATACATTATCATTTACTGTTAGGGCAAGTAAAATGAATAAGGCAGGTAAAGCGCCAATTGAGGTATTAATAGCTGTGGGTGATGAAAGAACTGTATTCTCAACTGGTAAGTTAGTTGCATTGGAGAATTGGAATAAAGATAAACAGTGTGTACGTGGTACAAATTCTGAGGCTGTAGTATTGAATGAATTTCTAAAGAGTTTGAGAGTACGAATTTATGAGGAAGAGATTAAGTTGGTGAAGCATGGATTTGCTATAACAGCTATGTTACTTCGTGATGCCTTATTAAATAAGGTGGAACTGATAAAGGAAGAAACTATTCTTAACGTTTATAAGAGACATAATGAAATGCAGCATAAACAGATTGGCTGTGGAATATCTAAAGGGACATACGCTAATTCAAAGCATGGCTTATCACTTCTTGAGAAATTTATTCAATCTAAATATAATCGTGATGATATGTTCTTAAGAGAATTAAATCGTGATTTCATTGAAGAATACCGTATATGGTTGCTATCAGAACATGGATTATCTCAGAATGGGGCAGTGAAGTATTTATCACTATTAAAGAAGGTGGTAAATCGTGCTGTTGCTAATAATAAGATTGCATTTAATCCATTTGCATCATATAAATTGGAGCGGCAAGAGGTATCTCCTGATTTCTTGAATGAAGATGAACTGCGCAGAATTATAAACTTTAATTCTCCTTTACCCAGACTTGAGCGGACGAGGGATATGTTCTTATTTGCGTGTTATACTGGCTTATCATACATTGATGTTAAAACATTGAAGGTTGAACATTTAGAACGTGATAATCAAGGAAGAATGTGGATTAAGAAGAAGAGGGTAAAGACTGGTGTTCTTGCTCGTATTCCATTATTACCTAATGCTAAAATGTTGATTGATAAGTATGCAGGTGGAGATACCTTAATGCCTATATATTCAGATAAGGATATAAATCTATATTTGAAGGATATAGCTATTCTATGTCACATAGATAAACGAATAACCTATCATACAGCAAGACACACATTTGCAAGTACGGTTACTTTAGCTAATAATATATCCTTAATTGTGGTGTCTAAAATGTTGGGACATTCTAATACACGAATGACTGAACATTATGCTAAATTAGTTGATAAGTGTATAGGTGAAGAAATGGATAAGTTAATGGGGACATTCTGTACTAAGGAATGATGTAATGAAGCATTTACTCTAATTTATAATGCCGCTCTGTTGCATAATGGAGTGGCATTATTTATCTTTACAGCACTAATACAGATATGACATGATAACCTACTCAATACCAATTCCAGAGTTGAGGACGTTAGAGCCTATACTTGCAGAATATTTTGGCTACAGACGTGCCATGTTCTTAAATGAACTACAAGCAGCATACCGCCTTCATTACCCTAATGGGGCAGGTGAGGAGATAGTTTCCAAGTATCGTATGCCATTCCCGTATCTGGATGAATACGCGGTGGATAACGGTGCTTTTGACTATCACCGCTATGCCCCCAGACCAGCCTCAACAAGTACACTGTTTGATGCTGCCAGTTTCATCATGGATACAGAGCACGAAGTATTCATAACCCTATCCAATGATGAGATACTGACTGAAATATTGGAACTTCTGGAGGAGTATGGCATATCAGATGAAGATGAAGTAATAGGAATATCCCTTCTGTTTGTAGCTGCCATATATGACAAGCATGTAAAGGATGAACTTCATACGGAGATTGCCATTTCAGAGAATACACTTCCGTATCTGGAACAAGTCCGTCCAGAAATGCTAAAGCTGTTTGAGTTATTGAACACCAAGAGATACTCACCTTCCAGAAAGGAGGAGGTAAGGGCACTAAATTCCATCACCATTGATAACGGGGTAAAGAAGATTAGGCTTGACAACTCCTGCTATTGGCTGACTGACTTGCTTGACAACTACCTGCATATTTACTTGGGAGTTGACAGTCTGGAAGAGGCGCAAGCGGAATTGAAGGAGGTGTATTCAGAAAGGAAAGGCAGGAAAGCCAATAATGCAGCCTGCAACTTAATCATGTACGGTACATTCCATCTCTTGCAGAAGTGTTCAGCCTTAAAGACCAGAAGCGAGCAGATACGTATGACTTTAGGCTACATGGAGATATTATTTGAAGCGGACAGTTTCAATAATGACGAGAACTACACCAATGCCGCTATAGCCTACTTGGTGAAGCAAGGCTACAAACCGCAATGGAAGCCCAAGCGGATAGAGGACTACAATTTCTCTCCCAATAATCAATCCACAGAATACCTCTGGTAAGCAATATGCTGCCAATCCTCACAGACTACCATGTAATTACGTGGTAGTTTTTTTATATCCTTATAATATCTAACTATTTGGCTATCTTATATATAAAGAATATCCTTCAAATCGCATTCTATTCTTTATAACCCACCTTCTAAGTATTCCCCAACTTTGCAACGTAATCAGAAACGATAAGGCGCCAAGTTGAAGATTGCACTAATTTATAAATGTATTTATTAATTTAAAATTAAATAATAATGAAAAAGAATTATTTGACAATTAAAATTGTAGCTAATAATGAAGTAAGAAACATAGCTTTCGCTAAGGGTATTAATCGTTCCATCAACTTGGGCAATGTAGAGAAGATATTAGCCATGATGAAGGTCAAAGGCTACAGAAAGGCAGAGCAGATACAAGTCATTAAGGCGGAAGATGTAATTAAAACTGGCGATATTAGCTTGGTTGATATTAATGGGCAAGATATAAAGCCGGAAGATGCTGCCAAATATTTCCTTGTATTGGACGGTCAGCATAGGGTTATTGCCGCAGCCCTCTATAATGAATGGGCAGCAGAGAACGGAAAGGAAACGATAGATGTCCCTGCCATTGAAGTTGAATTGCAAGGGAATGAAACCATTGCCGAATATATCAACGAGATTAATATTACCAAGAAGGAATGGACTACCCCAGATTATGTACGTGGTGCAGCCAATATTAACCCAGACAGCGAATTCCTGCAACGGTATAACGAACTGATAAAGAGCGAGAAGAACCCAGACGGTTATCCAATCTCAACACTGAACCTTATCTTTTGTGGCAATAATAACGCCATATCAAAGTCTGACTTCTCTCTATTATGCTCTGGGAAGGATGAGAAAGGAAAGAAGGTGAAGAAGCCTATCATTCCAGCCTATAATATGGAGATAGGCAACAAGTTCATCCAAATCTGCAAGGATAAAGGCTTTGATGACAAGGATATTGCCAAGAGACACCTAATTCAGCAATTTAATAATATCAAAACAACTGCGGGAGACGCCAACGAAGCTATTAAGATATTCCAGACCATCACCCAGAATGACAAGGCGGCAATGTTCAATACGCATGGAAATCTGGATGAGAGTTTGGTGATGGAGCAGTTCAAGAAGATAAGAGAACGGAATGACAATCCTATTATCATTCCAGTTGAAGGGACTGGGACAGCCTCCACTGATGCAGATGAGGACATTCCTTATCTGGAAGCGGAAGAAGTCTGCTAATAAGAACCAGAGCCAATGTGAGAGGTTGGCTCTTCTGCTCCCAATTCTTCCAGAGTGGTGAATTTCCCCCATATAATAAGGTGGTTTACCCTAATAATTGAAGTTGAGAGTAATCTGTAGTCTGATTATTGGGGTCACAGACAGCTGTTTTCCAATCACCAAGTAGAAATGATGATAGAGTTGAAATTCCCAGAAAGTGGTGAATTCCCTCTATATAAAACGGTCAGTTACCCCAGTATTCAGAGTTGGGAGCTGTTTAAAGTCCAATAATTAGGGTCACAGGTAACATATTTAAAATCACAAAAGATAACTTATGATAAAGTTGGATATTCAAGAACGGGACGGTTTCCTCATTATGGACGACTTCCCAAAGAATTGCATCTTCAACAAGGTAAAGACGGGATGCGGTGCTACTACAATAGCGCTTACCAATGACGAGAATTACATTATTGCCGTACCTACAACAGAGCTGGTAATCAATAAGTGCTACCCACCTAAGGATAAAGACGGCAGGGACATTGCTTGGAAGAAGTCACAAATCCAAGCAGGCGTAAGTCCTACTAATGACAGACTGTTTGGTTTATATGGCAAGTTCACTAAGACAGTACAAATCCAGTTGAACAAGTTTCTTGCTAAGGACGGAGTTAAGAAGATAATCTGTACGTATGACAAGGTGGATAAACTGATTGACCTCATTAATCCGCTTGAATTCAAGATACTTGTGGATGAGTACCACAATTTGTTAAAGCAGTATGGCTTTAGGACAAAGGTAATAAATCAGATTATAGAGAAGTTCAAATGCTTCAAGTCTCATTGCTTCTTAACTGCAACTCCTATCCCAGAGCGATTTAAGCCCAAAGTATTTGCCGAAATGAAAGAATACATTGCCAACTGGCAGATAGTGGATAAGATTACAATCTACCCCTGCCCATGTGTCAAAGCAAGCACTACAGCAGTTAATGTTATCAAGCATTATAAAGACAACGGTCACTTTGTGTTGGACGGGATTAAGAGTGAGGAGGCATATTTCTTTGTCAACAGCGTAAGGGAGATTAAGGAGATACTTAAACAAGCCAAGCTGACCAATGATGAGTGCAGGATTATATGCGCTGACGACGAGATGAACCATTACAAGCTGGAAGGCTTTGAAATCTCCAGTTCAACAGCCCCAGTTAAACGGTTTACATTCGTGACCTGCAAGGCATTTGAAGGAGTGGACTATTATTCAGAGACGGCAATATGCTTTATCGTCAGTGACGGCTACAACAAGCATACCCTAATCAGCATTGACATGGATATTCCCCAGATTGCAGGACGTATCAGAACCAAGTCCAACCCTTTCAGAAACAAGATAGTCCATATCTTCAATGCAAAGGCTGTCAACTACTACGTTCCGTTTGATGTGATGGAGGAGAGGATAGAGGACGAACTTGCTACTGCTCGCAGAAGGATGGAGCAACTGAATAGGGAGACTGATATAAAGATATTAAAGCAGCAGGATAAGGAGTTTGAGAGACTGGGCGTCCATACATATATCATCAAGAAGGATGGCAGATACGAAGTCAATGACATGGTTGCCCAGTTAAAGCTCTACCAACACTGGACTACACATATAGTATATAGGTCGTCCGAAGCACTGCAAGAGGCTTATAAGGAATTGGGGATGACAGTAACCAAAGGGTATGAGTGGAGTATCGCAGATGACAGCGTAGTAAAGGATGCTCTCAAACCGCCACAATTCAGAGACCGCCTCAAACGCTTCTGTGACTTGAAGGAGAAGCTTTCCCTAACGGACAATGAGCAACGGGAATTAAGGGTGATAACAGATAAATATCCATTCTTGGAGCAGGGATATAAGCAGCTTGGGCAGACGTTGAGAAGGCATAGAACCATAAAGGAAATTAAGGCATTGATTGAGTAGGATTGAACTCCAGACCATTAAACGGGTCTGGAGTTTCTTGTTATACCCCAACTCAAATTAGGCAGTCTCTAAATAATACCCCCTCCCTTCCAGATACGGAAACTCTTTCCATACAGTTATTAAGACTGCATAAAGTGCAATTATCAGCCAGAAAGCAGGCATGAGGTGTATATTATGCGCTTAATTGTCATGTTACCCCTAATGTCCCTCACCTCTCTTAGATGGGAAATGAACGGTTTAACGCAATCGCATTCCAGACCGCAAACGCTTTGGTTACGGTATTACTGGCTACTACAGTAATGTCTGTGTATTACAGAGCACAATTGCGGAAGTCTATGGGGCATTACGTTATAAAGCGCGCCATTCCCTTTAATTCACTTATTACTAACCAATAAATTATCGCTTATGGAAGATTTAAAGGCAATTCTGACGGTTGGTGCAATACTCGTTGTACCGTTCATTGCAGCACCAAAGGCAATGTTTGCCATAGTGCTGTACATTATCATTTATATGGCATTCAGATGGAGAAATTTCTAATTATCAACTTAATAATTTACAGATTATGGAAGCATTACAGATTATGCCAGTCATGGCACAGAGAAGGAACAGCAATTTAGGAGAATTTGCAGAGGATGCAACGGTTGTAACGGACGATACAAAGGGGAAACGACCTCTGTTCATAGAGGCTAATACAGTTGAAGCGACCTTACAGCATTTGAGGGACGACTGTATAATTCCAGTATTCGCCAAAGACAACGAGGCTACATTGTCGCACGTCTCGTTCATTGAAACGGTGCAGGATGCAGCTAATACATTCTTTAACGGTGAACGGATAGGGCAGCCGGATATAAGGGTGTCACACGTTATCAAGGGTCGTATTCCAGAAGCAATACATAAGCCTGCCAATCAGTTATTAGAGAGTGACAAGACCATTTATTACGAGCGTTGCGCTTTCGTGATTGAAATACCTACCATCTACGAGACGGTGAACGGTAATAGGCTGACCCTTACCATAGGTGGAGTTAGGGCTTATAACCATACCAATCTGTACAGTAAAAAGGGTGCAGAGCGTTTTAAGGTGTTCATAGGCTTCATTTGTAATGTCTGCACCAATTTATGTGTATCTACGGACGGTTATCTTACTTGTTTGGAAGTAACCAATACCAACGAATTATATCGTGCCGTATTGGAAATGTTCAACAAGTACGACCCTGCCAAGCACATACATCTGATGCAGACACTTGGCAATACCAGTATGACAGAACATCAATTCTGCCAGTTACTTGGAAGAATGCGACTTTATCAGTGCTTGCCACAAGGCTATCAGAAGGCTATCCCCAGAATGCTGCTTACTGATACACAAGTAAACAGTGTGGCTAAAGCCTACATTAATGATGAGAACTTTGGCTGTCTTGGCAGTGACCTATCCATGTGGAAGTTCTACAACCTGCTTACTGGCAGCAACAAGAGCAGCTACATAGACAGCTTTCTGGATAGAGCCTACAACGCTACAGAACTGGCAACGGGCATTGCATCCGCTCTGCATGGTGATGAAAGATACAGCTGGTTTCTCTCTTAGCTGTATCTGGAATTATATCCTATTACTGGTTTCTCAAAACTGGAGATTATGCTACGGAATTTATTCTATGTGTTACTGGCTACTTTGGTATTCTTCATTGCAATGGCATTGTTTCCATTTATAGCGGTAGGATATATCCTGCTGCTGGGCTATGCCATTATCAAAGGATAGCTTGGTATGGAGGACATCTATATAACAAGGTATAGGTGTCCTCTTACTGTTAATGGGAGAAATGTTCACTTCTATTATTAGTGAATGTTCCTTTGATTATCAATAAGTTGGATATTCCAACTTAAAAATGATATTCACTTTTATTCATTTCATTATAAGACTGAACGTTATGTCACTTAAATATTCAAGTACAACCGCAGATTATCTGCAATGGAGCGAGGCAATGAACTTGATAAGGAAGTTAGCCAAAGACGGGAATTATAAAATCTCGCTTCTTGTTGCTCTGGGCTGTTTTACTGGCTTAAGAATATCTGACATTCTGGCTTTACGCTGGAATCAGATATTAAATGCGGAGGAATTTACCGTTATCGAAATCAAGACGGGAAAGCAAAGGACTGTGAGAATTAACATGCAGCTACAGAAGCATATCTGTGACTGCTACAAGCATATCAGTCCTATAGGCATAGACGCGCCTATATTGGTAAGCCGGAAAGGTACGGTCTATTCCATACAGAGGATAAATGTAATCCTCAAGGAGGTTAAAAGGAAATATAGGCTGCATATAGGCAACTTCTCATGCCACAGCCTTAGAAAGACTTTCGGCAGGCAGGTCTATAACATGAACAGCGAAAGTTCGGAGCTTGCACTTGTCAAACTCATGGAGCTATTCAATCATTCCAGTGTATCAATTACCAAGAGATACTTGGGATTAAGGCAGGAAGAACTACTTAATACCTATGACTGCCTTAGTTTTTGATTACTGGCGGTTGCGCTCACCAATTATTAAGAATGGAGTGGAACAGCCTTTTAAGCCAATAATTCAAGTTGGGAGTAAATTTCTAAATTTCTACTTATATAGACCTTTTACAAATTTGCTCCTAACCTTGATTTATGGAGTAGGAATGCCTTTCTGCATTTAATAAACAATAAGTTCTTGCCAATCAAACGTAAATTCGTAACTTTGCAGCAATTCTAACAGCCTAATGCGTTGGGAAGTTGGAAGGACATATTAGTTAACGAAGAGCGTTTAAGATATTATCCTTAATCTGAAATCTGGACAATTTCATAAGTCAAGGATAATAGGCAAGAACGCTCACGTCAATGCTATATACCCACTTACTCAAGTGGACTATATAACGTTTGGCGTGGGCTATTGTTTATTACTTGACTTAGGGCAGTCCAGAGCCTCAGATTAGGTAATATTCAATGTTCCCACGCTTCTTTATTGTATAACGGTCAGTTAGGGAACACTGGCAACGATACAGATATTCACAAAACAGACAGTTCTATTTCTAACGTGGCAATCAATCAAATTGCGTGCAGCTTTATGCTGTGTACTCTGTGCACTTATTCAAGCCACTTCATCCATATATCCATATAAAAGAAGGCAAGAGTGTATAGAGTGGTAATAATTAATCTGATTAACTTATTTAAATCTGGTAGTAATGAATAGAAAGGACTTGGGGAAGATTTCCGTAATAGTCTCTACTTACAACCGTTGCGATGCTCTGCAAGTATGTTTACTCAGCTTGTTCAAGCAGACAGTCCTGCCCGATGAGGTCATTATAGGAGACGATGGCTCTACGGAAGAGACCGCCTCGTTGATAGCAAGGCTGCAAGAGCAGGCACCGTTTCCAATCATACATGTGTGGCATGAGGATAAAGGTTTCCGATTGGCTATGATGCGCAACAAGTGTGTAGCCCGTAGTACGGGAAACTATATCATAGAGATAGACGGTGATGTGTTCCTGCATCCAAAGCTGATAGCCGACCATCTCCGTGAAGCCGGTCATGGCATTTACGTGAAAGGTGGAAGGGTAAACTTGGGCAAAGAGCTGACAGAGGAAATATGTAAGTCCGGTATGGTACGCCCGATTCATGTCTGGACGAAAGGAATTGAAAGCAAGCCGGAGAATGCAATCCATTGTATATGGCTGGCTCGCTTCTTGGCTCCGAGATACCGTAGAAAGCGTTCGGCTGCATTGGGCTGTAACATGTCCTTCTTCCGTGAGGATTTTATCAAGGTAAACGGTTATGATGAATTCTATGAGGGTTGGGGAAGTGAGGATATTGATTTGGGCAAGCGTCTGCTGAACAGTGGTTGCCGGAAACGGTATTTGAAGTTCGCAGGTATTGTTTACCACCTTTGGCATGAGGATAAGTTCATGTACAATAAGACAAAGAACTTGCAGTACATGAGAATGCTGGATGAACGGAAGACGGTACGCTGTACAAATGGAGTGGATAAATATTTATAAACTATATTACTAACTTAATTTATTAATTAAAATGAGAACATTAAGATTTATTGGAATGGCTATCGTAGCCGTAATTATGAGTGTTAACTTCGCAGCATGTAGTGATGATGATGATGAAGATAATAATGGTAATAATGGTAATAATGGTAATAATCCGTTGGTAGGTACTTGGATAGATAGCTATGGAGAAGGTGATTATTTTATATGGAAATTTAATGCAGACGGTACAGGAATAGAACAAGAATATTATCATGGAGGCCTTGAATCTCCAGTTTCATTTACTTATACTTATGATGCTAAGACTACCGTTCTAACCGTTACATATAAAGAGGACGGAGATTTGGTTCCAACGGATATTGATACTTATTATGTTACATTTAGCGGTAATACCATGACAACAAGACAGTTCTTCGATGATGAAATAGGAGATGATTCTTATGTAACAACTTGGACTAAACAGTAATTAAATATTATTACATTGAAGTATAAAGGCAGCATGGAATTAACCCCCTTGCTGCCTTGACTGTTTCCGCTTCTTGACTAATTTAGGCTTTCGCTTACTTGCCGCATCTTTAAAGAACTGTTCCAGTCTCTCTCTGGTAATAGGCAGGTAACTGACCTCTGTAACCATAGTTTCTTTAATCTCTTGTGGTAGGTAGTAGATAGTGTAACTCTTAGGAGAGTTCTTCTTGGTAAGTCTCATAATTGTATTAATTTGATAATTGATAATTGAATTAATCTGATACGAAGTTAACCATATTACAGAGGGGAAACTAATGTAAACTAAATGTTCTTGAATTTGAAGGTAGAGGTGTAAAGCAAATAGTATAAAGTTGTATGATTGAAGTAATTTCGTCACATGCCATTAATAATATAAGATAGGAGGTGTTTAATATGATTTTGATATTAGTTGATACATAGTGACTTATGAATGTCTTGCTTTGTTGTGACGGTATAGATACCCCGTCACAAGTACGTCACAGAATTAGCAATAATGTGGCAATTTATAGAGAATTTATAGAGTATAATATAGTACACCGTCACAATTGATAAAGTGATGATATTAAAGGATGATAGGCAAAGGTGAGTAGAGCAAGGATAGCGTGGAAGTCTGTTAAAACAAGAAGAGCCTTCCCTAAGGAAAGCTCTTCATATATAATCTGTATATCAGATGATTACTTGCTCAAAGCCTGAGCCACGTCAACCGCACAAGCCACTGTACATCCTACCATCGGGTTGTTACCGATGCCGAGGAATCCCATCATTTCCACGTGAGCAGGAACTGATGAAGAACCAGCGAACTGAGCGTCTGAGTGCATACGACCCATTGTGTCGGTCATACCGTAAGAAGCCGGTCCGGCAGCCATGTTGTCCGGGTGCAGAGTACGACCAGTACCACCACCGGATGCCACTGAGAAGTACGGCTTGCCAGCCAATACGCGTTCTTTCTTATAAGTACCGGCAACCGGGTGCTGGAAGCGGGTCGGGTTCGTAGAGTTACCAGTGATGGATACATCCACACCCTCTTTCCACATAATAGCCACACCTTCGCGAACATCGTCTGCACCATAGCATTTTACTTTGGCACGAGGACCGTCGCTGTATGCAATTTCACGAACTACTTTCAGTTCACCTGTGTAGTAGTCGAATTGAGTCTGAACGTATGTAAAGCCGTTGATACGGGAGATAATCTGTGCAGCGTCCTTGCCGAGACCGTTCAGGATGCAACGCAGAGGCTCTTTACGTACTTTGTCTGCTTTAGCGGCAATCTTGATAGCACCTTCGGCAGCAGCGAATGACTCGTGACCTGCCAAGAAAGCGAAACATTTGGTTTCTTCACGCAGCAACATGGCTGCCAAGTTACCATGACCGATACCAACCTTGCGGTCGTCAGCTACAGAACCCGGAATACAAAATGCCTGCAGACCGATACCGATAGCTTCAGCAGCTTCAGCAGCGTTCTTGCAGCCCTTCTTAATGGCGATGGCGCAACCTACAACGTATGCCCATTTTGCATTTTCGAAACAGATGGGCTGAGTTTCTTCACAAGTCTTATAAGGATCGAGACCATGAGCTTCGCAGATAGCATTGGCTTCTTCGATGTCTTTGATACCGTTTGCGTTCAATGCAGCAAGAATCTGCTTGATACGACGGTCTTGGCTTTCAAATTTTACTTCTCTAATCATATGTCTTTCCTCCTTATATTATTCGTGACGTGGGTCAATGTGTTTAACTGCACCTTGCTCTTCAGTGAAGCGGCCGTATGTACCGGTAACTTTCTTCAATGCTTCATTGGCGTCTGTACCTTTCTTGATTTCATCCATAAACTTGCCCAGATGAACAAATTCGTAACCGCAGATTTCGTCGTTCTTGTCCAAAGCGATAGTCTTGATGTAACCTTCTGCCATTTCCAAGTAACGAGAACCCTTAGCCAACGTTCCGTATAATGTGCCTACCTGGCTGCGCAGACCTTTGCCCAAGTCTTCCAAGCCAGCTCCAATCATCAAACCGCCTTCAGAGAAAGCAGACTGAGTACGACCGTAAACAATTTGCAGGAAGAGTTCGCGCATAGCTGTGTTGATAGCGTCGCAAACGAGGTCAGTATTCAATGCTTCGAGGATAGTCTTTCCCGGGAGGATTTCTGATGCCATAGCAGCAGAATGAGTCATACCGGAGCAACCGATAGTCTCAACCAAAGCTTCCTGGATAACGCCTTCCTTTACATTGAGGGTTAATTTACATGCACCTTGCTGAGGAGCACACCAGCCAATACCGTGTGTCAGACCAGAGATGTCAACAATTTCTTTAGCTTTTACCCATTTACCTTCTTCGGGAATAGGAGCCGGTCCGTGATTAGGACCTTTCTTCACAACACACATGTGTTCCACTTCGTGTGAATAAGTCATAATTAGCTCTTTTTTTAAGTGATATAATTAAAAAAAACGTAGTCCACTTTTATTAGTCGGGTGCAAAGTTAGTTGTTTTCCCCGTTTCTGCCAACTGTTCAATTTGACTTTTTTTAAAAAAAGAAGTAATAAGAAGCTGAATTTCTGCGGAATGTAAAGTGGAGTTTGCAGTTGACTGTTTTTTCTCGTCTCTGATAGGGTTTGTGAATCAATAAGGTATGTGCTTGTTAATCAGGAAGTAATTTTGCCAACCCCTTGCTTGCGTCTTGGCAAACTTTTGCCATGCCTATGGCAAAGTTTTGCCAACGCGGTGGCAAAGTCTTGCCAATGGTAAGGCAAAATCCTGCCAACTGGTTGGCAAGGCGAAGAAAATAAAGGGGAGTCCGTGTTTGACTATGGCTGCAAAGTCTTACCTTTGTGGCACATTAAATAAAATACAAACTATGATAGAAGTTACAGATGTGACATTGCGCCAGGCTGCCGGTGAAGGGATGGATGCATTCATCGGCGTATTCACCGGTGCTTATAAGAAAGAAATAGGCGGAGAAATGACTGCCGGGACGATGTCTTTGCTTACCGGTGAACAGCATTCATTGTTGGCCTATCAGATATTCCGTGATGAAGTGATGGAAGGGGGCTTCTGCCAACTGATTCAAAATGGTTATGGCGGTTATATTTTCGACAATCCGTTTGCCAAAGTGATGCGTTTGTGGGGAGTGGGCGATTTGAGCAAGTTGGTTTATGCTGCCAAGAAAATATACGATAGCCATCGTGACGATTTGGAGCGTGAACGCACAGACGAGGAGTTCATGGCAATGTACGAGCAATATGAGGCTTTCGATGAATTGGAAGACGAGTTTTTGGAAAAGGAGGAAGGATATACTGCTTTGGTCGCCGGCTATGTGGATGAGCATTTGGAACTGTTTGCCGAAATTGTGTAATAGAGGGTAACGCGGAGATGTCATATTAGCCGATGTCCAATCTTGCCCCTCGGTATCGGAGAGATATTCTATCTGAAAGCTAAAATATGCAAGCTATGAATGACGGAATGAGAAATAGAATTAATTTATTGATGATTCTTGTATTGCTTATCTCATGTGTGCAAGAAAAAGAGGGCAATAATGTCTTAAGGCGCGTGGAAGCCTGTATGGAATTATTTCCAGATAGTGCTTTGTTGCTTCTGAGGCAAATTGAATGCCCAAAATGTTTGAGAGGGCAACAGAGGGCAGATTATGCTTTGCTTTTAACGCAGGCTTTGGATAAAAACTATTTGGATAGTTTGCAGTCTGATTCATTAATAACGATAGCGGTAGAATATTATAAACGGGAAGGTGATAAATTGAAGGCAGGGAAGGCCTACTTTTATTATGGAAAAGTGATGTTGTTAAAGGATCGCCTTTCTGATGCCATGCAGGCTTATCTGAAAGCATCGAGTCTCTTGGAAGAAACTAGGGATTATAAAGTACAAGGAATGATTTGGGAATATATAGGATATTTGAACTCGGCTCAGGGATTGTATGAAAATTCTATAGACAATTTTAAACATTCTGTCAGGTGCTATGAACAGGCGAGTGACAGACGTCGTGTCTTATATGGTTATAGGAATATGGCAAGATGTTATTTTTCGTTACATCATAATGATAGTGCAGGTTGGTATGCTGAAAAAGGGCTTGTGTTGAGTGATACTATTAGTGGTATGAAGGCATCGTTTCTACATTTATTAGGACTCATTGCCAATAATGAGAAACGATATCCACAAGCAATAGAGTATTTTTCGAAAGCAATGGAACTTTGTGATGATTTTAATGATAAATATCGTTATAGTTTGTCTTTGGGACGTGTTTATTCTGAAGTGGGCCAAAAGAAAAAAGCTGAAGATTGTTTTGTTTCTTGTATCAATGCAACTAATATTTTTGTGTCTTCGGGTGCATATTGCTATTTAGCTGATATGAATAAGAAAGATGGAAACTATTTGAAAGCGTTTTTGTATAAAGAGAAGTCTGATTCATTATTAGAGGTGGTTCGTAATGCTGAACTACAAAAACAGTTGTTGGATTTGCAGAAAAAATACGAAAATGATAAGCTTGTTTTGGAAAATAAACAGATAAGGCTGGAAAATGAGAAACAGACTTATTTTTATTTGTTTTTATTTGTATTCATATTAGGGTTGGGCATCATCGCTTTCTTTCTGGTTAGGAAAAGGTATCGAACAAAATTGTTGCGTAATGTCGAAATTATTGGAAATAATAATGCAATTATTAATAGATATGCTTGTAGAATTGCAGAATTGGAGAATGCGAGCTTACAGGAACGTCAGGCTAAAAAAGAGGAAATAGGAATCTTGAATAGAAAAATCCTTTGTTTAATAGCAGAAAATAAGCGAGTATGTGAGAATTCGAGTGTTGACGCCTTGTTTGTATTAGAGGAATTGAAGCAAGGAAATTTGATTATTAGTAATATGACTATTGCTGAACGGCAACATATATTTGACTTTTTGGATTTGGTTCATGCGAATTTTATTACTCGACTTAAACAAGAGTTTGATTTAACAAAAAATGAATTATTGTTGGCTGCGTTGCTGAAAGTGGGATTCTCTAACAAGCAATTAATGATTGTTTTTGATTGTGAAATGAAATCCATATATAAAAACAGACAAAGACTAAAAGCAGATTTAGGACTTACTAAGAATGATTCTTTAGAGCAAATGGTAATGATGTATTGAGAAAAAACGTTTTTTTGTCCTATATGTTTCTTTGTAGTGTGTTGATATATAATTTATTACCTACCCTATTTTTGTCTGCATAGTTATTGCTGAATTATTGTTGAATAGTCCCTAATTTTGTATAAATAAAAAATGAAAGACTATGAAACTGAAAATTATCTTATCTGTATTGTTGTTATTTTCTTTATTAAAGGTCGATGCTAATCCTTTGGTCGACATAAGTATTGCTTCTGGAAAAGAAGAAGTCTTTTTGCATTCAAATGATATTCCTTTTGAAATTCTGACTACGGGAAAAGAAGATGGAAGCCGTTCCGTTATACCATTAGTGCCATTTGTTGTATTCGTTGAAGATTCTAATTATTCCGTGGAATTGGATTTTATGGAAGGAATCGGGGTAGTGGAAATTGCCATTTCCCAAAATGGTTCTGTGATTTATTCTTCTTCCGAGAATATTCCATCTCCCCTTCGGAAATATTTGCAACTTCCTTTCGGAGTATCAGGGGAGTATTGTATAGAAATTAAAGGAGATAATGGGGCATATGCATATGGCTGTTTTGAATTATGATATATTGTTAACTAAAAAATGTAATGCTTATGAAAAAGATTAGTTTATTGTTGGTAGGAGTGTTGGCTCTATTCTCTTGTGAACAAGAGGGATTGGACAACATTATGGAAATTAGTGATGTGGAGCAGGTGAAGACAAGGACGGCAGGTTCTATTGCAGATCTTGATCCAATAATAGAATTGGATGGTATACCTGTAAATATCTTGAATGTGGGAAATACAAAACGTAAATATTTGTCTTCTGAAAAGTCCGGTACTAAACTTGTGCTGAATTCTCAAGATGACGGAAGTGGAAGACAAAGATGGAAGATTGCTAGGCAGCAAATTAATGCTGGTACTGCTATTTTGCTGGAAAAAGGTAATAGTGGAATTGTTTCTAATAAAGTGGCTGCCATTTTCCCTGACCCATATAATTATGGTTCACTTGGTGATAATATAGAAAAACCTACAAATATAAAATTATTATGTATGGTCTCAGGTAGTATTCTACCTGTATTTAACTTTACACCTATAGCAGATAATAAGTGGCTTATTTCTAGAGGATACGGTAGTCCTTTTAGCCTTTCTACTACTTATTTGCGTTCTAAATCATCCACTTCTTCTGATATGACTTTTAATGATGATAGTTCTACTGATTTGTCTAAATGGCAAATAGTTCCTGTTGGTGAATATGAACTTGTGGATTTAGAGTACGTACGGACTACGGTTGACAGCTTTGAACCTACAGAAGTGATTTGTGACCATGATGAATATACAAATGAACATTTAAGCGTTGATACATGGAACTATTCTTTATCTACAAGCTATACAGAAGAATCCAATTTTTCAAAAACAGAAGGGGTAAGTGTCACTATTTCAGGAGGATTAAGCGTGGGTATACCTAATGTATTAGGAGATGATTCTTCGCTTGGAGTTAATGTTTCTGTACAGCAGCAGACAAATAAATCGTGGACTTATGGTACACGTGATAGTAAAACGGTAACAAAAACGAGAACTGGACAAATCCCGATTCAACCAGGTGAAACTGTAAAACTTGATGTGGTGTTAATCATGTACAAAGGTAGTTTGACTTACGTTGCTACATTGAGGAAAATAGGGGATACTAAAACGTTTAGAGTTAAAGGAAAATGGAGTGGAGACTGCTTTTCTTTTTTCAAAGCTAGAACATATAATCCAACAACAGGGAAATTGGTAGGAGAATATGTTTTAGAATAATGTGATTATCTAAATTATGGTTGTTTATAAATGTTAAATAAATATTGGGGCTTGCAGTATTTAGATTAATCTTTCATTTAATCTTAAAAACAATGAAAAAACGAGGAGAGTACTATATTACTCAATTCTTTTATCTAAATTTGCAAACTCTAATATTTATAGGAAAGATGAAACAATTAAAATTCTTGATGGTTGCCTTGACATTGTTGATGGGCATTTCGTTTACTTCGTGTCTGAATTCAGATAGTGACCCTTACAACTATGGAGGGGGTATGGTTAAAGTTCAGAATTATATGGGTCTTTATTCTTTTAAAGGTGAGAATGGCGTAACTATAACTCCGACATCTGCTTCAATCTCGGCTTTAGAGGCTAATGGTTTCAAAATGTCTGAAATGAGCGATAAGGTGGCACAGATATACTATCGTTGGGACCCCACTCAAGTAAATATACCTGCTGATGAAAAAGATATTAAGGGCGTTGAATTGTACTCTATTGAATCATTAGATAATACAGTGGCAATAGTTGAACAGAAGGGAGTAGCTACAAATGATTCAATCAGCAAGTCTAACAATGCTGCTATCATTTCGTTAGGATATGATGCTGGTGGTATAAAATATGCTCCTAAGTTTTTCTATGATGATTATACGCTTCTACTTCCAATAAATTATTATATTACTAACAAAAGACATTTTTTGACATTAGTGTATTACCCGAATGAGGATAATGGAACAACTTTAAGATTATATTTGGGTCATAATTCTAATGGTGATTCGACATCCAATAGTAGCACATCTTACACATTAACTGCAAATACTGGTGGTTATTATGGGTTGGGATTGTTCTATAAAGTATATGATTTAAGAAAGGTGTTTGAACGTTACAAACATGAAACATCTACTTTTGAGAATCCGACTACTATTGAAATTGTTACGAAAGTAAATTCATATTCATTGAAGTTGGACGATCCTCAAACGGAGGAAAAAGTGTATACAGTTACAAAGGGAGAAGCTGAAAAATAAGATTTGAATTACAAGGATTTATTTCATATAGTAATACTACTGATTTCCTCTCCGGCTCGTGCCTGGGAGGAAATTAGTTTAGAGGATAGACGAAAAGTGTTTACTACTTTTGTCTATCCCATGATTGGTTTATGCGGGTTGTCCGTTTTCATCGGCTCTTTGATGAAGATGGGATGGGACGGGCCGCAAAGCTTTCAATATGCCATGACACAATGCTGTGCGGTGGCTGTATCCTTGTTTGGAGGATACTTTTTGGCAGCCTATCTCATCAACGGGTTGCGTGTCCGCATGTTTATGCTGGACAGTGATATTCCTTTGGCGCAACAGTTTGCTGGTTATGCACTGGTAGTAGTGTTCATGCTGCGGATTGTTATCGGCATATTGCCTGATTTCGGCATTATGGCTCTGTTGCTCCAATTCTATATCGTGTATGTGGTGTGGGAAGGAAGCAAAAAGGTGATGCAGATAGAAGATAAAGACCGTTTGCGTTTCACCATTCTTTCTTCTATTTTGTTAATAGCTTGTCCGGTAGTGATTGAATGGATATTCAATAAGCTGACGGTAGTGCTAAACTGATAAATGTTATGAAACAAGCTCCTGTAAATATAAAGAATAAGCGTGCTACGTTCGATTACGAACTGACGGACACCTATACGGCTGGCATTGTGCTTACGGGCACAGAAATCAAGTCCATCCGGTTGGGGAAAGCAAGCTTAGTCGATACGTTCTGTTACTTTGCCAACGGCGAATTGTGGGTGAAGAACATGCATGTGGCCGAATACTTCTATGGTTCGTACAACAATCACAATGCACGCAGGGAGCGCAAGCTTTTGTTGAATAAGAAGGAACTTGAAAAACTGATGCGCGGCACGAAAGATCCGGGTTTCACCATTGTTCCCGTGCGTTTGTTTATCAATGAAAAAGGGCTGGCCAAACTTGTGGTGGCACTTGCCAAAGGTAAGAAGCAATATGATAAGCGCGAATCACTGAAGGAAAAAGATGACAAACGCGATATGGCGCGTATGTTTAAAAGATAATATGAGTAAACTTGGTAGTTTGGTGCGTGAGCGCATCCTTATTTTGGATGGTGCAATGGGCACCATGATACAGCAATACAACTTGACAGAGGGAGATTTTCGGGGTGAACGCTTCTCGCAGATTCCCGGACAGATGAAAGGTAACAATGACCTGCTTTGTCTGACACGCCCCGATGTGATACAAGACATTCACCGCAAGTATCTGGCGGCAGGTGCAGATATTATCGAAACAAATACATTCAGTTCCACCCGCGTCAGTATGGCCGATTATCATGTGCAGGACTATGTGCGTGAGATGAATCTTGCCGCAGTGCGCCTGGCACGCAAAGTGGCAGATGAGTTTACTTCTCTTACTCCCGACAAACCCCGTTTTGTGGCAGGCTCCGTAGGACCGACGAACAAGACCTGCTCCATGAGTCCCGATGTGAACAATCCGGCCTTTCGTGCCTTGAGCTACGATGAACTGGCCGATGCCTACCGTGAGCAGATGGAAGCATTGCTCGAAGGTGGTGTGGATGCTTTGCTGATAGAAACCATTTTTGATACGCTGAATGCCAAGGCTGCTATTTTTGCCGCCGGGCAGGCGATGGAAACTGTAGGAGTTCATGTACCCTTGATGCTCTCTGTGACTGTTTCTGATATTGGAGGGCGTACTCTGTCGGGACAAACTTTGGATGCTTTTCTCGCCTCCGTGCAACATGCCGATATTTTTTCCGTTGGGCTGAACTGCTCCTTTGGTGCCCACCAGCTGAAACCTTTCCTGGAGCAGCTTGCTGCCCGTGCACCTTATTATATCAGCGCTTATCCCAACGCCGGACTGCCCAACAGCTTGGGCACATACGACCAGACTCCTGCCGATATGGCACATGAAGTAAAAGAGTATATCCATGAGGGATTGGTGAATATTATCGGTGGCTGTTGCGGAACGACAGATGCCTACATTGCCGAGTACTCCTCGCTGATTGCCGGTGCAACGCCCCATCAGCCGGTTCCCAGACCGGAAAATCTTTGGCTCTCCGGGCTTGAACTTCTGGAAGTGAAGCCGGAAAACAACTTCGTGAATGTGGGTGAACGCTGCAATGTGGCAGGTTCGCGCAAATTCCTGCGTCTGATTAATGAAAAGAAATACGACGAGGCGCTCAGCATCGCTCGCCGGCAGGTGGAAGACGGTGCGCAGGTCATCGACATCAATATGGATGACGGACTGCTGGATGCCCGGACAGAGATGACGACTTTCCTCCATCTGATAGCTTCGGAACCGGAGATTGCCCGCGTCCCCGTCATGATAGACTCCTCCAAGTGGGAAGTGATTGTGGCAGGGCTGAAATGCCTGCAGGGCAAGTCCATCGTCAACTCCATCTCCTTGAAGGAGGGGGAGGATAAATTCCTAGAGCATGCGCGTACCGTCAAGCGATATGGTGCGGCAGCCGTGGTGATGGCTTTTGATGAAAAAGGGCAGGCAGACACGTACGAACGTAAGATTGAGGTCTGCGAACGGGCATACCGTCTTTTGGTGGACAAGGCAGGCTTCAATCCCCATGATATAATTTTCGACCCGAATGTACTTGCCGTGGCAACCGGTATGGACGAGCACAACAATTATGCTGTAGACTTTATCCGTGCCGCCGGATGGATACGGAAGAATCTGCCCGGTGCGCATGTCAGTGGAGGGGTGAGTAACCTTTCCTTCTCTTTCCGCGGCAACAATTACATCCGCGAGGCGATGCATGCCGTATTCCTTTACTATGCCATCCGCGAGGGCATGGATATGGGTATCGTCAATCCGGCTGCCTCCGTTCTTTACACCGATATTCCCGCTGATATATTGGAGCGCATAGAGGATGTGGTCTTGAACCGTCGTCCCGATGCTGCCGAGCGTCTGATAGAAACTGCCGAACGCTTGAAAGCGGAAGCGGAGGCGGCGAAAACTTCCGGAGGAGAGCGGCAGGCTGCCGCCCATTCCCAGCTTGCCTGGAGAGAGGGGACTCCTGTGGAAGAACGGTTGAAGTACGCCTTGACAAAGGGTATCGGCGATTATCTGGAAGAAGACCTTGCCGAAGCGTTGAAGCTGTATCCCAAGGCTGTTTCCATCATTGAAGGTCCGTTGATGGCAGGCATGAATCATGTCGGCGACTTGTTTGGGGCAGGCAAGATGTTCCTGCCGCAAGTAGTGAAGACGGCGCGCACCATGAAGAGAGCGGTTGCCATTCTCCAGCCCGTAATCGAGTCGGAGAAAGAAGAAGGTGCGACTGCTGCCGGGAAGGTGCTGCTGGCTACGGTGAAAGGTGATGTGCACGACATTGGCAAAAATATAGTCTCGGTAGTAATGGCCTGCAACGGCTACGAAATAATAGACCTTGGCGTCATGGTGCCTGCCGAAACCATTGTACAGCATGCCATAGAGGAAAAGGTAGACATGATAGGATTGAGTGGCTTGATAACCCCTTCGCTGGATGAAATGGTGCATGTAGCCATTGAGCTGGAAAAGGCAGGTCTGGACGTTCCTCTGCTGATAGGTGGTGCCACGACTTCACCGCTTCACACAGCTCTGAAAATTGCTCCGGTCTATCATGCTCCCGTAATCCATCTGAAGGACGCTTCACAGAATGCTACAGTAGCAGCCAAGCTGATGAATCCTAAGACAAAGGAGGAGCTGGAAGAAGAACTGCATGAGAAGTATCGGCAGTTGTGCGAAAAGAACCGGGAGAAACAAGTGACAACCGTTTCCCTGGAAGAAGCGAGAAAGAACAAACTGAATCTGTTTTAAATAGGAAGGAAAATAAGGATTAAGGATTAGGGATTAAGGATTAGGAATAAGGGATTAACATTCCTGCGGCATATATTCCTAATATTATGCGCAATTCGTTAACCCCTAATCCTTATTCCTTATTTTCTTATCTTTTTCTTGTATTGCTCGAAGCGTGACGTAATATCCCTTACGAAGTTATAAGTTTCGATGCCACGGAAATAGCCGTTTTTGCAGACGGGGTCGGTGAAGTATTCCTCATTGCTTTTTAGCAGAATGAAGTTTTCTACATTATCACGCCAGACATATTTGTTTTTGCCGTATTTTTCGGCCAGTGCCATGGCATCCAGCACATGGCCGATACCGGAATTATAAGATGCCAGCACAAAGTTGATGCGTTCTTCCTGGGGTATCTTGGAAAAACTTTTGGCTGTGGCGCCTATGTATTTCACGGCAGCCTTTATGCTCTCTTCAGGGTTCTGTTCCTTTCCTTCGGGTAGCCCCATAGCCCTGGCTGTGGCAGGTATCAGTTGCATCAGCCCCCTGGCACCCGCCCAAGATACGGCAGTGGAGTCGAAGTTGGATTCTGTATACGCCAGAGACGCCAGCAGACGCCAGTCCCAGTCTATTTCGGGAGCATATTTCTTGAACAAATCATCGTAATGGGAAATTTTTCCTTCGCGCAGGGAGAGGATAGGAGAGTGGGGAATGGCCTTGCCGATTTCAAAATATCGTTTCATACTTGCCGTATAGGCAGGTGAAGTCATATTCTCCTCATGCCATTTGTTGGCGGCGGCTGCCAGTTGCGGACAGTCTTTCCGGACTGCCCACGATGCACGCTGGTCAAAGCTGATGGAGAGTCCGATATTCAGGTTAGGGTAATAGGTGGTATTAAGCTGTGCCACGTCATTGTCTGCTACGGTATAGGGGATTTTTCCTTGTGCCACCTGGGTGATGAGGTCTTCTGCACTGATACTGTCGTTGGTCACTTTATGGATGTGGATACCTCCTCCGAGTTCTTCGTCCAGATTGACCAGCCGTTCATAATATTTTCCGGGCTTCACATATACATCTTTCCCGATGAGTTCCGTCACGTCTTTCAGTGGTCTGGTGCGTCCGCCGTTACGTTGCACGATGACTTGGTGCGTGATGACCTCTTCGCCGCAATAAAGCAGGCTGTCTTTCCATTCCTTGGTGATGGGAAGGTTGTAGGCTATGAGGTCTCCCTTGCCTGCCAGCAACTTCTCTATGAGTTCGTGCACATTCCGGGCTACCTCTATTCTCAGCTTCACTCCCAGGCTCTTGGCAAACTGTTCGCTTAGCTCATACTGGAATCCCATGTCCTGGCCACGGTAGATGAAGTAGGAAGTGGAACTGTACAGTGTCAATACGACCAGTTCTCCGCTGTCCTTTATCTGTTGCAGGTCATCCGCTTCTTCTTTTTCGGCAGGATGTCCTCCACGGCATCCTGCGATGCAGCACAACAACAACAGCAAGATAATTGGGACGGGAGAATTGATAATGGATGATTTATGTCTGGCGAAAGAAAACAGGCTGTTCATATCTCATAGGGTTTAGTGCGTTCTTAATCCTCCATTATCAATTCTCCATTACAAATTAACTCCCCAAGTGCTTCTTGATGTACATGGTCAATATATCAATGGCCACCTGGTTGTTTCCGCCTTCCGGCACAATGAGGTCGGCGTATCGTTTGCAGGGCTCTATGAATTGCTGGTGCATGGGTTTCAGTATACGTGTATAGCGTTCCATAACGGCTTCGGCCGTACGTCCGCGTTCCACTACATCGCGCTGGATTACACGAATTAGGCGTTCGTCGGGGTCAGCGTCTACAAATATCTTGAGGTCCATCATGCTTCGCAGTTTCTTGTCGCACAAGGCAAGGATACCTTCTATGATGATGACTTCCCGGGGCTCGATATGGATGGTTTCGGGCTGCCGGGTACACGTCAGGTATGAGTAGGTGGGCTGTTCTATGCTTCTTCCTTCGCGCAGCATGGCGACATGCCTGGAAAGAAGGCTCCACTCGAAAGCGTCGGGGTGGTCGAAGTTGATGTTCTGCCGTTCTTCCACGGGCACATGGCTGCTGTCCTTGTAGTAAGAGTCTTGTGGCAACAATACCACTTCACCAGCCGGTAGGCTTTCGATAATTTTACGTACGACGGTGGTCTTTCCCGAGCCGGTTCCGCCTGCAATTCCTATTATTAACATCCGTTTAAGTGTATATTTGAAACAAAACCAGTATTTTTGCAGTTGTTAAAACAGCCGCTTAGGCTGACAAATATAGTGATAAATCATTTAAATGGCAAAGTTATGGTAAAGCACATTGTATTATTTAAGTTAAAAGATGAGGCACCGGCTGACGAAAAGTTGGCTGCGATGAACAGTTTCAAGGCAGCTATCGAAGCGCTTCCGGCTAAAATATCCGTTATCCGCAAGATTGAAGTCGGATTGAACATCAATCCTGCCGAGGCTTGGAACATCGCTCTTTACAGTGAGTTCGATACGTTGGATGACGTGAAATACTATGCTACCCATCCCGACCATGTAGCTGCCGGCAAGCTTATCGCTGCTGTGAAAGAGAGCCGTGCCTGCGTGGACTACGAGATAATTGAAAATTAAAAATTAAATCAGAGAACATGAAGAAATTACTGTTCCCTTTCGTTCTGTTGCTATTCGCTGTGGCGGTGCAGGCACAGATACAAGACCCCGTCAAGTTCAATTCCGAACTGAAGATTTTGGCTGCCGATGAAGCGGAGGTCGTTTTTACGGCTGCTATTGACAAGGGCTGGCATGTCTATTCCACCGACTTGGGCGATGGAGGGCCTATCTCGGCGACTTTCAATGTGGAGAAAATCTCCGGAGCGGAAGTGGTGGGTAAACTGAAGCCCGTAGGCAAGGAAATCTCTACTTTCGATAAGTTGTTCGAAATGAAGGTGCGCTATTTTGAGAATACGGCGCAATTTGTGCAGAAGCTGAAGTTGACGGGTGGCGCTTATCAGATAGAAGGCTATCTGGAATATGGCGCTTGCAACGATGAAAACTGCCTGCCGCCCACACAAGTTCCTTTCAAGTTCTCCGGCAAGGCAGAAGGGGCTGCCAAAGAAGCTGCCGCCGCTGCCGCTGAAACGAAAGCCGAAGAACAGCCCGCAAAGCAGGAGACTGTCTCCGGCACGGCTCCCGTGGCTGCCATCGGCGGTGCGGACGGGCCGACGGAAATCAAGGTGGCGGACAAGGTGGACCTATGGAAGCCGGTCATCAGTGAACTGAATTCTTTGGGCGAAACCACTTCGCAGGAAGACATGTCCTGGATTTATATTTTCATTACGGGATTTGCCGGTGGACTGCTGGCGCTCTTCACCCCCTGTGTATGGCCCATCATCCCGATGACGGTCAGCTTCTTTCTGAAACGCAGCAAGGACAAGAAGAAGGGCATCCGCGATGCGTGGACGTATGGCGCTTCCATCGTGGTGATTTATGTGACGCTCGGACTGGCAATCACGCTTGTTTTCGGAGCCAGCGCACTGAACGCACTCTCTACGAATGCAGTATTCAATATCCTTTTCTGCCTGATGCTGGTGGTGTTTGCGGCTTCCTTCTTCGGAGCGTTCGAGATAACGTTGCCCTCCAAGTGGAGTACGGCTGTAGACAGCAAGGCCGAGGCGACAAGCGGTTTGCTCAGCATCTTCCTGATGGCATTTACCTTGTCGCTGGTATCTTTCTCCTGCACGGGACCCATTATCGGATTCCTGCTGGTGCAGGTTTCTACGACGGGCAGCGTGGTGGCTCCCGCCATCGGCATGCTGGGCTTTGCCATAGCTTTGGCATTGCCTTTCACGCTGTTTGCCCTGTTCCCGTCCTGGCTGAAATCCATGCCCAAATCCGGTGGATGGATGAATATCATCAAGGTGACGCTTGGCTTCCTGGAGCTGGCTTTTGCCCTGAAGTTCCTTTCGGTAGCCGATTTAGCATACGGTTGGCGCATCCTCGACCGTGAAACGTTCCTTGCTTTGTGGATTGTACTTTTTGCACTGCTTGGTTTCTACTTGTTGGGCAAAATCAAGTTCCCGCACGATGATGACGATTCAAAGGTTAGTGTACCCCGTTTCTTTATGGCGTTGGCCTCACTGGCATTTGCGGTGTATATGGTTCCCGGTTTGTGGGGAGCTCCGTTGAAAGCTGTCAGTGCCTTTGCGCCGCCCATGCAGACGCAAGACTTCAATCTTTACAATAATGAAGTGCATGCCAAGTTCGATGATTACGACCTCGGTATGGAGTATGCCCGTCAGCATGGCAAGCCCGTGATGCTCGACTTCACCGGTTATGGTTGCGTGAACTGCCGTAAGATGGAGCTTGCCGTATGGACAAACCCGAAGGTGAGTGACATTATCAACAACGACTATGTGCTTATCACGCTCTACGTGGACAACAAGACCCCGCTTCCTTCTCCCGTGAAGATTGTGGAGAACGGCACGGAACGCACGCTGCGCACCGTAGGCGACAAATGGAGCTATCTGCAGCGTGTCAAGTTCGGCGCCAATGCGCAGCCCTTCTACGTGCTGATTGACAACGAAGGCAAGCCGCTCAACAAGTCCTACTCCTACGACGAGGATATACCTAAGTATATCGAGTTCCTGCAGACCGGACTGGAGAATTATAAGAAAGAGAAATAAATAGAATTGGAAAAAGGATGCTTGTAAAAAGGCATCCTTTTTTCACTAAATCCCCTTTTTGTATGAAACACATTATAGACATTGATGCTTGGGAACGCCGGGATAATTACAACTTCTTCCGCAGTTTTGTCAACTCCTGGTATTCCGTTACCACAGAGATTGACTGCACGGAAGCCAGTGCCGCCGCCCGGGCCGCGAAGCGCTCCTTTTTCCTTTATTATCTGTATGCCGTGGTGCGTTCGGCCAATGAAGTCGACGAGCTGCGTTACCGTACCGACAAGGAAGGCAGGGTTGTTTTCCACGACCGGGTGGACATCATTTCTCCGATAGCCGTTCCTGGGAAAACATTCTATACCGTGCGCATTCCCTATTACGAAGACTTTGAACGTTTCTATGCCGAAGCCTACGCCTTGATAACAAACATGCCCGAGGACGGTGACCCTTATGGAGCCGAAAAGATTCTTGCCGAGCAAGGCGATTACGATGTGGTCCATCTGAGTGCGGTTCCCAAAATGTATTTCACCTCGATAACCTATACACTTGCCGAAGCAGGCAACGGTTGCAGTTATCCGTTGATGACTGCCGGCAAGGCCGTATCTCGTGAAGGCCGTCTGGTATTTCCTCTTTCCATTTATGTGAACCATGCTTTTGTCGACGGTTCTCATTTGACCTCCTTCTTCGGAAAGGTGGAGGAGTATTTGAAAGAGATTTCACATAAATGAATCACCCCAAATAAATAATCTATGAAACGCTTATAAGGGTGTTTTTTCATGCTACAAATATATATGATGCCATACATATATGGCAACTTTGAGTTGTTTTTTGTATCTCGGTTTCTGTTTTTTAAGTATCATTGAAAAATCGGAAATGTGCAGACAAGATTTGTAGTATTACAGAATTGTTACAGAATTTATCCTTACCTTTGACACTTTAACAGAATAAGCGTATGGTAAGTAATATATCTTCATGCACGAAAGTACTTGTTTTGCCGATAGTTCTATGGGTTGTTTCGTCTTTTTCCCTGCGGGCGCAGGAGAAGGATTTTGCCACTTGGGCGAATGCCGGTTTCGAATATAAGTTGAAGCCGGCATTTACTGTTTCCGGTGGACTGGAGTGGCGTACAAAGGATGATTTGGGAAAGACAGACCGGTGGGGGCTGAAGGTGGGGGGGAGCTATAAGCTGTTGCCTTTTCTGAAGCTTGGAGCTGGGTATGAGACGCATTACCGCAATCGGGGGGCAGATGGCTGGAAGTTCCGGCACCGCTACCGTTTGGAAGGCACTCTGTCTGCCCGTGTGCAAAGGGTGAAACTGTCCTTGCGTGAGCGCTTTCAGCATACGTTCGATGGGCATAGAGATGAGTTCCGCTTGCGCTCGCGTGCGAAGTTTGCCTATGACATTCCGAAGTGCAAGCTGGAACCGTATGCTTCGGCCGAGATGTATAATGGTTTGAATAAGACAGAGCACTTCGGAGTAAAGCGGATGCGCTATCGTGGGGGTATTACGTTGCCCTTGTCCGAGCGCTGGGAGGTGGACATCTTCTATTGCAGGCAATGGGAGAAGGATAAGCGGAAGGATATAGTAGGGGTGGAGTGTGTTTATAGCTTTTGAGGGGAGATGAGGGCTGAAAGCCTTTTTTTACTTTTTGTTCTTCCGGTACTCCTTTTTCAGATAAAAGTTGAATCCGGCATATATTTGGAGGGTGCCGAACCCGTTGTTTAGGGAGAAACTGTTTTTGTAGTAGTCGTATGTCCGTCCTACGAATGAAGTACCCACGAAATATTTGCTGTTGTTGTATACCACACCTGCACGCAGAATGAAGTCGATATTGAAATTCTTGTACCAGTCGTCCGCTTCCCGCTCTTCTGTCTTCTCTATGCGTGATGTCTTGTAGGCGACAGCCGGATTGAACGACAGGCATGCGAGGCAGTTGCGGGCGAACACCCAATTGTAGGCATAGCCGGCGTTGAGGCTGATGTTCGTGTATTTGATATGTTTCACCTTCATACCCGGGTTCATGGTTTCCTGAATGATTTCGGGCAGCTTGGTATAGTCGAAGTTTAGATTGTGGGTGGATACGGAGAATCCGGCAATGAAAGAACCTGCATTGCGGCGCTGGTTGGTGGACTGGCTGAAGGCGGCTGGATAGGAGAAACGCCGATTGTTGAAAATGTAATACAGATTCAATCCCTTCATCTTTACTTTCAATCCGTTGAAGTCTTCGGAATAATTGGAGGGAATCTCGTCGGAAAAGCCGGATACCTTGTGTATCTTATAGTCATTTCCGGTACTGCGATAGAAAATGTCGACTCCCAGTTTGGAACTGTAAAGACTGAGATCAAACTCCGTACCGCGCTTTTTCTTGCTTTTCTTTCCGTAGAGCCAGTCCGTATCGACAGCCCATCCCAGGAATATCCAACGCCATCCGAAGTAAGCGCCTATCTTGTTGTGAGGGTTGGGCGAGAAACGGAGCCGCTGGTCGTCATTGCCCACAGAGTAGTATTCGTAATTGGTGAAATGGTCGAGCATCAGGGCGTAATTGTATCGGTTGGGACTGATATAGGTAGTGTCGAAGTCGCTGAAATCAAGGAATCTCTTCAGTACTTTTCCGAAGGTGTTCTTATGTACGACGCTGTCGCACGTGGCAGAACCGTTCTCCTCGTTTTGTGCAAACAATGAGAACGTAAATAATATCCATAAGCAGAAAAAGGCCCCTCTTTGCATCTTGTTGTTCACTTCCATTTATACAAAGCTAAATAAAATAACCGTTTTTAAACAGCATCCCGCTAATTTTCTTTAGAAAAAGGCATCAATAATTTGTAGTTCTCAATCGGAATGACTAATATTGAACGTTTTATTGAGAGAATTTATGAATCAGAATCAGATAAAGAAGAATACGATATGAAGAAGATTATCAATCCGTGGAAAGATATGGAGGGGTACAACTGTTTCGGTTGCTCTCCCGACAATGAAGCCGGTGTGAGAATGGAGTTTTATGAGGACGGTGACGAGGTGGTGAGCATTTGGAAGCCGCGTCCGGAGTATCAGGGATGGCTGAATACGTTGCATGGAGGCATCCAGTCCGTATTGCTGGATGAAATCTGCGGTTGGGTAGTGTTCCGCAAGCTGCAGACTGGCGGAGTGACATCGAAAATGGAGACCCGGTTCCGCAAATCCATATCGACCAACGACACGCATGTGGTGCTGCGGGCTTCACTCCGGGAGCAAAAGCGGAATATCGCCATCATAGAAGCGCGTCTGTACAATAGCATGGGAGAACTTTGTACGGAAGCTACCTGCACTTACTTCACCTTCCCGAAAGAGAAAGCGGAAACGGAAATGCATTTCCATAGCTGCGAAGTGGAGCAGGAGGAAATATTGCCGTTGATTTGATTGCTTCACCACAGATTACACAGATTTGCACAGATTATTTTTATTTCAATCTGTGCAAATCTGTGTAATCTGTGGTGAAGCAAGATGAATTTGAAAGAAGAAATAAACTTTTTGTGATAAATCTTTTGGAGTTTCAAACTTTTAGTTTACTTTTGTCGCATTAAAACAAAAAAATATGAAGAATATCGTTGCACATCATCACCATCATCATCCTGACGAATAACTCGGTGGGCGTATGAGTGTATATGTACAACAAATGACATAAATGACGAGGCTTGCCGAATAGTGGTAAGCCTCGTTTTGTTTTCTGTCATCTCATTCAAAATAGTAAATAGTAAATAGCCTTATGTTAAGAATTGCAGTACAAGCTAAAGGTCGTCTTTATGACGAGACCATGTCATTTTTGGGAGAATCGGATATTAAGTTGAGTGCCATGAAGCGTTCGTTGTTGGTGCAGTCGTCAAACTTTCCTCTTGAAGTGTTGTTTTTGAGGGATGACGACATTCCGCAGTCTGTGGCTACCGGAGTGGCTGATATAGGCATTGTGGGTGAGAATGAATTTGTTGAGAAGAATGAGGATGCGGAGATAATCAAGCGTCTGGGATTCAGCAAGTGCCGTCTGTCTCTTGCCATGCCGAAGGATATTGAGTATCCGGGGGTGAAGTGGTTTCACGGAAAGAAGATTGCGACATCTTATCCGGGTATCCTTTCCGGCTTTTTGAAAGAGAATGGGGTGAATGCGGAGATACACGTCATTACGGGGTCGGTAGAAGTGGCGCCGGGCATCGGTCTGGCAGATGCTATTTTCGATATTGTAAGTTCCGGTTCTACGCTGGTGAGCAACCGTTTGAAGGAAGTGGAGGTTGTGATGAAGTCCGAAGCGCTACTGATTGGCAACAAGAACATGAGCGAGGAAAAGCAAGAGATATTGAGGGAGCTGTTGTTCCGTATGGATGCCGTGAAGACAGCCGAAGATAAGAAATATGTGCTGATGAATGCCCCGAAAGAGAAACTGGATGAGATTGTCTCTGTACTTCCGGGCATGAAGAGCCCCACGGTAATGCCTTTGGCACAAGAAGGCTGGTGCTCGGTACATACGGTGCTCGACGAGAAGTGTTTCTGGGAGATTATCGGAAAGCTGAAAGCGCTGGGGGCAGAAGGCATTCTGGTGCTGCCGATTGAGAAAATGATAATTTAAAGCCTCGAGGATGTGTCAAAAGTATATAAACGCTTTCTTTATGTTACGACATTAGGTACGAATTACGCGAAATAGCGCGGAATCGGTAAAATGAATCCGTGAAATCCGCGTAATCAGCGCCTAATAGAAAGTCTTCAGAGAGTTTTGACACACCTCCAATAATATCATGGTTTATGCATAAATCTTTAAAAACATGTCATTATGATATTGATTAGTAATCCCGATAAATCCCAGTGGCAAGAGATTCTGAAACGTCCGGTGATGAATACGGAGAATCTGTTTGATACGGTGCGGAGTGTTATTGACCGTGTGAAGGAGGAGGGAGACCGTGCTGTGCTGGATTATGAAGAAAAATTTGATAAAGTGGTGTTGGCCTCGCTGGCAGTGTCGGAAGAGGAACAGCAGGAAGCGGAAAACCTGGTGAGTGAAGACTTGAAAGCAGCTATTCGCCTGGCAAAGCAGAACATCGAGACTTTCCACGCCGCACAACGCTTTGAGGGCAAGAAAGTGCAGACTCAGCCGGGGGTGACCTGCTGGCAGAAAGCGGTTGCCATAGAAAAGGTGGGATTGTATATCCCCGGAGGAACGGCTCCGCTGTTTTCTACGGTACTGATGCTGGCCGTTCCCGCCAGGATTGCCGGATGCAAGGAGATTGTTCTCTGCACCCCTCCGGGACGTGACGGAAAGGTACATCCCGCTGTGCTGTTTGCCGCAAAAGTGGCAGGTGTCAACCGGATTTTCAAAGCTGGCGGCATACAAGCCATTGCCGCTATGGCATACGGAACGGAAAGTGTGCCTAAGGTTTACAAGATATTCGGTCCGGGAAATCAGTATGTCACGGCTGCCAAACAGCTTGTGAGCTTGCGTGATGTGGCGATAGATATGCCGGCAGGACCTTCGGAAGTAGAAGTTTTGGCTGACGAAACAGCTAATCCGATTTTTGTCGCCGCCGACTTGTTGAGCCAGGCAGAACACGGAGTGGACAGTCAGGCTATATTAATTACGACCTCTGTCGAATTGCAACAAGCTGTAAAGGTGGAAGTGGAACGCCAACTGGCCTTACTGCCACGTAAAGAGATTGCCGAAAAGTCTCTTGCCAATAGCAAACTGATTGTAGTGGACAGCATGGCAGAAGCCATTGAATTGACCAACGCGTATGCTCCCGAACATCTTATCATAGAAACCGAGGATTATCTTTCCGTGGCAGAACGTATCGTGAATGCCGGTTCCGTATTCCTGGGTTCTCTTACTCCGGAGAGTGCGGGAGATTATGCTTCGGGCACAAACCATACCCTGCCGACAAACGGCTATGCTAAAGCATACAGCGGTGTCAGCCTCGACAGCTTTATCCGCAAGATAACTTTTCAGGAGATAAAGCCGGAAGGATTAAATATCATCGGCCCTGCCATCGAGCTGATGGCTGCCAATGAACAGCTGGATGCGCATAAGAATGCTGTGAGTGTGAGACTGGGGCAGTTGGAAAATGGAAATGGAAAGTTGAAAATTGAGAGCTGATGGCTTAAAGTAATTTTAATCGTAAATTGTCAAATCATAAATAACATGGTGAAAACATTACAAGAACTTACCCGTCCGAATATCTGGCGTCTGAAGCCTTATTCTTCAGCACGTGATGAATATAATGGTGCTGCGGCATCCGTTTTTCTCGATGCAAACGAGAATCCTTATAACATGCCGCACAACCGTTATCCCGACCCCATGCAGCGGGAGCTAAAGACAGAATTGTCTAGAATTAAAAAGGTGAGTCCCGATTCCATCTTTTTAGGGAATGGCAGTGATGAAGCTATCGATTTGGTGTTCCGTGCTTTTTGTGAACCCCGTGTGGACAATGTAGTGGCCATCGACCCTACCTACGGCATGTATCAAGTCTGTGCTGACGTTAATGATGTGGAGTACCGTAAAGTGCTGCTCGATGAGGATTTCCAGTTCTCTGCCGACAAGCTTCTGGCTGCTGCGGATGAGCATACCAAACTGATTTTTATCTGCTCTCCCAACAATCCTACCGGCAATGACCTGCTCCGTAGCGAAATTGAAACGCTGATTCGCCGGTTTGATGGGTTGGTGATACTGGACGAGGCATACAATGACTTCTCCGAGGCACCTTCCTTCCTTGAAAATTTGAATCAATATCCGAATCTCATTGTACTGCAAACCTTTTCCAAAGCATGGGGATGTGCTGCCATCCGTCTGGGTATGGCATTTGCCTCACCGGATATTATCGGCATCCTCAGTAAGATAAAATATCCCTATAACGTGAACCTGCTGACACAGAAGCAGGCAGTGGAAATGCTTCACCGCTATTATGAAATAGAACGTTGGGTAAAGACACTGAAAGAAGAACGGGAGAATCTGGAAGCCGAGTTCGCCGCACTGCCATGTACGGTGAAGATGTTCCCTTCCCATGCCAATTTCTTCCTAGCTCGTGTGACGGATGCCGTGAAGATTTACAATTATCTGGTAGGCAAGGGTATCATTGTCCGCAACCGTAATTCCGTGTCACTCTGCGGAAATTGCCTGCGAGTGACGGTGGGAACGAGAGGAGAGAATGAAAAATTAATTGAAGCGCTGAAGGAATATATGTAGAAGGAGTTAAAGGGAGTAAAAGGGAGTTAGAGGCCGATACTGCTGTTTTATACAAGTAATGCTTATGCAAGCAGAACTATCGGCCTCTAACTCCTTCTAACTCCCGATAACTCCCTTTATTCCCTCAAAAAAATATCCTTTAAAATGAAGAAACTACTTTTTATAGACCGTGACGGGACTTTAGTCATTGAGCCGCCCATTGATTATCAGCTGGACTCCCTGGAGAAGCTGGAGTTCTATCCGAAAGTGATGCGCAATCTTGGCTTCATCCGCAGCAAGCTGGATTTTGATTTTGTAATGGTGACCAATCAGGATGGGCTCGGCACAACTTCCTTTCCGGAAGAGACCTTTTGGCCGGCACACAACCTGATGATGAAGACATTGGAAGGCGAAGGCATCACCTTCGACGACATCTGCATAGACCGCAGCATGCCCGACGACAATGCACCGACTCGCAAGCCGCGTACCGGAATGCTTACCAAATACCTCGATAACCCGGACTACGATTTGTCCCACAGTTTCGTCATTGGCGACCGGCCTACGGATGTGGAACTGGCAAAGAATCTGGGCTGCCGCGCCATTCTTCTGCAAGATGACACGGCGTCATTGAAACCCGTTTCCGAAGGTGGCGGTGCCGCTTGTGACGGACTTGAAGATTACTGCGCCCTCGCTACCAGGGATTGGGATAAGGTTGCCGAATTCCTCTTTGCCGGTGAGCGTACGGCGGAAGTACGTCGCACTACCAAGGAGACAGATATATACGTATCCTTGAATCTGGATGGTGACGGGCATTGTGACATCGCGACCGGACTGGGCTTCTTCGACCACATGCTGGAGCAGATAGGCAAGCACGGCGGCATGGACCTCACCATCCGTGTGAAAGGCGACCTCGAAGTGGACGAGCACCACACCATCGAGGATACCGCTCTTGCTCTGGGCGACTGCCTTTATCAGGCCTTAGGAAGCAAGCGCGGCATCGAACGCTACGGCTATGCCCTTCCTATGGACGATTGTCTCTGCCAGGTGTGCCTCGACTTCGGCGGTCGCCCGTGGTTGGTATGGGATGCCGGGTTCAAGCGCGAGAAGATAGGCGACATGCCTACGGAAATGTTCCTGCACTTCTTCAAGTCCTTGAGTGATGCCGCCCGGATGAATCTTAATGTAAAAGCCGAAGGGCAGAACGAACATCATAAGATAGAAGGCATCTTCAAGGCGCTGGCACGTGCGCTGAAGATGGCGGTGAAAAGGGATATTTATCACTTTGAACTGCCAAGCTCGAAAGGAGTGTTGTAGAATCGTACAGACAACTGCTGCAAAGTTACTGCATACCTTTTGCAGTGTTGCTGCAAAGCAGTTGCAGTGACGCTGCAAGGCTTTTGCAGAGCCACTGCAGATGTATTGCAGAGCTACTGCAGATGTATTGCAGAGCTACTGCAGATGTATTGCAGAGTTTTGCAGTTGTATATCTCTGATTAATAGATAAGTAGTGTTATGTCACATTTAGCCCCTTTGATAGCTGATTTAGCTCTGATATTGATTTGTGCGGGGATTATGACCCTGCTTTTTAAGAAATTGAAGCAACCGCTGGTGTTAGGATATGTAGTTGCAGGATTCCTTGCCAGCCCTCACATGGCCTATACACCGTCGGTGATGGACACGGCTAATATACAGACCTGGGCGGATATAGGCGTTATCTTCCTGCTGTTTGCACTGGGATTGGAATTCAGCTTCAAGAAGATTGTGAAGGTGGGAGGCGCGGCGATTATTGCTGCGTGTACCATCATCTTTTGTATGATATTGTTGGGAGTGGCGGTAGGTACCGGGTTCGGCTGGCAACGGATGGACTGTATCTTCCTGGGCGGTATGATTGCCATGTCGTCCACTACCATTATCTATAAGGCGTTTGATGATTTGGGGATGCGCAAGAAACAGTTCACGGGGCTGGTGCTCAGTGTGCTTATCCTGGAGGATATTCTTGCCATCGTATTGATGGTGATGCTCTCCACGATGGCAGTCAGCCATAACTTCGAGGGTACGGAGATGCTGGGGAGCATTGCCAAACTGCTGTTCTTCCTGATACTTTGGTTCGTGGTGGGTATTTACCTCATCCCCGGATTGTTGAAGCGGTGCCGGAAGCTGATGAGCGAGGAAACCTTGCTGATAGTCTCTCTCGGGCTCTGTTTCGGCATGGTGGTGATGGCTGCACATACGGGGTTCTCGGCTGCTTTCGGTGCCTTCATCATGGGTTCCATTCTTGCCGAAACGGTAGAGGCGGAGAGTATAGAGCGGCTGGTAAAGCCGGTCAAGGACTTGTTTGGTGCCATCTTCTTTGTATCGGTCGGCATGATGGTAGACCCAGCCATGATTGTGGAGTATGCGGGACCTATTGTCGTGATTACTTTAGCGGTTATCCTCGGGCAATCCCTTTTCGGGACGCTGGGTGTGCTGCTGGCGGGGCAACCGCTAAAGACAGCCATGCAGTGCGGTTTCAGCTTGACGCAAATCGGTGAGTTTGCCTTTATCATAGCTTCGCTGGGCGTGTCGCTGCATGTCACCAGCCATTTCTTATATCCTATTGTGGTGGCGGTGTCTGTCATCACCACTTTCCTCACTCCTTATATGATTCGTTTGGCAGACCCCGCTTCCAATCTTGTGGATACGCATTTGCCGGAAAAATGGAGAAAGTTCTTGACCCGTTATGCTTCAGGTTCGCAGACGATGAACCATGAAAGTCTGTGGAAGAAACTGATATTTGCACTAGTCAGGATTACGGTGGTGTATTCCATCATTTGCGTGGCGGTGATAGCTTTGGCGTTCCGTTTTCTGGTGCCTTTCGTGCACGACAGTCTGCCCGGGGTATGGGGCTCTTTGTTGGCTGCCTTTATCATCATTCTGTGTATAGCTCCGTTTCTGCGTGCTATCATGATTAAAAAGAATCATTCGGAGGAGTTCGTGACTTTATGGAAAGATAACCGTGGAAACCGGGCGCCGTTGGTGGCTACCATTGTACTGCGTCTGCTGCTGGGTGTTTCGTTTGTCATGTTCGTTATAGCCGGTTTGTTCAAGATGTCCGTCGGTCTGGTGTTTGGAGTGGCGGTGCTGCTGGTGACCCTGATGATACTCTCCCGCCAGTTGAAGAAGCAGTCCATCATGATAGAGAGGACATTCTTCCAGAATCTGCGGTACCGCGACATGCGTGCCGAGTATATGGGAGAGAAGAAACCGGAGTATGCGGGACGTCTGCTGTCGCGCGACCTGCACCTGACGGATTTTGAAATCCCCGGCGAGTCGGCATGGGTGGGCAGGACATTGGCGGAGCTGAATTTTGGAAAGAAATACGGTATCCATGTGGTCTCTATCCTTCGGGGCAAGAAACGGATTAATATTCCCGGAGCGTCTGTCCGCCTTTTCCCGCAGGACAAGATACAAGTAATTGCCACGGATGAGGAATTGAACATCTTCGGCCAGGAGATGGATAAGGTGTCTGCCATGAATGCGGATGTGATAGAGAAGAGTGAGATGATTCTACGCCAGTTCTGTGTGGACGGGCAGTCCCCTTTCCTGAACAAGACCCTGAAAGAAGCAGGGATACGCGAGAAATATCACTGCCTGATTGCCGGTGTGGAGCGGGGAGGGGAGACCTTGCATGCTCCCGACCCGCATGAACCTTTTGTGGAGGGAGATGTGGTATGGATTGTAGGCGAGAGTGCCGATGTGTACAAGCTGGTCGGCCGGAAATGTGAAGGTTTCGACATGGGGTAAGGTCTACCCCATGAACGCTAATCAGAGTTTGTTCAGTATTTTGTCCATTACCCAGTTAGTCAGAGTGGCGCTTTCACCGTCACAGCCGCAGACTGACTTGCCCAGCAGGTGGTCTACCACTGCCTGTATAAGCGGTTGCTGGACGTAGGTGGGGTTTTCGACGATGATTTCTTCACGTCCTCTTTCCGTATGCAGCGCAATGGGGTCATAGGTGAATACGGAGAAACAAATCATGCCTTTGTCTCCAATGATTTCTATACGGTCTTCGCGGGCGGATTCGTGGGCAACAAAGCACCAGGAGCCGCTGCCCACCAGTCCGCTGTCAAACTGGAAACATGCGCTTAGAGTGTCCTCGGCAGGATATAGTCCGTCACGGTTGCTCTTGTAGCCGCTGGCTTCGAGGATGCATCCGAAGATTTCCTGCAGCAAGTCTATCTGGTGGGGCGCAAGGTCATAGAAGTATCCTCCGCCGGCAATGTCCGGCTGCACGCGCCACGGCAGGTTTTCCTTGTTATGGTCGAGGTCGCGGGGAGGCTGGGCGAAGCGGATTTGAATGTTGATGATGTTGCCAATATATCCCTCCTCTACCAGTGACTTTACCTTCAGGAAGTAGGGCAGATAGCGGCGGTAGTACGCAACAAAACATGGAACACCCGTTTCCTTGGAAATCCGGTTGATGCGGCAGCACTCTTCGTAGGTAACGGCCATCGGCTTCTCTATGTAGACCGGTTTGCCTGCCTTCATGGACATGATGGCGTATGTAGCATGTGAAGAAGGAGGAGTGGCAATGTACACGGCGTTCACCTCTTCGTCGTCAATCAGTTCCTGGGCATCGTCGTACCATTTGGGAATCCCTCTTTCCTTGGCGTAGGTCTTAGCCTTGTCGCCATTTCGGCTCATGACGGCCACTACTTCGGAGTTCTCTATTTTCTGAAATGCCGGTCCGCTTTTGTATTTGGTCACTTCTCCGCAACCGATGAATCCCCATTTAATTATTCTCTCGCTCATAATCTTTCCCTTATTTTACTCTTCCTCAAAATCGAATTCAAAGTCGAAATCATCCAGAAATTCCGGTTCTGTAAATTCTTCCAGACTCCGGCGGTCTTTTTTCGTTGGCCGTCCGGTACCTTTGGCACGGTTGACGAAACCGCTGACACGGCTCATCTCCAGCAGTTCATACTGTTCCGGAGTCGTTACATTCTCCATCATTTCGGCCACTAACTTTGCGCCGACACGCTTTTCGATGGGCTGCAGAACTTTGAAGGAATAGGTGACGGGGGGCTTGCGCACCTGGATGACGTCTCCCGGTTTCACCGTACGGGCAGCCTTTGCCAGTGCGCCATTGATGCTGATGCGTCCTTTTTTGCAGGCTTCGGCGGCTATGGTACGTGTCTTGAAGATGCGTACGGCCCACATCCATTTGTCAATTCTGGCTTCGTTCATTTCTTGTTATATTGATTCATGGTGATATCTATTCCCGCCAGACAGAAACTTTTGATGATTTCTCCGGCTGTTTTCAATCTCTCGCCCATTGTTTTCCAATCTTCATCGGTAAAATGTCCCAGCACATAGTCAATCTGTCCACCACGGGGAAAATCATTGCCGATGCCGAAACGCAGGCGTGCATAATTCTGAGTGCCCAATGTTGCTGCAATATGCTTAAGGCCGTTATGTCCCGCATCGCTTCCTTTACCTTTCAGGCGCAGTGTGCCGAAAGGCAGTGCCAGGTCATCTACCACTACCAACACATTCTCCAATGGAATGTTTTCTTTTTGCATCCAGTAGCGCACGGCGTTGCCGCTGAGATTCATAAAGGTGGAAGGCTTCAGCAGTAACAGTTGGCGTCCCTTGACTGACAGCGTTGTGGTGAAGCCATAACGTCCGTCGGTAAAAGTGGCACCCGCTGCTTTTGCCAGAGCATCTACTGCCATGAATCCGATGTTATGGCGGGTTTCGTGATATTCGGGGCCGATATTGCCCAATCCTACAATTAAATATTTCATAGTCTGTGCTTCCTGTTTATGAGGGTGTTAAAACTAGTATTCACCACAGATTACACAGATTTGCACAGATAGACATCTTTGATTATCGGTACATTAAATTCATTCTGTGTTAATCTGTGTAATCTGTGGTGAATTATACACTCTCGTGAGCCGTAAAAAGAACGCGGATTATCGCAACTTTCCGCGGAAATCAGTATGAAATCTGCGTTGGCTGCGTTAATCCGCGTTCCCGAATATTTAGTCTTTCTTGGAAAGAATCGATTAGTTGCCTGCAGCAGCAGCGGCACCTCTTGCAGCACGAGTCAGCTTAACGGCGCATACAACAGCTTCTTTGGCATTCAGCAATTCCAATCCTTCGTATTGCAATTCGCCAACTTTAACAGTCTTACCAAGTCCCAAGTGGGCAACGTTGATAATCAGTCTTTCAGGAATTACGTTATACAAAGCTCTTACTTTCAGCTTACGCATCTGGAGTACCAGCTTACCACCGGCCTTAACACCTTCTGCCAAACCTTCCATCTGTACCGGAACTTCCATAACGATAGGCTTAGCCTCGTCAATTTGATAGAAGTCAACGTGCAGGATAGTATCCTTTACGGGGTGGAATTGGATATCTTTCATGATAGCGTTTACTTTCTTGCCATCAATCACCAAGTCAACTACGTAGATGTGCGGAGTGTAAACCAAGTTACGCAGACCCTCTGCAGGTACAGTGAAGTGAACATTTTCACCTGCACCATAAAGTACGCAAGGTACACCGTTGTTTTTACGAATAGCTTTCAAAGCTCTTGCTTGTTCCGAAGAACGTTCTGCAATAGTTCTTGCAGTTCCTTTTACTTCAATTGATTTCATTTTAAAAATTTTTGTGTTACTCTAAATTAAGTAAATTTTTTGCTTAATTCACCATCACACGATGTGGCTTGCCACACGATGTTGCAAAAAAGCGGTGCAAAAGTACAGCTTCTTTTTGAATTATCAAAAGGTTATAACTTAAAATTCAATGTCTATCTTGATTTCTCCTTCCAATGAAGACGCTTTTTCCTCTTTCGGCAGTTCTTCTTTTCCCGTTTCGGGACTTTCAGCCTCTTCGTCAGTGGTATGTCTTGTATAGCAGCCTTGCTGTTCCTGGATGAAGCCGATGGCTTGCTGAAGTCCGTTCATGAACTTTTCAAAATCCTCTTTGTATAGAAAGATTTTGTGCTTTTCGAAACTTACCTGCGAGTCGTCTCCTTCGCCCATCACAATCTTCTTGCTTTCCGTGATGGCGAGAAACATTTCGTCTTTTCTGTTTTTCTTGACGTCTAAATAGTAGATGCGCTTACCTGCTTTGATGGATTGGGAGAATACAATCTCCTTGTCGTTCATGTCCGCTGCGTTTTTCTTCTTAAAGTCTTCCATATTATAATAGGTCTCAATTTTGATATTATCACCTTAAAACTTGTATCTCGTAGCTTTTAGCTCTTTATCGGGCTCAAAATTGACGATTTTTTTTAAACTGTCAAAAGAAAAAGACCGGATAATCAATATCTGCATTAAAAAATGTGATTTATTTATGTAAACTCATTAAAAATGCCTACTTTTGCGCCTTGTTAAAACACTAGTATTTACTTTAGAATTATGATCAACAGAGTTCTTATTCGTCTTAAGATTATACAGATTGTATATGCTTATTATCAGAATGGCAGTAAAAATTTAGACTCAGCGGAGAAAGAATTGTTCTTTAGCCTTTCAAAGGCATACGACCTCTACAACTACCTGCTGATGCTGATGATAGCTTTGACGAACTACGCACAAAAACGTATTGATGCGGCAAAAGCTAAGCTGGCTCCCACTGCCGAGGAGCTGTATCCCAACATGAAATTTGTGGAAAACAAGTTCATAGCCCAGTTGGAAGTGAACAAACAATTGACGGAATTCATTGCCAACCAAAAGCGCACGTGGGCCAATGATGAAGACTTTGTCAAGGGATTGTATGAGAAAATTGTGGAATCAGATATATATAAGGAATATATGGCTTCTTCGGACAATTCTTACGAATACGACCGTGAATTGTGGAGAAAGCTGTATAAGACTTTTGTCTTCAACAACGAAGCCTTGGACAATGTGCTCGAAGACCAGAGCCTCTACTGGAATGACGACAAGGAGATTGTGGATACTTTCGTACTGAAAACCATCAAGCGCTTTGAAGAGAAGAATGGTGCCAATCAGGAACTTCTACCAGAGTTCAAGGATGAGGAAGACCAGGAATTTGCACGCCGTTTGTTCCGCCGTGCCATCTTGAACTGTGACTATTACCGTCACCTCATCAGCGAGAATACGCGTAATTGGGACTTGGACCGTGTAGCCTTTATGGACGTTGTTATCATGCAGTGTGCCTTGGCCGAAATATTAAGTTTCCCGAACATTCCGGTGAGTGTTTCGTTGAACGAATATGTCGATATTGCCAAAGTTTACAGCACGGCCAAAAGTGGCAGCTTCGTGAACGGTACATTGGATGGAATAGTTAATCAATTAAAAAAAGAAGGTAAGTTAACGAAAAACTAATACCTTTGTTTAATAATAGAAACCAAAACTGAGTATTTATGAACTTAATGACTGTATTCTTCCTGCAGGCTCCCGCTGCAGGCCCTGCCGGTGGTGGTAGCATGATGTGGATTATGCTGATAGCCATGTTCGTTATTATGTATTTCTTTATGATTCGTCCTCAAAACAAGAAGCAAAAGGAAATAGCAAACTTCCGTAAATCGCTTCAAGTGAATCAGAAAGTAATCACAGCTGGTGGTATCCATGGTGTTATCAAGGAAATCAACGACAATGATGTGGTGCTTGAAATCGCTTCTAACGTTAAGATTCGTATAGACAAGAATTCTATTTTTGCTGCAGCTGCTGATGCGAACAGCAGTCAGGCATCTAAATAATAGAAATGTGAGCCTATGTTTGAACGTAGGAACATACAACGTACATATCTGAAGATATCAAGAGAAGTGAAGGACTTTCTGCTTAGCGATAAAAGCAGGGAGTTCTTCATTTTTTTGTTTTTTTTCTTTGTAGCCGGTGGCTTCTGGCTCTTGCAGACCTTGAACAACGACTATGAGGCGGACTTTTCTATACCGGTGCGGCTGAAGGGAGTGCCCAATAATGTGGTGATTACCTCTGAACCTGCTTCAGAACTCCGTATCAAGGTAAAGGATAAGGGAACGGTACTGCTCAACTATATGTTGGGAAAGAGCTTTTATCCCGTTATTCTCGATTATGCCGATTATAAGGGCGTGGATAATCAAGTAAGGATATATCCCTCGCAGTTTGAAAAGAAAGTGCTGAACCAGCTGAATGCCTCTACCCGCCTGCTTTCCATGAAGCCGGATACATTGGAGTACATCTATTCGACGGGAGCCTCCAAACTGGTGCCGGTGAAGCTGCGCGGCACGCTGAGTGCCGGACGTGAGTATTATCTTTCGGATACGATATTCAGTCCCGATTCCGTATTGGTGTATGCGCCGCAAGGCGTGCTGGATACGATTGCTGTTGCCTATACGCAACCGGTGAAGCTGGAAGATATATCGGATACCTTGAGGCAGCAAGTCCCCCTGCGTATCCAGAAAGGTGTGAAGTTTGTGCCTTCTTCCATTGAGATGATGCTTCCGGTGGATATTTATACGGAAAAGACAGTGGAGGTGCCGTTGCGTGGCGTTAACTTTCCTGCCGACAAGGTGCTGCGCGCTTTCCCTTCCAAGGTGCAGGTCACGTTTCAGGTTGGTCTGAGTCATTTCAGGCAGATTAACGCTGATGATTTTCATATTTACGTGTCCTATGAGGAACTGCTCCGTCTGGGTTCCGACAAGTATACGGTAAAGATTAAGAATCTGCCGAAAGGGGTGAGCCAGGTACGCTTCAATCCGGCACAAGTGGATTTTCTGATAGAGCAAGTTTCTCTTGATTATGGCGATTAAGATAGGTATAACCGGTGGTATCGGTAGCGGAAAGAGTATGGTATCCCGGCTGTTGGAAGTGCTGGGTGTTCCCGTCTATATCTCGGACTTGGAAACGAAAAGGCTGATGGCATCCGATTCATTGATCCGCGAGGAATTGTCAGCTTTGCTTGGTGCGGAAGTGTATGCCGGTGGCACGCTGAACAAGCCTTTGTTGGCGTCTTATCTTTTCGGTAGTCCGGAGCATGCCAAAGAAATCAACTGTATTGTGCATCCTCGTGTAAAGGAGGATTTCAGGCGGTGGACACAATGCCGCACCGCTTTTCCCATTGTCGGTATAGAATCGGCCATTCTGGTCGAAGCGGGGTTTGCGGGTGAAGTGGATGCTATTGTTATGGTCTATGCGCCCGAAGAGGTGCGCATTTTACGTGCCGTCCGGCGGGATGCTTCCTCGCGCGAATTGATAGAAAAGCGTATCCGTAGCCAGATGAATGACGAAGAAAAGCGTAAATATGCAGATTTTGTCATTGTAAATGATGGCGAAACCCCATTGATTCCGCAAGTTTTAGAGCTAATCGGTTCGCTATCTGAAAAAATGCACTATCTGTTACGCAAATAGGCATCTCCTTAACAATAAAAATAAGCAAGCTTATTTTGTATTGTCTTCGGCTTACATTATCTTTGCCCCCCGAAAAAAATAACTACTAATCATCAAAACAGAATATATTATGTTGAAGACTATTTTGTCCATTTCCGGTAAACCGGGATTGTATAAGCTTGTTTCTCAGGGAAAAAATATGTTGATTGTAGAGTCGCTTGCAGACAAGAAGCGTTTCCCTGCCTATGGTAATGAGAAGATTATTTCTTTGGGCGATATCGCCATGTATACAGATACGGAAGATGTTCCTTTGAAGGAAGTGTTTCTTTCCATGAAGAAAAAGGAAAATGGTGCTGCCGTAGTGTTGGATTTGAAGAAAGCTACTGCTGACGACTTGCGTGCTTACCTGGCAGAGGTATTGCCTACCTTCGATCGCGACCGCGTATATCCGTCCGACATCAAGAAATTGATTGTTTGGTATAATTTGCTGGTGGCAAGCGGTATGACGGATTTTGAAGAAACTCCTGCGGCAGAAACGAAGGAGGAAAGCAAGGCCGAGTAATCGGAGAAGGATTGAAATACAAAATAAAAGAGGCGATTCTCAATAGTCGGGAATCGCCTCTTTTATTGGGGGATACGGATTGCTTTTAATTTCTGAAAACCAGTCCGTCGTCAGTGGTACTGGCATCCACTGTAATAGGCTTGCTGCGGTCTACTTCTTGGGACAGCAGCTTCTTCGACAAGTCGTTCAGCAAATAGTGCTGTATGGCACGTTTCACCGGACGGGCGCCGAATTCAGGGTCATAACCTGCATTGGCAAGGAAGTCTATGGCAGCATTTGTCAGAACAAGTTCCACGCCGTTACCGGAAAGCATCTTCTGCACACTCTTGATTTGGAGCACCACAATCTGCTTGATTTCGGGCTCTGTCAGCGGCAGGAACATGATGGTCTCGTCGATACGGTTCAGGAATTCCGGACGGATGGTCTTTTTCAGCATATTCATCACTTCCTTCTTGGTTTCCTCTACGATTTGCTCCTTATTGCTACTGTTTAGTTTCTCCATCTGGCTTTGGATATAGCCACTGCCCATGTTGGAGGTCATGATGATAATCGTATTCTTGAAGTTGACCGTACGCCCTTTGTTGTCCGTCAGACGTCCGTCATCCAGCACTTGCAGCAAGATGTTGAATACGTCCGGATGCGCTTTCTCGATTTCGTCGAACAGGACGACAGAATACGGTTTCCGCCTTACGGCTTCTGTCAGTTGTCCACCTTCATCGTAGCCCACATATCCCGGAGGCGCTCCAACCAGACGGGAAACGCTGTGTTTCTCCTGATACTCGCTCATGTCGATACGGGTCATCATTGTCTCGTCGTCAAAGAGGAACTCTGCCAGTGCCTTTGCCAATTCCGTCTTACCTACACCGGTGGTTCCCAGGAAAAGGAATGAGCCGATAGGACGTTTCGGGTCTTGCAGTCCGGCACGGCTGCGTCGTACGGCATCGGATACGGCCTCGATGGCTTCGTCCTGCCCGATAACCCGCTGGTGCAGTTCCGCCTCCAGATGCAACAGTTTGTCCTTTTCGCTTTGCAGCATCTTGCTTACCGGTATGCCGGTCCAGCGGGATACTACGTCGGCGATGTCTTCAGCGTCCACTTCCTCTTTAATCATGGCCTTGTCACCCTGCATTTCGTGCAGTTTTTGCTGCGTTTCTTCAATCTCCTGGTTCAGCGCTTGCAGTTTGCCGTAACGGATTTCGGCCACCCGGCCATAGTCGCCTTCCCGTTCTGCTTTGTCGGCCTCGAACTTCAGGTTCTCTATTTCCACCTTATTCTGCTGGATTTTGTTGACAAGGGTCTTTTCACTTTGCCATTTCGCTTTGTACGAGTTTTCCTGCTCCTTCAGCTCGGCAAGTTCTTTGCCGATTTGTTCCAGTTTGGGCTTGTCGTTTTCGCGCTTGATGGCTTCGCGTTCAATCTCCAGCTGCTTTATCTTACGCGAGATTTCGTCCAGTTCTTCCGGAACGGAATCGACTTCCATACGTAGCTTGGCAGCGGCTTCGTCCATCAGGTCGATAGCCTTGTCCGGCAAGAAACGGTCGGTGATGTAGCGGTTGCTCAACTCTACGGCGGCGATGATGGCATCGTCCTTAATCCGTACGTGGTGATGGTTCTCATAACGTTCCTTCAGACCACGCAGAATGGAGATGGTGCTCAGTGTATCCGGTTCGTTCACCATGACAATCTGGAAGCGGCGTTCCAACGCTTTGTCCTTTTCGAAATACTTCTGATATTCATCGAGGGTAGTGGCCCCGATGCTCCTCAGTTCACCGCGTGCCAGGGCGGGTTTCAGGATGTTGGCGGCATCCATGGCGCCTTCCCCCTTGCCGGCACCCACCAGGGTATGGATTTCATCAATGAAGAGGATAATGTCTCCTTCCGACTTCTTAACTTCGTTGATAACGGCCTTCAGACGTTCTTCAAATTCGCCTTTGTACTTGGCGCCGGCCACCAGTGCACCCATATCCAGGGAGTAGACTTGTTTGTTCTTCAAGTTCTCGGGGACGTCTCCACGCAAGATACGGTGGGCAAGTCCCTCTACGATAGCTGTTTTACCGGTACCCGGTTCACCGATAAGAATCGGGTTGTTCTTGGTACGTCGGCTCAGAATCTGCAGGACACGCCGTATCTCTTCGTCACGGCCGATGACGGGGTCCAGTTTGCCGCTGCGGGCTGCTTCGTTCAGATTGATGGCATACTTTTCCAATGACTGGTAAGTGTCTTCGCTGGATTGTGAAGTTACTTTTTCTCCTTTTCGCAGTTCGTTGATGGCTTCCCGCAGTTCGCGTTCCGTCATCCCGGCATCTTTCAGAATGGTGGATGCAGTGCTTTTCACATTCAGCAAAGCCAGCAGTACCGGTTCCAGGGAGACGAATTCATCACCCATTTCCTTGGAATATTGGGTGGCCTTCTGGAACACTTCGTTCGTTTCACGGCTCAGGTATGGCTCTCCGCCGGATACCTTGGGCAGAGAATCAATTTGCTTGTCCAGTACAAGTGCTATCTGCTGACCGTTCATGCCCAGCTTCTGGAAGATGAAGTTGGTGACATTTTCACCTACTTTCATCACGCTTTGAAGTACATGCACGGGCTCGATGGCCTGCTGTCCACGGCTTTGTACCAGGTTCACAGCCTCCTGCACTGCTTCTTGCGCTTTAATGGTAAAGTTGTTAAAGTTCATATTTTGTTCTCCTTTCTATTTTATCAGTTTCATAACACTTGGGGAGGCGCAAAAGATTTGCCATTGGCACATTTCGGACAAATTGTCTGCATATAAAATATGTAAAATGACAAATTGTCTGTAAATCAGTCGTTTTGTTTCTTTCTACTTCTTTAGATAAGAAGTTGGAGCAAAGTTCCTTTTCGTATTAAACTCTATTGGTTAAAGAGAAGGGCAAATAAGGATGTCATGCATGAGATGTGCATCTCATGTAGTACGAGGTGTACATCTCATGTAGTACGAGATGCACATCTCATGTAGTGAGGGCCTATATGTTTTAGTAGCTAAGTCTTCGTGTTCCAGCTCCAAGGTTCCCGTGTTGCGGAGGAAGGATATTCTCTTTCCGCTTCGGAGATATAGATTAATTGTTTGGGATGATACAAGTTATTGATAAATTTGTCGTACTTTTACTGCTTCAAAGTTTTGTGCTTTCTGTGTGGTAGGTTTTTGGAGCTCCGCTTGCAGAGGAGCATTATGTATAATCACGTATTAAAATAGAAGATAATGGAGGATAAGATAAAGTTTCCGGCAAATGTGATATTGATAGATGTTGCATTTCTGAATGAAGTGGTATATGGTGCAAAGAACTTTTTGGAAGGTAAGTTGGGACGGAAGCTACCCGATGTTGACCTGCCGGCATGGTTGAGCTATCTGGCATTGGACGCCGGCTTGAGAGAACAAGAAAATGAGGTGGAAGTGTTGCTGGTGCATACTCCGGCAGCGGACGTGCTGAAGTGTTGTGAACCATCCGATGTGAATAAACTGAATCACCAGGCATGCCGTACGCCGCTGGGCGAATTTGCATTTTCTTCCGTCACCTCTTCCGGTTTAGTCTCTACCGAAGAGTTGTTTCTTGACCTGATGAACCTGGCGCTTGATTCTGCGGATGTGAAGTGTTTGATGCTGTTGCCTTTCCATCAGGTATATGGTAATGGAGTGGAGGAGAAGCTGGCGGGTTTCTTCAAAGACAAGAGTGAAGAAGAACGGGGCAAAGTTGTGTACTTCATCACGGAGGAACCTCTGAGCCCGGTGTATTGCCGCCTGGAGCCGGTGTTTTATTCTTTGGCGCATGCATTCGGCATCAAGTCTGACGAGTTATAAGATATAAGAAGTATATGAGTGATTTCCGTTTAAAAGTGTTTCAGTCTGTTGCCAAGAACTTGAGTTTTACAAAGGCTTCGCAAGAGTTGTTTGTAAGTCAGCCGGCTATAACCAAGCATATCCAGGAGCTGGAGGCCACTTACCAGACGAGGCTTTTCGACCGGCAGGGAAGTAAAATCAGTTTGACCGAGTCGGGCCGGCTGCTTTTGGAGCATTGCGAACGGATATTGGAGGACTATAAACGGCTGGAATATGAAATGCACTTGTTACATAACGAATATATTGGAGAACTCAAGTTGGGAGCCAGCACTACCATTGCGCAGTATGTGCTTCCTCCGTTGCTGGGCAGTTTTATCGGCAAGTTTCCGCAGGTCAACTTGTCCTTGCTCAATGGAAATTCCCGGGAAATAGAAGCCGCTTTGCAGGAACACCGCATTGACTTGGGATTGGTGGAAGGGGTTTTCCGCCTTCCCAATCTGAAGTACACTACTTTTCTTGAGGATGAACTGGTAGCGGTAGTCCATTCCAAAAGCCGTTTGCAGTTGCCCGAAGAGATTACTCCCCAGGATTTGCCCGCTATTCCTTTAGTGCTCCGTGAGCGCGGTTCGGGTACGCTGGACGTGATAGAACGCTCACTCCAGAAGCACGGCGTCAAGCTTGCCTCACTCCATGTACTGATGTACCTGGGTAGTACCGAAAGCATCAAGCTCTTTCTTGAAAACTCCGATTGCATGGGAATCGTGTCTATCCGTTCCATCTGCAAGGAACTGGCGGCAGGCACTTTCCGCGTGGTCGAGATAAAGGATATGCCCATGCTTCGCGACTTCTGCTTTGTCCAGTTGCAAGGGCAGGAAGGAGGATTGTCACAAGCCTTTATGAACTATATGTTTATGTCCCGATAACAATAAGTTATAGTCTATAAGTAGAAACGATTGGCGGGTGTACTAAAATAGAACTACCTTTGCACCCGGAAAATTAAGGAATAAACATTAGTAATATAGTAAAGTAAACAGTATGGCTTCAAATCGAGTTTTGGCTAAAAGCATTAATATGCCTTTTCTTCAAAGTAATAATAAATTTATTTATGTATCTCTTCTGGTTGTCCTCTCCTTCTTTCTGCTGCTGGATTATGTGCCCAGTATGCATGCCTATTCGGCATGGGTCACTCCGCCGTTGGCGTTGTTCTTGGGGTTGGCCTTTGCGTTGCTGTGTGGGCAGGCACATCCGAAGTTCAATAAGAAGACTTCAAAGTATCTATTGCAATACTCTGTTGTAGGGTTAGGATTTGGAATGAATCTGCAGGCTTCCCTGGCTTCGGGCAAGGAGGGAATGGAGTTCACGATTATTTCTGTTGTGGGGACATTGCTCATAGGCTGGCTCATAGGACGTAAGTTCTTGAAAGTAGACCGTGACACTTCCTATCTTATCAGCTCCGGTACGGCTATCTGCGGAGGCAGTGCCATTGCAGCTGTGGGGCCGGTGTTGAAGGCAAAGGATAGCGAGATGTCTGTGGCATTGGGCACCATCTTTATATTGAATGCCATTGCATTGTTTGTTTTTCCGATGATAGGCCACGCTTTGAACATGAGCCAGCATGAGTTCGGCACATGGGCGGCCATTGCCATACATGATACGAGTTCGGTAGTGGGAGCAGGTGCCGCATATGGCGAGGAGGCCTTGAAGGTGGCAACGACTATAAAGCTGACACGTGCCTTATGGATTATTCCTTTGGCTTTGGTAACTTCGTTCATCTTTAAGAGCAAGGGACAGAAAATCAGTATTCCCTGGTTCATCTTCTTCTTTGTGCTGGCTATGATTTTCAATACTTATGTGCTGGGCACTACCGAAACGGGTGCCATGATTGGGGAGGGAATCAATTCTTTGGCCCGCAAGACACTGACTATCACTCTGTTCTTTATCGGTGCCTCTCTGTCACGTGATGTACTGAAGGCAGTAGGCATCAAGCCCTTGATACAAGGCACTTTGTTGTGGATAGTGATTAGTGTGAGCACGTTGGCATATATCTACTTGTTCTGATTGCATAGGTCCGGCAGTTCTTGAAGTATAATTTCCGGTTGAAGAAGTCGGTAGGATTTTTGCAACGTATTTCTTTCCTCATTGGATATATAGACGAATACACATCTCGGGATGACTGGGGTGTGTATTTCTTTTAATATCCTTCCCCATTGACGCCGGACCGGAGCAAGTGGAAGCCAGGTTATGATACCTTTTGCTTCCAGCATTGCTTTTGTCCTCGGTTCGGCGTGCTGACCGGTTAATACAATGTTCCAGAAATGTGGTTCTTTCAGTTGTTTTTTTATATCTTGAGAAGTCATAGTTAGTTTGCTTTTTTGATGATAAAGTCGAAAGAGGTGAAGAATTGAGGGCGTTTACCGATAGATATGGGAAGGATAATAGTAATGGAGGAATTCCTTCCTTTCCGAATCTCTTTCTTGTTGTATATTCGAGAGTTTGCTTTATTTGCTGTATAAGTTGTTACACCAATCTTTTGGCTTGTTTCTGCCTGGCTTTTTATAATTGCAAAGGGAGTTTCCGCTTCTGCCAGTATGGGGTATTTGACTTCTGAGGTTCTTCCGTCCACAATGAATTGCATATTTTCCCAGTTTATTCGGATATCTTCTGAAGAGTTGTTGCGAATTATAATTTCCCATTGGGAGTCGTTTGGAATAAACTTATAAGTAACCCCATCTTTTGTATACTCTAATTTCCCTTTTTGGTTCTTCAGCCATTTAAAGGATACTTGGCATCCCGCATCAACGTATTGTGCAGATAAAGTGGTTGGAAATAGGAGAAACAGCAAAATGACAAGCTTATTTTTCTTCTTATATTTCCGGTAGTCATTGTATATCCATAGCATAATAAAAATAATGCCGATAGGGATGGCTATGAGAATACATGTCAGTAAATTCATGATAGCAGATATTATTTGTTTGTTTATATGAATATGCTGCAAAAGTATCATAAAATATTTGATAAAACAAACGAATTATGAATAAAAAGAACGATACATACAGACAAATTGGTATTGGTGTTCCTTATAATATGAATGATTAATTTGTACCTTCATATAAATGGAAAAAAGTAATATATACATCGGAGAGATAATCAAGAACGTGATGCTTGAACAGCAAGTTACCAAGGCGGAACTTGCACGAAGACTGAAAGTTAAGCCTCAAAGTGTAGACTATATGCTTACGAGAAAAAGTATTGATACGGATACGTTGTATAATGTCTCACGTGCCTTGAACTACGATTTTGCTTTGTTGTATTCCATTCATAAGGAACAGATAAATTATGATACGTTAGAGCAGGAATACAGGCTCTCCACAGCGAAGGTGTTGGTGGAGCTTGAGCTGAAGCCTGAAGACATTGCGAAATTGAATCTTAAAAAGCGGATTGCTGATGTCTTGAAATAAACGCACTCTTGGGCTGGTGCTATTGGTGTTTTCATTTTTTCCCATTTTTTCTTCCTGGTCGTGTAACAAAATCCTTTCCCCCTACGTCTGAAGGGTATAAACAGAAATCTACTATTGATAAATAGCCCATGGACGCTGAAAGTTTTAAAAAAGAGTTTCTGCCATATCATCGCAAGTTGTACTGCATAGCTTATAGGCTATTGGAGAATGCTGCCGATGCTGAAGATTTGGTGCAGGAAGCTTATCTGAAGTTGTGGGACAAGCGGGAAGGACTGGCCATTATCAGTAATCCGGAAGCATTCAGCGTTACTCTGGTGAAAAATATGTGCTTTGATTTGCTTCGTTCGGGAAAGTATACTTTGAGCAGACAGAGTGTGGAGTTGGCCGAAGTGCATAATGTGTCTCAAGCAGATAACTTTGAAGCGCGGGATGAAGCGCAGCAGGTAAGGCATATCATTGCCCATCTGCCGGTGCAACAGCAGAAAATAGTAACGTTGCGTGATGTCAAGGGATGTTCTTATGAAGAGATAGAGCAGGTCACGGGATTGAATGCTACCAATGTCCGTGTACTGTTGTCCCGGGCAAGAAAAAAGATACGTGAGGAATTTAATAAATGGAGTAACTATGAAAGTCGAGGAAATTGAAAGGCTGCTCGCCGAATTTTATGAAGGGAATACCAACGAGCAGGAAGAAGAGTTGTTGAAGGAAGCTTTCAGAACCGAAGAAGTGCCCGAGCACTTGCAGAAGGACAAGAAACTCTTTCTCAGCTTTTTTCCCGGGGAAGTGGTGGATAATGTTCCCGCCGGATTGGAGGATAAACTGAGCCGGATGATTGATGAAAAGGCTGAAGAGGAACAACGTTTTTTCCACCGGAACAAGGCCAAACGTAATTGGCGCTGGATAGGAGGTATTGCTGCCACCATTCTGGTTCTTGTAGGTGCAGGTTATGGCATTACGAACATGGGAGAGGATATGCGTCCTCCTACACCTCAGGACACTTTCTCTGATCCGGAAGCTGCTTATAAGGCATTGCAGGCCACTTTAATCGAGGTGTCTGCGAATCTGAACAAGGGAATTGAACAGATAGAGGAAACGCGGATAGACGTAACGAAGGTGAACCAGGAAGTAAGAAAAGAAATTCAACAATAATCTGATATGAAAACAATGAAAATGATTTTGGCAGGTGTACTGCTGATGTTGCCTTTGCTTTGCCAGGCACAGAAGAACCTATTCAACAAGTATGGAGATATGAAAGGCGTGTCGTCCGTCTACATATCCAAGGCAATGATAGAAACGAATCCCAACTTGTTTACTAAAGATGTTTATATTGGGAAAGTGTCCGGACAGTTGAACTCTGTGCAGGTACTTTCTACAATGGATAATAATGTAAAGAAAGAAATGCGTAAGGATCTTCGTTCTTTGGTGCAGTCTTCCAGATATGAATTGCTGATGAAGCAGAAGGGAACAGTCTCCAGTTCTGAATTCTACATGAGCCGTAAAGGGGAAAAGGTGAAGGAGCTGATTATGATTGTAGATGGTGCAGCTACTCTGAAATTTGTTTATTTGGAAGGTGATATGACTTTGAAGGATATACAGAATATCATGATGTATCAGAATACCAGCTGGAATGGTAACAATGTGAATATACAGCTTCCGGATATAAACTGGGCTGAGATAGAGAAGCTGAAGAACCGCGATTGGCTTGGAGAATTGAAGCATTCGCAAGAACTGGCATTGAAAGGGCTGGAAAATGTAGCTAAACTGAAAGACAACAAGTATCTGAAAGAACAAATGGATACCGATACATGGAAACGTTTTGAAAAAAGCATGGAGACTTTGGAAGAACGTTTGGAAAAAATGGAATAGGAAGCGGTAACCTTTTTAGGGAAACTTGCCAATAGAATGTTTTGTTTTTCTATTGGCAAGTTTTTTTGTTATTTGTCTTTTCTCAATTCTGCAAAGATAAGCCCTTCCAGCTCTTCTGCCAGTTCCGGATTGTCAAGGATGACCTGCTTGGCGGCGTCGCGTCCCTGGGCAATTTTCGTCTCGTTATAGCTGAACCATGAACCGCTTTTCTTGATGATGCCAAGCTCTGCACCCAAGTCAATGATTTCGCCTGCACGGGAGATGCCTTCACCGAACATGATGTCGAATTCCGCTCTACGGAAAGGAGGAGCTACCTTGTTCTTCACAACTTTCACTTTGGTCTGCTTGCCGATTACTTCATCGCCGTTCTTGATGGCTTGGCTTCCACGGATGTCAAGACGTACGGAGGCATAGAACTTCAGTGCATTACCGCCGGTAGTTGTTTCGGGATTGCCGAACATGACACCGATTTTTTCGCGCAACTGGTTGATGAAGATACAAGTGGTGCGTGTTTTGCTGACAGCTGCCGTCAGTTTACGCAAGGCTTGTGACATGAGCCGGGCTTGCAGACCTACTTTGTTGTCACCCATATCGCCTTCAATTTCAGCTTTCGGGGTCAATGCAGCCACAGAGTCCACTACAATGATGTCAATAGCGGAGGAACGGATCAGTTGCTCTGCGATTTCCAGCGCTTGTTCGCCGTTGTCCGGTTGTGATATCAGCAGATTGTCCACATCCACACCCAGTTTTGCCGCATAGAAGCGGTCGAAAGCATGTTCTGCATCAATGAATGCGGCAATGCCTCCTGCCTTTTGCGCTTCAGCGATGGCATGAATGGCAAGGGTTGTCTTACCGGAAGATTCCGGGCCGTAAATCTCGATGATACGTCCGCGGGGATATCCTCCCACACCAAGAGCCACATTGAGGCCGATGGAACCTGTGGGAATAACTTCTACTTGTTCGACGCTTTCGTCGCCCATTTTCATGATAGAGCCTTTACCAAAGCTCTTTTCTATCTTGTCCATGGCAGCCTGCAAGGCTTTCAGTTTTTCGCCCGATGCCAGATTGCTGCCATTTTCAAAATTCAGTTCGTCTTTTTTTGCCACGTTGTTAATGTTTAATGATTATAAAATTTGTGCCGCATGGTCTTTGGTCTTCACTTCTTTCGGAGTGATGATGCGCTCTACAATACCTTCTTCATTAATGATGAAAGTTGTGCGGAACGTTCCCATATATTTGCGGCCATACATGCTTTTTTCGCCCCATACTCCGAATTGTTCTACCAGCTTCTTGTCGGTGTCTGCAATCAGGGTAAAAGGCAGATTGTTTTTCTCAATAAATTTCTGGTGTGACTTTTCGCTGTCCACACTGACGCCGATGACTTCATAACCGGCTTTGCGCAGGTCGGCATAATTATCCCGCAGGTTGCAGGCTTGTGCCGTGCAGCCGGATGTCATGTCTTTGGGGTAGAAGTAAAGTACAATCTTCTTTCCCTTATAGTCGCTCAAGCGGATTTCTTCACCTTTTTCGTTGATACCCAATACTTCGGGTGCTTTATCTCCTATATTCACTTTATTAATGTTTAATGATTAGTGGATAATGATTAATGTTTAATCATTAATTTCAAACTTCCAAGTCTCCGTCGATAATCTCATGCCAAGGCAGGCCTTGTTTGTTGAGCTGTTCCATGAACGGGTCCGGATTGAATTCTTCAACATTCCATACACCCGGTTTTTTCCACAATCCCTTGAGGAACATCATGGCACCAATCATGGCGGGCACACCGGTGGTATAGCTTACGCCCTGCATACCGGTTTCCTTGTAGGCCTCCTGGTGGCTACAGTTGTTATATACATAGTAGGTACGCTCTTTGCCATCCTTTAGTCCGCGGATGCGGCAACCGATGGATGTTTCGCCTTCGTAGTTTTCGCCCAGGTCTTGCGGGTTGGGGAGGACGGCTTTCAGGAATTGCAGCGGAACAATCTTCATGCCGTTATATTCCACTTCGTCTATGCGTGCCATGCCGATGTTCTGGATAACGCGCAGGTGGGTTAGATACTCTTGTCCAAACGTCATCCAGAAGCGTGCACGCTTGATGGTGGGGAAATTCTTCACCAGAGACTCCAGTTCTTCGTGATAAAGCAGGTAGGAGTCGCGCGGACCGATGTTCGGATAAGTCAGGTCTTTGTGGATTTCCAGCGGCTTGGTTGTCACCCATTCTCCGTTTTCATAATAGCGGCCGTTCTGTGTAATCTCACGGATATTGATTTCCGGATTGAAGTTGGTGGCGAATGCTTTATGATGATTTCCGGCATTGCAGTCTACGATGTCCAGATATTGTATTTCGTCAAAATGATGTTTGGCGGCGTATGCAGTATAGATGCCGCTCACTCCCGGGTCGAAACCGCAACCGAGGATGGCGGTCAGTCCGGCATCTTCGAAGCGTTTCTTATAGGCCCATTGCCAACTGTATTCAAAGTGGGCAACATCTTTCGGCTCATAATTGGCGGTATCCAGATAGTTGACTCCACTTTGCAGACAAGCCTCCATGATGGTGAGGTCTTGGTAGGGGAGGGCTACGTTGATGACGATTTCGGGTTTGAAACTATTGAAGAGTGCTACCAGTTCGTCCACGCTGTCGGCATCTACCTGGGCGGTTTTGATGTTCGGGTTACCGATTGCCTTGACAACAGCGTCACATTTGGACTTGGTGCGGCTGGCTATCATGATTTCTGTAAACACATCAGGATTTTGAGCCACTTTGTGCGCAACAACGGTACCTACACCGCCTGCACCGATAATAAGAACTTTACCCATTTCTTTGTACTATATTATTATATTAGGTTTATAAAAAATACGGAGAGCAAATATAAGGGTTAATTCTTAGATAAACATTAAAATCCTGCTAAATACTTTGAGGTAAATGCTTCAAATATTAAACAAATTACTTGCATTTGGGTTATTTTCTATATATTTGCCCCTTGAATAAATTAACTTAAACAACGAATAACAATGAAAAAAGTATTTGTTTCCCTATGCATGGCAAGCGTGTTGATGGGCTTGTCTTCTTGTGCATCAACCAAAAATGCCGCAACTCTTTCTTCCATCAGCGGTGAGTGGAATATTATTGAAGTGAATGGTACTGCCGTAGTCCCTGCTCCGGGTCAGGAATTTCCCTATATCGGTTTTGACACAAAGACTGGAAAAGTATTTGGCAACAGTGGTTGCAACCGTATGATGGGTTCGTTTGACGTGAATGCCAAACCCGGCACGATTGACCTTGGCGCTTTGGCAAGTACCCGTATGGCTTGTCCGGATATGACTGTAGAAAATAATGTGTTGTCGGCTTTGAACAAAGTGAAAAAGTATAAGAAGCTGGGAAAGGAAAATATAGCTTTATGCGGTGCTTCCAATCGTCCCATAGTCGTGTTGCAGAAGAAAGAGTCCGTTTCCAAGTTGTCTGATTTGGAAGGAAGGTGGATAATTAGTGAGGCTGCGGGCGAGGCTATTCCCGACGGAATGGAGAAGCAGCCGTTCATTGAATTTAATATTGCAGAAAAGCGCTTGCACGGCAATGCGGGTTGCAATCTGATTAACGGCGCTTTCCAGGTTGATGATGAAAATCCGTCGGCAATCTCTTTCCCGCAAGTTATCAGTACCATGATGGCATGCCCTGATATGGAGGTGGAAAGCCGTGTGCTGAAAGCCTTGAATTCCGTTCAGTCTTTTGGCAAGCTGGCAGGCGGAGGCATCGGGCTGTACGATGCTGACAATAACCTGGTGATGGTGTTGGTGAAGAACTGACAAGATAGGTTGAAATAATAAAGGCTCTTACAGAAATAATCTGCTAAGAGCCTTTTTTGCATCTTGACATAAAAAGGTCTTTTACTTTTTCTTTAATCCTGCGCGTATCCGGCTCAGGGATTGCGGAGTGATGTAGAGATAAGAAGCCAGATACTTGAGCGGTACATCCTGCAGCAGTTCCGGATTCTCTTCCATCAGTGTCATGTACCTTTCTTTGGCAGTGGGAGGGGTGCCGTAGGCTACTGTGGAACTGTCTACCGACAGAATTTCCCGTTCAAAGATTCTTCTGCCGAAGTTGGCCATGTCTATGGAATGCGAAAAAAGGGCTTCCAGCTCAGGCTTACTGATACAATAGGCGATGCTTTCATTCACTGATTCGATGTTGATGAGGGAAACCTCGCTGTCCACATATCCCCACGATGAGAAAGCTGTGTCGCCCGGTGCGGCGAACCAAAGGGAGTTTTCCGTGCCGTCTGTCAGGTAGTAGGCGCGCCAGATGCCTTTCTTCAAAAGATAGAAGTTGCTGTTCCTTTCCCCTTCGCTGATAATGAGTTCTCCCTTGCTGAAACGAACTTCTGCCATGTGTGACAGAAGTTCGTGCAAAGTGTTTTCCGGTAGTTTATACTTCTTGCAGAATTTCTTTATCATAGTTTCCATGCTGCAAAGATAGTGTAAACCGAAGACAGGACTTTTATGCTTGCATGAAAAAGTTATGTTGGGGTGCAGCCCATCTTGTCTAAAGATACGGATTTTTCTTTATGTTCCTTTTTCCCGGATATGTAAATCACGAGGATAAATAGGGTTGTCAGCATTTCTGCAAGAGGAGTGGCAAGCCAGATTCCCCGGTCTCCCAATAGCAGGGGCAGTCCGAAAAAGCAGGCTGTCAGCAGGATAAAACCACGCAGCAGGGTGATAACTGTGGCATACTTGGCACGCTCCACACTCTGGAAATAGCCGATGGATACGATGTTGACGGCAAAGAACACGAAGCCGGTGGCATACAAAGGCAACCCTTTTACCGCTATGTCATAAGCCGGATAACTGCGGTCTATGAACATGCCGACAATTTCAGGGCTGCAGAATATTGTGGCCAGGGCAAAACATACCCCGCAGCCTATGGCCGTTTTCAGTGCCAGCAAGTAGGCGCGGCGGACACGTTGGCTCTCGTTCAGGCCGTAGTTATAACTGATAATCGGCTGCGCCGACTGCGCAATGGCATTATATACCATAAATATAATAGGAAAGAAATAGCAGGCAATGCTGAATGCCGCCACTCCGTCTTCCTTCAAATAATGGATGAACACCTGGTTGCCGACAAACATCATGCAGGCAATCGCCACCTCGCACAAGAAGGCGGAGGAACCCAATCGGCACATATAGCCAATGTTGCGGCGCATCAGTTGCATGCTTTTCCGGCTCATCTTAATGGGGTGAAAGCGCAGTGCGCACCGGCGGCGCATCAGATAGAATACTATCATCAATGCACCTACCGTGGTACCTATGGCACTTGCCAGTGCGGCACCGAACATCCCCCAGTCAAAGGGGAAGATGAACAGATAATCCAATAGGATGTTCAGAACTGCAGCCACCACATTGCACATCATGGCAAAGTTGGGCGAACCGTCCAGCCTCAGAAAAAACATACCCGAATTGAGTAATGCTGTGAACAGAGAGAAAGGCACAAACCAAAGCATGTATTCCACAGCCAATGGCGTGAGCCGTTCGGACCCTCCGAGCAGCTTTACCACCTGCGGGGCAAATGAACAGAATAGGGTGGAGGTACACATCAGCAGCAAGGAAGATATGACTACAGACTGTGTGATGTTGATACGTGCCACCTTGACTTTCCCGTGTGACAGATGAATGGAGGCCACCACAGAGGCACCGACTCCGAACATAAGTCCCACACCCGTAGAGAACAACCATAGCGGTGCCACAATGTTGACCGCCGCCAAAGCATCACTGCCAATTCCTTTTCCGACAAAGATGCCGTCGGTGATAACGAATAGTGCGGAGAAAATCATCCCCAGTACAGTAGGGAGCAATAGTTTGCGGAACAATGTCTTGATGTCCGTGTTCTTGAAGTCGATACTGTCTCTCATCTTTTCCATACTCATCTTATTTATTTCTTTATATGTGAAAACCAATCATTTCCGTTGCTGCGATTAAGCCCAATGTTAACTAATCCTTAATCGTTCCACCATGGTGGAACGATATTTCCCTCGTGGTGGAATGATATTTTCTCCACGGTGGAACAATATTTCCTCCATGGAGGAACGGTTAAAGGTATGCAAGGAAAATGATTAATGTTGTTCATGTTTTATCATCTCTGATTCGGGCGACAAAAGTAGAGCTTTTGAATGGAATGGAAATTAACAAATGGTAATTTCCGACAGAAAAAATGATTTTAATTCTGCCAAACTGACAGACAAACTGCCACAAGTATAAATCTGCGGCTGCTCTGAACAATTTGGCACAACGTTTGTCTTTTTATTGGCGTCTGCCACTGAGGCGGACGTCGAAACAGAATAATAACAAATAAAAAAATAACGATCATGGGAAAAATTATTGGTATTGACTTAGGAACAACAAACTCTTGCGTTGCAGTATTCGAAGGTAACGAACCTGTAGTAATTGCAAACAGTGAAGGCAAGCGCACCACTCCTTCAGTAGTAGCATTTGTTGATGGTGGCGAACGTAAAATCGGTGATCCTGCCAAGCGTCAGGCTATCACGAACCCCACCCGTACGGTTTTCTCCATCAAACGTTTCATGGGCGAAAACTGGGACCAGGTACAGAAAGAAATCGGCCGTATGCCTTATAAAGTAGTAAAGGGTGACAACAATACTCCGCGTGTAGACATCGACGGACGTCTCTATACCCCGCAGGAAATCTCTGCAATGATTCTGCAGAAAATGAAAAAGACTGCCGAGGATTATCTGGGACAAGAAGTGACAGAAGCTGTAATTACCGTCCCCGCATACTTCTCAGACTCCCAACGCCAGGCTACGAAGGAAGCCGGTCAGATTGCAGGTCTTGAAGTGAAGCGTATTGTGAACGAGCCGACTGCCGCAGCTCTTGCTTACGGTATTGACAAGTCTCACAAGGACATGAAGGTTGCCGTATTCGACCTTGGTGGTGGTACATTCGATATCTCTATCCTCGAATTCGGTGGCGGTGTGTTCGAAGTATTGTCAACCAACGGTGACACTCACCTGGGTGGTGACGACTTCGACCAGGTAATCATCGACTGGCTGGTTCAGGAGTTCAAGAACGACGAAGGTGCCGACCTGACTCAAGACCCGATGGCTATGCAACGTCTGAAGGAAGCTGCCGAGAAGGCTAAGATAGAGCTGTCCTCTTCTACAAGCACTGAAATCAACTTGCCGTACATCATGCCCGTAGGCGGTGTGCCCAAGCACTTGGTGAAGACGTTGACCCGTGCCAAGTTCGAGGCTCTGGCTCACAACTTGATTCAAGCTTGTTTGGAGCCATGTAAGAAGGCTATGAGCGATGCTGGTCTGAACAATGCGGACATCGATGAAGTAATCCTTGTAGGTGGTTCTTCACGTATTCCGGCAGTACAGAAGTTGGTAGAAGATTTCTTCGGTAAAGTTCCTTCCAAGGGTGTGAATCCGGATGAGGTGGTGGCCGTAGGTGCTGCCGTGCAAGGTGCCGTTTTGACGGACGAAATCAAGGGCGTTGTATTGTTGGATGTTACTCCGCTTTCTATGGGTATCGAAACTATGGGCGGTGTGATGACGAAGCTGATTGATGCCAACACTACCATCCCCTGCAAGAAGAGCGAGACATTCTCTACTGCTGCCGACAACCAAACGGAGGTTACCATCCATGTATTGCAGGGTGAGCGTCCGATGGCTGCGCAGAACAAGTCAATCGGCCAGTTCAACCTGACAGGTATTGCTCCGGCACGTCGCGGTATTCCTCAGATTGAGGTAACGTTCGATATCGACGCCAACGGTATCTTGAAGGTGTCTGCCAAAGATAAGGCTACCGGTAAGGAACAAGCTATCCGTATCGAAGCTTCCAGCGGTTTGAGCAAGGAAGAAATCGAAAAGATGAAAGCCGAAGCCGAAGCCAATGCTGAAGCAGATAAGAAAGAGCGTGAGAAAGTAGACAAGCTGAACCAGGCCGATTCTATGATTTTCCAAACCGAAAATCAGTTGAAGGAACTCGGCGACAAGCTCCCTGCCGACAAGAAGGCTCCGATTGAAGCTGCTTTGCAGAAGCTGAAAGATGCCCATAAGGCTCAAGACCTGGCTACCGTAGACTCTGCCATGGCCGAATTGAATACGGCATTCCAGGCTGCAAGTGCTGAAATGTATGCCCAGAGCGGTGCTCAGGGTGGTGCACAAGCTGGTCCTGATATGAATGCAGGGCAACAAGGCGGTGCTCAGGATAATACAAAGCATGGCGATAATGTGCAGGATGCTGACTTTGAGGAAGTGAAGTAAGTTGCAATAGGTGATTTTATAGAAAAAAGAGGCGTGTAATCCATTAAGTTGCACGCCTCTTGTGTTTTTGAATTTCAAGTCAGTCTTATATACTTATTTTTCAGTTTGAGGATTAATGACAATGCGCCAATAGCCACCAAAGTTCGCACCTTCACGAGATAAGATACCCATAGACCGCAATTTTGCAATTTGTTTTTCTACGGCACGAGAACTTATACCAATCTTGTAAGCCATAGTTTCGGCTGACATAGAAGAATCGGAAATGACGAAATCGATAATCTTCTGTGCTGTCTTTCCTATGTTTTTAGGGGCATCTGTGCTCTCTCCGAACCTTATCTCCGAACTTTTGTCGTTTACACCGAACATTTTCGCATTTACACCGAACTTTTTGACCGAACTTTCTTCGTTTGCAGGATACTTTTTGAGGGGACTGTTTACCCTTTCGGCCACTTCTTCTACGGGTATTCTTTCGTTCTTTCCCCAATTCAGATTATAGAAATGTAGTGAAGAAAGAAGATGCTTCCGTATTGGCAAAAGCCGACACGGATTTAAGCCATGACTTCACTTTCTTACGTCCCAACATTTCCTTGAAATCATAAGCTGAACATTCCGTTATCAATGTATTGTTGCGTATCTGCATCGTTTTCTTTTTGTTGTTCGGGTATAACTCTCTAATATAGTTTACAAAGGTAAGGATAAAACCGAGGAATTGGTTAACCCCCTCGTTCCCTTTTGATCTTCATGCATTTACATTACGTAGTTTATAACAGTTATTTTATCTTTTCTTTATAACACTATTCACTACCCGTATAGAGGAAACCAGTTTATTGGTGGAAGTAAATACGTCCACATTCCACACATGGGATGAACGCCCTTTATGAACGATGGTTGCCACTGCCCTTACGGTATCTCCTTCGTGTGCAGAAGAAATATGATTTCCGCTGACTTGCATTCCCACGACAATCTCATCAGATTCGCAGATAATCATGGAGCCGAGCCCGGCAACGGTTTCTGCCAAGGCAAGGGTGGCACCGCCATGCAGAATGCCGAAGGGTTGGCGGGTACGGTAGTCGACCGGCATGGTTGCTTCTACGCGCTCATCCGAAGCGTATGTGTATTGAATGCCCAAGTTTCCCATCAATGCGTGTCGTGCCCGTTCGTTCAGTAAATCAAGAGGCACCTCTGCTGCACGCACTTCTGCCAATATTAGTTTTTCTACGGCCAGGGCCACTCCATCTTCTTCATTCGATGCAGTCACATAGTCTGCACAGACCTTTACAGAATCTTGTGAATGTCCCATAGCTACCCCCATGCCGGCCAATTGGAGCATGGTCACATCGCATACGCCATCTCCAACGGCAATGACTTCTTCCCGTGTTACTCCCAAATGCTCTAATAGGGCGCCTAACGTATTCGCTTTATTGACTCCGCAGGGCACCACCTCTAAAAAGTAAGGCTCGGAACGGAAAGCATCCAGAGTACCTGCCAGGCGTTTTTCCCAATGTTGTTCCAGCCCTATCAGAGCTTTTTCCTTATCACTCACCAGCATGCACTTGCAAGGCGCGAAGTCTATGGCAGTAGAGAATTCATCTTCCCTGATTATCTTCAAATTGTTTAGCAGGGCTTCATTCTTTATATATTCATTGTCCGGACTATCCGTAATGAGGGTATCATCGTGGTAGGTGAAGATGGCAAAGCCGTTCTTGCGGGCTTTCTTTTCCAGATAAGGCAGCATTTCCGGATTGATGCGTCGTTCAAACAATATTTCTCCGTTCTGTGCTTTTATTATCTGGCAACCATTATAGGAGAGAACAAACCCTCCATAATTGCCGAGTTCGAGGGTTTTGGCCAGTGGCATCAGTCCATAAGTCGGCCTACCGGATGCCAAAACTATGCGCACTCCCATTTGCTGGACCTTTAGCAGAGCAGCTAATGTCCTTTTACTAATTTCTCTTTCATCATTGAGTAGCGTTCCATCTACATCAAGAACCAATAACTTATATTTCATGGCAACTCGATTTTGGGGTTATTATGTTACAAAGTTAAAAAAATGACTGTTAAAACGGTAATATTCGTTTTATTGTTTACTGAAACTTCTTTTATTTATCCTATCTTTGTCCACGTTTTGTTCCGCGTTCTCTATCCGGAGAAGCGGATGAAAAGGGAATCGGGTGAAAGTCCCGAACAGTCCCGCTGCTGTGAGTTCCATGCTCGGTGTATCATACTTGTGCCACTGTTCTTCGGAAAGAACGGGAAGGCGATGTACCGGGAACGAGTCAGAAGACCTGCAAAACAAAGTCGAAAAATTGTCCATTCGAGGAAAGTGGGCAGTGCGCAAATGGTTTAAGATAATCTTCATTTATTCTATGTCAGGAAGGACTAAGGTATTACTGGTCTGTGCTGTTTCATTGGGTGCAAGTATACTCCGGCTCTCTGCCCAGGAGGTGGGGGGAGATACGATTACGGGGAAAGTGCATCAGATAGAGAAAGTGACAGTGACAGCACGCAGGTCGCCCAATAAAGTGACTTCTGCCGTACCCATACAGACGATGTCACGGCAGGATATCAGCCAGCTGGGAATACAGAATATGGCAGATGCTGTACGCCGTTTTGCCGGAGCCAATGTAAAGGACTATGGAGGCATTGGAGGACTGAAAACGGTTTCCATACGCAATATGGGAGCAGCCCATACAGCTGTCAGTTATGACGGGGTGGCGGTGAGTAATTGTCAGGCAGGGCAGATAGATATCGGGCGTTTTTCGCTGGACAATGTTTCCATGCTTTCGCTCGCCATCGGGCAGTCGGAGGACTTGTTGCAGTCCGCCCGCTTGTATGCGTCGGCCGGTGTGCTGGGCATAGAGACGGAAAAACCTCATTTTGATGACGGGCGCAATGCCGCTTTTCAGGCACGGGTGCGCGGAGGGTCGTTCGGCATGGTCAGCCCCTCGCTGCGCTGGTGGCAGAAACTGGGCTGCCGTACACGCGTGGCGGTAGATGCCGGTTATATGAGGGCAGACGGTAATTACCCTTTCACGCTGGTCAATGGGAAATACGTGACGGAAGAGAAACGTAACAACTCCGGCATCTATTCCTGGCAGGGCGAAGCTACCTTTTATCATACTTTCAAGGATGACAGCGAACTGGATGTGAAGGGTTATTACTTCTATTCCCGCCGGGGACTTCCAGGGGCGGTTACGCTCTATAATCCCCTTTCCGATGAAACGCTTTGGGATGAGAATACTTTTGTGCAGGCACGTTATAGGAAGCATTTTTCGCCCCGGTGGAGTTTGCAGGCACAGGCAAAGTATAATCATGGCTGGAACCAATATAAGGATGAGGGCAAGGAATATGCCGACGGATATTATCGGGAAAATCACCGGCAAGACGAATATTATATTTCCGCGACCGTTCTCTACCGTCCTTTGGAAGCTTTGACCCTTTCGTTGGCGCAGGATGGGGTGATAAACAAGTTGCGCAACAGTTTGCCGGAATGTCCTTTCCCTACAAGATATACTTCCATCAGTGCCTTCAATGCACGCTACCGGCAAGGATGGCTCACGGCCACGGCTTCGCTGGTGCATACTGCCACTTCGGAGCATGCCGAGAAAGGTACGGTCCCCGATGACTTCCATCGCTTTGCCCCCTCTTTATCAGTCAGTATGCAGCCTTGGCAGGACGAGTCGCTGTATTTCCGGTTGATGTATAAGAGTACGTTCCGTCTGCCCACTTTCAACGACCTCTATTACTACCGGCTGGGCAACCGTAATCTGCGACCCGAGAAGGCAGACGAATATAATGTCGGCATCACATGGAGCAAATCCGGATTGTCTGTGTTCGACTATATCTCCGTTACGCTCGACGGTTACTATAATGATGTGACGGATAAGATTGTGGCTTTTCCCACCACCTATGCGTGGAAGATGGCAAACTACGGCAAGGTACATGCCGCAGGTGTGGATGCCACTTTGGCCGCCACTGTACCCTTGACAAAAAAAATAAAACTGGTTATGTCGGGCGGATATACGTGGCAGAAGGCCATTGACTTGACCGATGCCGATGCCAAGAACTATAAAGACCAATTGCCTTATACCCCTCTCCATAGCGGAAATGCGTCTGCCATTGTGGAAACGCCGTGGGTGAATGTGGGCTACTCGGTGGTGGGAGTGGGAAAACGCTACTATTTGTCGCAGAACCTTCCGGAGAATGAGATTGAGGGGTATTGGGAGCATACGATGAGCCTCTCTCATGAGTTTGCTTTGGGCAGTTGCCGACTCCGGTTGCAGGCTGAGATTATAAACCTGACCGATGAACAGTATGACGTGATAAAATATTATCCTATGCCGGGCCGTTCGTGGCGGCTGACGGGGACCTTTAAGTTTTGAGTCAGCCATTTATAAACAATAAGAAATAATTATAAACAATAACAACAGTGATTATGAAAGTAAGAAGTTTATTATTCGGTATGCTCTGCATGCTTGCTTTGGGTGCCTCTTTGGTATCTTGTAGTGACGACGACGATGATTCTCTGGATGATGACGGGTCGAAGGTGACACTGCCGCAGACGCGTGTCTATATTCTGAACGAAGGCTCTCAAGGGGCCAACAATGCAGGACTTGCCTTTTATGCACCCAATAAGGATGCGGATTTTATCAGTGATATCTACAAGACCCAAAACAATGCCAAGTTGGGTGACCTTGGTCAGAGCATGATTGAGTATGAAGATGAAATATATATAGCCGTTTATGGCTCTAATTATCTGACCAAGCTGAATGCTGCAGGTGTGGAGTTGAAACGTGTTTCGTTCGTAGGCGACAACGACCTCAGTGCTGGTATTCGCTATATAGATGCTGAGGATGGGTATATCTATGCTTCCTTTTGGGGAGGAGCAGTGGCTAAAATCAATGCGACAACGTTGGAGGTAGTGGATAAATTGACCGGACTTGGTGACAATCTGGAAGGTGTGGCAATCTGTGAGGACATGCTTTATGTTTCGAATAGTTGTACTGCTGACTATACTTATCACAATGATGTTAAAGTGATAGACTTGCGAACATTCACACTAAAGGAAACATTGACAGTGGCTTCCAATCCCAATACACAAATGCTGGAAGAGGACGACAAAGTGTTCCTCATTTCTGATGATTATTCTTCTGCAGAGGGCTATGTGCTGCAGATGATTGAGCCGGCCAAAGGCAACAAGGTTACCAAGATAGGCAATGCCACTTATATGGCTGCCAATAATGATATATTGTATCTGGTGAATTCAATGACGGACTGGAGTACTAAACCGGTTACAACTGTCAACACTTTCTTTACTTACAACATCAAGACGGGACAGATGAATAATGCTTCTTTCCTGAAAGATGCTCCTGCTGAACTTGTATCGAGTACATTGCATATGTTGACAATAAACGACAATAACGGTGATATTTATATCAGTACTTCCGATTTCATTACGAACGGTACCATCTACCGTTTCAAGAAAGACGGTACGTTCATAGAAAAGTTCGATGCAGGAGGTGTCAATCCTAATTCCGCTGTTTTCTTTAATTAATGTCGATGAAAAGGAACAGCTTTCTTATCTGCATACTCGCAGTCTTGCTTCTTTTCTCCTGCGGGGGAAGGGGCAAGACTGCCTCTGCTTTGCCCGACGGTGACACCATTCCCTTACGTTATGCGGAGAACCTTACCTTAGTGTCCTATCCCGACTATACCCTTGCCACCCTGCGCAATCCCTGGGATACGTTGCACACGCTGCATACCTATATCCTGGTTCCTAAAGACCGTGAACTCCCGGCACATCTTCCGGAAGGTACCGTGGTGCGTACCCCGCTCTCCAAATCGGTCATTTACTCTTCCGTACATTGCGGGTTGATGGATAATCTGGGCGTGTTCAGTAGTATCGGCGGCGTTTGCGACCTGAAGTACATTAAGCTGCCGGCCGTGCACGAGGCTTGCCGTCGGGGTATCATTGTCGATTGCGGCGATGGTATGAATCCCGATATGGAACGTATCATCGACCTGCATCCCGATGCCATTCTTCTATCTCCGTTCGAGAACAGTGGTGGTTATGGCCGTATCGAGAAACTGGATATTCCCATCATCGAATGTGCCGACTATATGGAAACTTCCGCTTTGGGCCGTGCCGAATGGATGTGTTTTTACGGGCTGCTCTTCGGGGCTGCGCCACAAGCCGACAGTCTGTTTGCCGAGGTGGATAGCTGCTACCGGCGCCTCAAGATGCGTGCAAAGCTTTCCTCCACCTCACTGTCCATTGTCAGCGAGATGAAAAGTGGTTCGGCATGGTACGCTCCGGGAGGGCGTAGCACTATAGGAAGGCTTTTTCAGGATGCTTGCGGGCGTTACGCTTTTGCCGACGATACCCACAGCGGTTCTGTTCCTCTGGCTTTCGAGACCGTTTTCGACAAGGCGGGCGATGCCGACGTCTGGCTGGTGAAGTACAACCGTGACCGCGATATGACCTACGCTGATTTGGAGGCGGATTATATCGGCTACACCGGTTTTAAGGCTTTCAAGACCCGGAATGTCTATGGTTGTAATACGGCGAAAGTTCCTTTCTACGAGGAGACTCCGTTCCGTCCCGATTATTTGTTATCCGACCTAATACAGATTCTGCATCCCGAAATAGGAGATTTGGGAGGTTTGCGCTATTTTTGCAGACTGAAGGAGTGATGAACACACAGAGATACGGAACTTTTGTGAAAGTAATAGAAAACTCTGTGCCTCCGTGTCTCTGTGTGCTAAATAATGTAACTATGAGTAAAGGCTGGAAATATGGTATCGGGTTGGGAGTAGTAATCTTATTGCTTTTTGCGGGCAATCTGCTGGTGGGGTCGGTTTCGATTCCGCCTGCCGATGTTTTCCGTATCCTGCTCGGTGGAGAGGGGGAGAAGGCAAGCTGGAGCTTCATCCTTTGGGAATCCCGTTTGCCCCAAGCGCTGACGGCGCTGCTTTGCGGTGGCGCATTGGCTGTCTGCGGACTGATGTTGCAGACGGCTTTCAAGAATCCGCTGGCAGGACCATCCATTCTGGGCATCAACGCCGGGGCAAGTCTGGGAGTGGCCTTCGTCATGCTGCTGTTTGGCGGCAGTATCACGGCAGGGGTGTTCAGTCTGTCCGGCTTCTTCTCCGTACTGCTTGGCGCATTTATCGGAGCCATGCTGATTATGGCACTTATCCTTTTCTTTTCCACGCTGATAAAGAGCAATGTCATGCTGCTGATAACGGGTATCATGATAGGCTACATCGCTTCTTCGGCCATTGCCCTGCTGAACTTCTTTGCTACGGCAGAGGGGGTGCAGTCCTATATGATATGGGGGCTGGGCAACTTCGGTGGAGTTTCCCTACAGCAGATGCCGGCCTTTGCGCTGGTCACCATTGTGGGACTGTTCGGCTCATTATTGTTGATAAAGCCCCTGAACGCCTTGTTGCTGGGAGAGCGCTATGCCGAAAATCTAGGTGTAAATATCCGCCGTGTGCGCAACTGGCTTTTGATTATCACCGGGCTCTTGACGGCTGTCACCACCGCCTTCTGTGGCCCAGTCGCTTTTATCGGTCTGGCCGTGCCGCATGTGGCCCGCATGATATTGGGGACAGCCAATCACAATTCCCTATTGCCGGTCACCATCTTGAGTGGCGGTGCAGTGGCACTGCTTTGCAACTTGATTTGCGTCTTGCCCGGCGAAGCGGGTATTATCCCCTTGAATGCCGTCACGCCCATTATCGGTGCGCCGGTCATCATCTACGTTATTCTGAGCCAGCGGAAGCCCCAACAATTCAACTAAGCTATTGCCGACAGCTTGACAAGTTTTTGCCATGCCTATGGCAATGTCTTGGCAAAATTTCTCTCTGATTATCAACGTGCTACTTTTTTTGTATTTTTCTCTCCATTCTATAGGGTTTTATCTTCCTCACCGCTCTTATTAATAGAAACCCCTTAAAAACATGCCTTATGAAAAACTTTGTAGGATTTACACTTGGGTGTTTGTTTGCATTCTTATCTTCGGGTATCACCCCGTTGATGGCGCAGGACGCGGCAGTGAACGAGCTCGTCATCACCGGTACGGTCAAGAACAAGGACAGCAGGAAGAAACTCGAAAACGTGAACGTCTCTGTTGTCGGCAACAATATCGGAACGGTGACCAATGCCGACGGCACATTCTCCTTGAAAGTAGCGGAAGCGGAAGCTTTCCGTGGACTGGAAGTCTCCCATATCGGCTATCTCACTACACACCTCTCTCTGGAAGAACTTGAAAAAACGGGCGAGCTGACCATCTGGATGATACCGGCCCCCAATCTTTTGAGCGAGATTGTGGTCTATGGCAATAATCCCCGCGTCATAGTGGAAGAGGCCATCAAGAAAATTCCAGTAAATTATTCTGGCAATGACAACATGCTGACCGCCTTCTATCGGGAAACCGTGCAGAAGCGCCGCCGCTATATCAGCGTGTCCGAGGCAGTGATGGATGTCTATAAGACGGATTATAACTCCCGCGATGTGGACCGCGACAAGGTGCAGCTGCTGAAAGGCCGCCGCCTGCTGAGCCAAAAGCAGAGTGACACGCTGGCTGTGAAAGTGGTGGGAGGCCCCAATCTGTCCCTTTATCTGGATATTGTGAAGAATGGCGATGCGCTGTTGAGCACGGACAATCTGGACTATTATGAATTCCGTATGGAGGACCCCGTCAATTTGGATAACCGCATGCAGTATGTGGTCAGCTTCCGTCCGCGGGTCAGCCTGATGTATGCCTTGTTCATCGGGAAACTGTATATAGACTACGAACGGCTTTCCTTTACACGTGCCGAGTTTGGCCTGGACATGGCAAATCGGGTGAAGGCAGTGGAGGCCATTCTGCATAAGAAGCCCGTCGGCTTACGGTTCCGCCCGCAGGAAGTCACCTATCTGGTGACCTACAAGCAGCAGGGGGCCAAGACTTACCTGAACTATATACGGAATGTCATCCGCTTTAAATGCGACTGGAAAAAAAGGCTGTTCTCCTCCAGCTACACCGCTTTCTCTGAAATGGTGGTGACCGACAGGACGGAAAGCCCTCTCTCCGGCATCTCCAACAAGAACACCTTCAAACGGAAGCAGGTATTCTACGACCTGGTGGATGAGTACTGGAACGAAGACTTCTGGAGGAACTACAATATCATAGAACCTACGGAATCCCTGGAGAATGCAGTCAGCAAATTGCGGAAACAATCCAATTGATTATCTGATAGTTTTCCTTATATTTGGAGCAACCGAGAAAAAACACCGTGTATGCTGGACGAACTGATGATACTGGCCAGAATAAAGGAGGGCGATATAAAGGCGTTCGAAGGAATCTTCCGCCGGTATTATTCCCCTCTTTGCTGGTATGCTGCGGGCATCACGGGTGATACGGCGTCTGCCGAGGAAATTGTGGAGGAGCTGTTCTACGTGCTGTGGAAGAACCGGGAGCGGTTACAAGTATTCCAGTCCGTGAAAAGCTATCTCTACCGTTCTGTGAGGAATGAAGCCGTGCAGTTTTGTGAGCATCAGGAGGTCAAGGAGCGCTATCGGGCATCTGTCCGTACGGAGTCCGGGCCGGGCTATTCGTCCGACCCCCACGTGCATTTGGAGTACGAGGAACTACGGACTCTCATCCGGCATACGCTCGACAAGCAGCCCCGGCGCCGGCAGCAGATTTTCAGGATGCACCGCATGGAGGGGAAGAAATATGCAGAGATTGCCTTGTCGCTTTCGTTGTCCGTCAAGACGGTGGAAGCGGAAATGACCAAGGTACTCCGAACCTTACGAAATGAAATTGATAATTATATCCGGACACAATGATGGAAGTAGATAAAAAGAAGACAAGGACCGACGAGGCATGGGTACGGCTTTATGCCCGCTTCGAAACGGACTGCCTGCTGCCGGCAGATGCGGAACATGCTCCGGCAATGCACCGCAGGCTTTACCTCAAGTGGGGGAGCGTTGCGGCAGCCGTGATTGCCGGAATCGTATGTTTTGCCGCATGGTGGGCCGTACCGGAACAAGGTGGGGACAGTCGTAGCTTGCTGACGGAGGAGAACCGGGAGAAGCCCACACTGGTCAAGACCCTTGAAGACGGTTCGGTGGTATATCTGGCGCAGGAAAGCACGCTGAAGTATCCCGAACATTTTGCGGAAGACAAGCGGGAAGTGAACCTGCAGGGTGAAGCCTTCTTCGATGTGGCAAAGAAACCCGAGCAGGCTTTTACGATTGAGACGGCGAGGGTGCGTGTGGAGGTGCTGGGCACGGCTTTCAATGTCAGGAGCAATGAAGGGGCCCCCTTCAGCTTGTCCGTGAAGCGCGGGAAGGTGAAGGTGCTGCTGAAACAAGAGGAACAGACGGTCTTTGTAGAGGCGGGAGAAACGGTTATCTTGCAGGGGGGCAGTCTGCTCGTCAGCGAGACGGAGAATCCGGAGCTCTTTGACCGTTACACCAGCAACATCCGTTTCAAGGACGAGTGCCTGGAGGATGTGCTGCGTGCTATCAATAAGGAGTCTGCCGGCTGGCAGATAGAAGCCGCGTCGCCAACCCTGGGCAAAAGGCGGCTGACGGTCGAATTTTCGAATAACTCCCCGGAGTCTGTGGCCGAGCTGATATGCTGGACGTTCGACTTGAAGTGTACACGTCAGGGCAATAGACTGATATTGTCGGAACAATGAATTCAATGAAATGCTTCATTCTCCATTTTTCACTCTTCATTTTCTTCCTGGCGGGCAGTGCAAGAGCGGACGGAGGCGATGTGCTGGACCGCATCGTCCGGCTGCCCGGAATGAAGGGAACGGTTTATGCGCTGTTGGGGAAAGTCTCGGAGCAGTCCGGCTATCTGTTTATCTATGACAGCAAGGTCATCCATAACGACTCAGTAGTGAGGGTTAGGAAGCAGGAGTGTTCCGTGAGACAGGCCATTCATAGGATAACCGGCAGTCGGAACCTCGAATTGAAGGTATTAGGCAACCATATATTGATAACACGGGCGGCAGAAAGGAAGAGTATGGAAGAAACGGTACTCCTGCCGCCCCGACCGGCGTATTCCACCATTGCCGGAATCCTGTTGGACAAGGAGACGGGAGAGCCCGTCGTCAGTGCGTCGGTCATCGCACAAGGAACCTCACTGGGTAACATTACCAACCAGAACGGTGAATTCCGGCTCAACCTGCCCGACTCGTTGAGGCGCTGCATGCTCTCCTTCTCCCATCTGGGTTATGTGGGGCAAACGGTGGAAGCCTCTGCTTTGGAAGGACGCAGCAATGTTCTGAGCCTTGAGCCGAAAGTCATTTCCTTACAAGAAGTGCTTATCCGCCTGGTGGAGCCTAAAAAGCTGCTTCGCGAGATGATAGAGCACCGGGATAGGAACTGCTCCACTTCTCCGGTCTATCTGACCACCTTCTACCGGGAAGGTGTACAACTGAAGAACAAGTTCCAGAGCCTGACGGAGGCCGTTTTCAAGGTCTACAAATCACCGACGATGGAACCCGGACAGAAAGACCAGGTGAAACTGCTCAAGATGAGCAAGATAGATAACCGGGAGCAGACGGACAGTGTGCTTGCCAAAATCAGCTCCGGGGTGGAGGCATGTCTGCAGTTGGACATCATGAAGAATCTTCCAGACTTCCTCTTGCTGGAATCCGGCGAGGAACTTTATACCTATACTTCGGGCGACATCGTATCGGTGGACGACCGTACTGCCAACGTCGTCTATTTTGAGCAGAAACGTGGGGTAAAGGAGCCTTTGTTCTGCGGAGAACTCTATATAGACTCGGAGAACAGCGCCTTGCTGCGTGCCCGCTTCGAGATTCATCCCCGGTATGTGAAGGCCGCCACACAGCTTTTCGTGATACGCCAGGCTCCGAAAATCAGGCTGACAACGGAGAAACTTGTCTATACCGTCTCATACAAACCCTGGAACGGTACCTATTATGTCCACCACATCCGTGGCGACCTTTACTTCAAGATGAAGAGAAAACGCATGCTCTTCAGTAATCCCACTCTGTATACCTGGTTCGAGATGGTGACCTGCCGGATTGACGGGGAGAACGTGACGCGCTTCCCGCGTGCGGAACGGTTGCCGGTGCATACCGTCTTCTCTGAAACCGACTTCAAGTATGACGCCGATTTCTGGGGCGACTTCAATGTGATTCCGCTGGAAGAGGAGCTTGGAAAGATTATCGAGAAGGTCTCCCTGAAGATAGAGCAGACGGAAGCTCCGTAAACATGGCCCTCAATCGTTTGCGGTGGGTAGGTTGTATATTCTACACTAAAATTATCTCTATTTTGTTTTTTTATTGTAATTTTGTCCCCGGTATTAGTTTAAATTTAAAGATTGTAACTATGAGATTACCTGAGGACCCGGTGATGCTGTACAGCTTCATCAACATGAAACTGCGTGATTTCTATCCTTCGCTGGACGCGCTCTGCGAGGATATGAACGTAGAGAAAGAGGACATTGTACGAAAATTGAAGCTCGTGGGATTTGAGTATAATCCTGCAAAGAACAGATTTTGGTAAATAATGTTTCTGTATAAAACAACTCCCGTTGCTTGTTGTTGTAAAGCGCAAGTTAACGGGAGTTGTTTTGTTATGGAACTATGGGATAAGGCAGAACGTCTTTGGACGAGGGTCAAGAACTGGAAAACAGTACGCGGCTGGCACATCTGGAAGTTGAAGCTGGTGGATGCCCGGCTGTATTTCGTCAGCATGTTCGTCGGTTTGCTGACGGGACTGGTCGCTGTGCCCTATCACTATCTTCTCTATTATCTGTTCCACCTCCGCAGTGGTTTCTTCGCTTCGCATCCGGCCTGGTACTGGCACATTCCACTCTTTCTGTTTTCTTGGGGCATTCTCGTCTTCGTCATGTGGCTCGTGGGGAAAATGCCGCTTATCGGCGGGGGAGGTATTCCGCAGACACGCGGCGTGATTAACGGGCGCATCACTTACCGGCATCCTTTCATCGAGATGGTATCCAAGTTTGTAGGGGGCATTCTGTCCTTCTCGGCGGGGTTGTCTTTGGGGCGCGAAGGGCCTTCCGTGCAGATAGGCTCTTATGTGGGTAGCCTGGTATCCCGCTGGACTCATATCCTGAAAGGCGAACAGAAACAGTTGCTGGCAGCCGGGGCGGGAGCGGGGCTCGCTGCGGCTTTTGCAGCGCCACTGGCTTCCTCGCTCATTGTAATAGAATCCATTGAACGCTTCGATGCCCCTAAGACGGCCATCACTACCTTGCTGGCGGGTGTTGTGGCAGGAGCCGTGGCAAGCATGGTCTTTCCTGTGAATCCTTACCATCTGATAGAAGTAACGGAACCGGTTTTCGCCTTCTTTGTCCAGATGAAGTATTTCTTGATATTGGCGGTGATTGTCTCCGTATGCGGGAAGTTCTACTCCTCCACCATGAATGCTTTCAGGCATGTGTATGCCAAAGTCAATTCTCCGGCGTATGTCAAGATGTTCTATCTGGTGCTGGTGGCCTACATCATTTCGCTGATGCAGGTCAATCTGACTGGAGGCGGGGAGCAGTTTCTGCTGGCCCAGGCACAGAACGGCAGTACGCAGATTATGTGGGTGACGGCCGTCATGTTGCTGCATTTTGTCTTTTCAGTTTTCTCTGTCTCTTCCGGATTGCCGGGCGGCAGTTTCATTCCGACGCTGGTTACGGGAGGGTTGTTGGGACAGATTGTCGGTCTGGTAGGAGTGAGGTACGGTGTCATCGGGCAAGAGAATGTCAGTTATGTCATGCTTGTTTCCATGTCGGCTTTTCTGGTGGCCGTGGTCCGTACACCGCTCACGGCCATTGTGCTGATTACGGAGATTACGGGGCATTTCGAGGTCTTTTACCCTTCGGTGGTTGTTGGTGGGTTGACCTACTATTTTACGGAACTTCTGCAAATGAAGCCTTCCAACGTCTCCCTCTATGAAGATATGATTCATGCTCCCGATTTTAAAGAAGAGAAACGCTATACGCTTTCAGTGGAGATTATGACGGATTCTTATCTGGACGGGAAACTGGTGGACGAACTGTCCCTGCCGGAACGTTGCGCCATCATCAATGTACATCGGGATGGAAAAAATCTGGTCCCCACGGGAACTCGTTTGATTCCGGGGGACCAGGTACAGATTGAGATGGACTCGCAGGACATAGAGAAACTCTATGAACCGCTTGTCAGTATGGCGAATATCTATTAAGCCAGATTGCCTATCTCGTCCAGATTCTTCTGGATGTCGGCATCCGTCAGCTCGTAATTCACTAAATCGCCGGACAAATACTTGTCGTAGGATGCCATGTCGATAAGTCCGTGACCGGAAAGGTTGAACAGAATCACCTTCTCTTCACCCGTTTCCTTGCATTTGTTTGCTTCGCGGATGGTGGCGGCAATGGCATGGCAGGACTCGGGGGCGGGGATGATGCCCTCTGCTTGCGCAAACAGACAACCGGCGTCGAATGATTCGAGCTGCTTGATGTCCACCGCTTCCATATAACCGTCCTTCAGCAGTTGTGATACGATGACACCTGCACCGTGATAGCGTAGGCCGCCGGCATGGATATTGGCAGGGGCAAAGTTGTGTCCCAGTGTAAACATGGGCAGCAACGGAGTGTATCCGGCCTCGTCGCCGAAGTCGTATTGGAATTTGCCGCGTGTCAGCTTCGGACATGAGGCAGGTTCGGCGGCGACAAAGCGTGTTTTCTTTCCTTCGAGGATGTTGTGGCGCATGAAGGGGAAGGCGATACCGCCAAAGTTGGAACCTCCTCCGAAGCAGGCGATGACGGTGTCGGGATATTCACCCGCCATTTCCATCTGCTTTTCGGCTTCCAGTCCGATGACGGTCTGGTGCAGGGCCACGTGGCTCAATACGGAGCCGAGGGTATATTTGCAGTTGGGAGTGGTCTGTGCCAGCTCTATGGCTTCGGAAATGGCTGTTCCCAGCGAGCCCTGATAGTTGGGATGGGCGGTCAGTATATCTTTTCCGGCGCGGGTAGACATGGAGGGAGACGGGGTAACCTGCGCACCGAATGTCTGCATGATGCTGCGGCGGTAGGGCTTTTGCTCGTAACTGATTTTTACCTGATAGACAGCGGCTTCCAGTCCGAAGAGGCGGGCGGCATATGCCAGGGAAGCTCCCCATTGTCCGGCACCGGTTTCGGTGGTCACGTTAGTCACTCCCTCCTGCTTGCAATAGTATGCCTGTGGGATGGCGGAGTTCAGCTTGTGCGAGCCCATCGGGCTGACGCTCTCGTTCTTGAAGTAGATATGTGCCGGTGTGCCGAGCGCTTTCTCCAATCCATAAGCGCGCACCAGCGGAGTGCTGCGGTAGTATTTGTACATTTCGCGGACCTCTTCGGGGATTTCAATCCACGTGTCAGTCTGATTCAGTTCCTGGCGGCAGAGTTCCTCGGCAAAGATAGGATACAAGTCTTCTGCTTTCAGCGGTTGCTTGGTGCCGGGGTGAAGCGGTGGCATGGGCTTGTTCACCATATCGGCTTGTATGTTATACCAGTACTGTGGGATTTCCTCTTCCGGGAGAATGAATCTTTTCTTTTTGTTGCTCATAGTGGTTAAAATTATTAATAATTCAATGCCCAAATGTAGCTATTATTTTTGAACCAATTTCTTTTTCCTTTTGTTTTTTGTATATCAAGGTATATTTGTCTAAGTTTGCCGCGTTTCATTAATCGATGCATTTATGAAGATTTATCATAAATTCCTTTTGTATCAAAATAAATGGATTCACCCTTACGTACGGATGACAGTGGGAGTAATGACTTCCATCACTTATTTGGCCTCCATCCTGCTGATTGTCGGCGTGGTCTATGAGCATGGCTTTACGATTTCAGAGGTCGAGGCGCATCAGCTCCAACGCTTGTACCATGGGGTGTGGATTGTTTTTCTGGTAGATGTCACCCTTCGCATTTTGCTGGAATACAAGGATACCCGGCGCACCTTCAGTAAGCTCACCTGGATACTGACCATTCTGCTCTATCTGACCCTTATCCCGGTCATTTTCCATCGTCCGGAGGAGGAGGGCGCCATCTTGCAGTTCTGGGAATTTCTGCATGGCAAGGCCTATCATCTTGTCCTGCTGCTGGTGTTTTCCTTTTTCAGCCTTTCCAACGGGCTGGTACGGTTGTTGGGGCGGCGTACGAACCCTTCGCTTATTCTGGCTGCAAGTTTCCTGATAATCATAATGATAGGCACGGGGCTGTTGATGTTGCCGCGCTGCACGATGAACGGCATATCGTGGGTCGACTCGCTGTTCATATCCACCAGTGCGGTGTGCGTCACGGGGCTGACGTCTGTCGATGTGGCGTCCACTTTTACCCCGACCGGTTTTGTGGTAATCATTCTGCTGATTCAGATAGGCGGTCTGGGAGTGATGACACTGACGAGCTTCTTTGCCATGTTCTTCATGGGTAATACCTCGTTGTACAATCAGTTGGTGGTGCGCGACATGGTGAGTTCCAATTCCTTGAATTCCTTGCTCTCCACCCTGGTCTATATTCTGGCCTTTACGCTGGTGATTGAAGGAATAGGGATGCTTGCTATCTGGGGAGACATCCACGGGACGATGGGGATGGACCTTCAAGAAGAGCTGGCCTTTTCCGCTTTTCATGCCATTTCCGCTTTCTGCAATGCGGGATTCTCCACGTTGCCCGGAAATCTGGGTAATCCGTTGGTGATGACGGGGCACAATCCGTTCTTCATCTATATATCTCTGCTGATTATTTTGGGGGGTATCGGTTTCCCCATACTGGTGAATTTCAAGGATATTATTCTTTACCATCTGCGTCGTCTGTGGCATTTTCTGCGTACGTGGCATTGGGACGGCAAGCGTTTTTACCATCTGTACAACCTGAATACAAAGATTGTACTGATAGTCACCTTCCTGCTGCTGGTACTGGGCACGGTGGGCATTGCTGTCTTTGAGTGGAATGCCGCCTTCGCCGGCATGTCGGTGGCCGACAAGTGGACGCAGGCGTTTTTCAATGCCACGTGTCCCCGTACGGCAGGCTTTACCAGTGTGGACTTGGCAGGCTTGGGGGTACAGACATTGCTTATATATCTGTTTCTGATGTGGGTGGGAGGCGGTTCACAGTCTACGGCAGGCGGTATCAAGGTAAATGCCTTTGCGGTAGTGGTGCTGAATCTGGTGGCTGTGTTGCGCGGCACGGAACGGGTAGAGGTGTTTGGCCGTGAGCTGTCACACGATTCTATCCGTCGTTCCAATGCCACGGTGGTGATGTCGTTCGGCGTCTTGTTGCTGTTTGTTTTCATCATCAGTATGCTGGAGCCGGGTACGTCGCTTTTGGCCATTACCTTCGAGTGTGTGTCGGCATTGAGCACGGTGGGGTCCAGTTTGAACCTTACCCCACGGTTGGGAGACGACAGCAAGCTGCTGGTGGCACTGCTGATGTTTGTGGGGCGTGTGGGACTAATTACGCTGATGCTTGGCATCATCAAGCAGAAGAAGCATACGAAGTATCAGTATCCGAGTGGTCAGATTATTATCAATTAAATGAGATGAAGTATATTATTATCGGTTTAGGGAATTATGGTCACGTGCTGGCAGAAGAGCTTTCTGCACTGGGGCACGAAGTGATAGGTGCGGACGTGAGCGTCGGCCGGGTGGATAGTCTGAAGGAAAAGATTGCCACAGCCTTTGTCATCGACGCTACGGACGAGCAGGCCTTGTCCGTATTGCCGCTGAACAGTGTGGATGTGGTGATTGTTGCCATCGGCGAGAATTTCGGTGCATCCATCCGTGTAGTGGCTTTGCTGAAGCAGAAGAAGGTGCAGCATATCTATGCCCGCGCCATTGACGCTGTCCACCGTTCCGTGCTCGAGGCTTTTGAGCTGGAACGCATTCTTACTCCCGAGGAGGATGCCGCACGCGGACTGGTACAGTTGCTGGAATTCGGTGCCGATATGGAGACATTCCGCGTGGCACCGGATTATTATGTAGTCAAGTTCACCGTTCCGGACAAGTTCATTGGCTATTATGCCAATGAATTGAATCTCGATAAGGAGTTTGGCCTGAAGATGCTCGCCTTGAAACGTGCCGAGACTTTGAAGAATTGCCTGGGCATCTCGTATGTGGAACACAATGTACTGAACGAACTGCCGGAAAATGACCAGATACAAGCCGGCGACCAGTTAGTGTGCTACGGACGGTATAAGGATTTCCAGAAGTTCTGGAAAGCACTATGATAATTGGTAGTTGGAAATGTGTCAAAAGTGGTATTCACCCCCCATTTTCAACTAATCAAAGTCTTTCTCCCGACACCGATGATGGAAATAATCAGTCAGGAAGTGTGCATTCTTGCGTATGAACTCTTGCCCGTATTCTTTTCTTTGCAAACTGTTCAGATAAGCATCCGGAAGCATGCCTTCGTCTTGCAGGATGCAACTCAATTGGTAGGGGATAATGTCTGGGTTGACGATGAACATAATGGCGTTTTTCTCTGCTTCCTCCTTATTATAATTGGGGTTGTCCGGAGATTTGATGCATTCGCACAGCTTGAATTGGATATGTAGGCCGGTGTGCGGGTTGGCCATCAGCATGGCTCCGGTTTCTGTATGTATGCGTGGTATGTCCAGGTCTTCTTTCAAGCCGTATCCCATCTTGTTCAGCAGAAAATCAGAGATTTCCTCTTGCGATTGGCAGAATACAAAAGATTTCCCGCCGGATGCTTTTATGAAATCATGGAATGTAGCCTTTTCATTCGTCTTTTCTTTCTGTTTCGTCAAGTCGTCCACATATTCCGCCATTTTCTGGTCGTACTTGTTTTCGAGAAGCATGCCGCACTGCCACCATGCGTTGCCAAAATAAATCAGTTCGCAGATAAGGGTGCTTTTCCCTGCCTCTCGGCTACGGATGGCCGAAAGGTTCAAGGACTTCTTGGTTATCTTGAATTCGCCTTCGTCCTCACTGCACAAATCTTTGACGTACAGAAATTCATCGTCTTCTTTCTCGAGCAGATAGCAACTGTTTTCCCGTGCCTTCACTTTGCCCCAAAGCTGATGTTCGGGATGGGCTTTTCCGATGAGAGCCAGCCATTCCGGTGAGGTCAGCGACAGCAGGTTGCGGCGGCCTTTGAACGTCAGTGAGGTGCGTGTGGCATATATGAGGGTCTCTGCCATTTCGGGAGTAATCTTTTCATCATCCAGCAACCGTTCAGCTTCGTCCCGGCATTGGGCGACATTTTCGATGTTGAAGTAGCATTGGTAGTGAAACCAATCCAGTATCTCCCGGTAGCGGAAGAAATCTTCTTCTCCCATGGCAGAGTGGTATAGAAATTCCTGCATCCTTTCATTTTCGGGAGCGGTTTCGTATTCCTCTGCAAGCAGTCCGTATATCTCTTGTGCAGTCTGCTCTATTCCGGGATTCTCGGGGTTGATGGCGCTTATTCCCCGGCATAGATATTGTATATGGTGCCAAAGCAGAAAGCGTATGTCCTCCAGATTGATTTCATCCGGAAAATAATCGCCTTTGATGGGGTAGAAGGGCAGATAGGTTCCGTATCGCTTCCGGCACTCGGCAGTGAATGCCTGCCAGATGCCGGTCTGGGAGATGACGTCCTCAAACCATGCGGCGAGGCAGAGGCTTGTATAGCGTATGTTTTCCTCTTCTTCGAAGGCGTCGGCTATCGTTGAAGAGTAAAGTCTTTTGTGGATTTCGTTTGCAATGCCGACGTAGTACTGGTCAACGCTGTTTGTCTGCTTGTACGGATGCAGTTCCAACCATTTTTTGGGATATATTTTCTTCATGACTCTAAAGTGAGTTTGGTGTGTATTTTTTATATGTTTCATTTCCAGCGTAAAGATATGTTTTTTATGGGAATTTTCTTGTTTTTCCTCCTTTCGATTAGTATATTTGTATGCTACTATTAAATCGTTCCATCGTGTGGAAAAAATCATTCCACTATGGTGGAACGATTTTTCTTCCGTGGTGGAATGATATTTTCTCCATGGTGGAATGATTAAAGAATAGCATTTCTTCTCCTTAATGCCGTGGAAGAAGAAATGACGGAATTGCAGGACCATTTAAAAACAGAATATATATGAGTGCGTATTACGACCTTTTCGAGAAACCCGACGTCCGCCAGACCGGCGAGCAACAATCCCTTTATGCCCGCTTTGTCCCCAAGGGCACCATCGACCGCAAGGAATTTATCGAGCGTGTACATCTTTTCACCGGCCTCAGCCGCAGCCTGCTGGAAGGAGCGATGGCAGGCTTTATGGACGAGTTGCGCGACTGCCTTGCCAATGGCTGGACGGTGGAGCTGGGCGAACTGGGTTACTTCACCCCCTCTTTGAGTTGTACCCGCCAGGCGACGGACAAGAAAGAGCTTCGTGCTGCCTCCATCGCTTTGCGCGGGTTGAATTTCCGTCTGGGCAGGGAGTTCTATAAGGATTTGAAAGGTAAGATGCAGTTGGAGCGTTGTCCGCAATCGGCATCGGCGCCTGCTTCGTCTGCCGATGAGGCGTTGGGCGTGGAGCAGCGCTGGCAGTTGCTGGATGAGTATTTGCAGCAGTATCCCTGCATCAATCGCTCTCAGTATGCACGGCTGGCAGGACGTAGTTATAAGCAGGCGGTTGTCGATTTGAATAGGTTTATAGAAGAAGGGGTGTTGATGAGGCATGGGATGGGGCCGAGTGTGGTGTATGCAAGGAAAAAGTGAGCAAGATTTGGCTATTTGCAATTCAGAAACGTATCTTTACACTATTATAGATTGTGTTATGGACAAGATGACTCCCGAGCAACGGCATCACTGCATGAGCAGCATCCGCAGCAAGAACACGAAACCGGAGATGGTGGTTCGCCGTTATCTCTTTTCCCGTGGTTTCCGTTTCCGTGTCAATGTGAAGCGGTTGCCTGGCACGCCCGACATTGTACTCCGCAAGTATCGTACGGTGATATTCGTGAACGGATGTTTCTGGCATGGGCACGAGGGATGCAAATACTTTGTACTTCCCAAAAGTAATGTGGAATTTTGGAAGGACAAGATTGAACGGAATCGGCGCAGGGACTTGAAGGAACGGATTCAGTTGCGTTGCATGGGGTGGCATGTGATGCAGGTGTGGGAATGCCAGTTGAAACCCAAGGAGCGAGAGATGACACTGAAAGGGATTGAATGGGCACTGAATAGGATATTGCTGGAAAATTACGGAATGCGTAAGAAAGGTGAAATGAAACCTTATCGGGAATATGAAGAGGGAAATGGTAGGATGATAGCAGCCGATGGGATGGAGGATTACGGAAAGTGAGAAATTGCGTGGATAGAATAATGTATTATTTCCTTAAATAAGAAGTGGACCGCAAGTAAGGTTGCTTGCTTTTTATTATCTTTGCCCATTAAACGGAGAAAGAATATTTTTTATAATATTCTCATAAAAAGTGGAAAGATCATAAAAATGAAACATTCTAAGTTTATAGATTTATTTGCAGGATGTGGCGGATTAAGTTTAGGTTTAGAAAATGCAGGTTTTGAAGTCGTGTTTTTCAATGAGATAGTACCTACTTTTGCTGCTACTTATCTGGCTAATCATCAATTGGAGGCAGGTAATTATTATATTGGGGATATTAACGGGTTGAATGCCAACATTGAAACCTATAGAGATATAATACTTAATCCGGAGAAGCCTATCACTCTTGTTTGTGGAGGACCTCCGTGTCAAGGATTTTCAATGGCGAACAGGCAGCGGATTATTGATGATCCAAGAAATCAATTATATAAGGCATATTTGCAATTTTTGTCATATACGCGTCCGCAGTTTTTCATAATGGAGAACGTGAAAGGAATGGCGAGTAAGATAGATGAAATTAAAGATAATTTTATAGAGTATTTAGGTGATGAATACTTGTTTGATTATCGTTTGCTTAATGCAAAAGATTTTGGAGTTCCTCAAAATCGTGAACGTTTCATTATGATAGGAAACCGTATAGGTATTAAGCCAGGCATGATTTTTAATCAGATAGATTGTTTTAGGCGTGAGCCATTTGTGCTTCGTGATGCTTTGGAAGGGTTGCCATGCCTACAATCTCGCAAAATGAAAAACCAAGGAGAATTAGAATCGGAAGAGTCTGGATACACAGAACGAAATTTCGAATACCCTGACACTTCCTTTTATCATTTTATTAATGGGGACAGGGTCGTAAAAAAACTCTATAACCATAAGAATAGATATAATAATCCGCGTGATATTGAAATTTATCGCAGGCTTCCACAAGGTGCTAATTCATTGCACGAGTCGATAAGGGACATTATGCCTTACAGTAATAGAAACCATATGTTTAAAGATAAATATTTTAAATTGGATGAGACACAGGTTTGCAAAACAATAACGTCGCATATGAGATATGATTGTAATATGTATATCCACCCAAGAGAAGCAAGAGGACTCAGTCCACGGGAGGCTGCCAGAATTCAGACTTTTCCGGATGATTTTGTTTTCTGTGGAGCACAGAATTCGTGGTATGCACAAATAGGAAATGCTGTACCTGTCAAATTAGCAGAAGCTATTGGACGGGGAATAATGAAGTTTGTGAAATGATTATACGTCGTACACTGCAACATATAGAACTTTTTGCCGGCATTGGCGGATTCCGTACTGCTATGGATATTCTTGGCAGGGATAAGATTGCACGATTTAAGCATGTGGGATATTCTGAGATAGATAGAAAGGCTGTTCAGACCTATTGTGCCAATTACGATACGGAAAATGAGGTGGTAATGGGGGATATTGTTCATTTTACAGAATCTGTTGAAAGAATCGGAAAACTGCCGAATTTTGATTTGTTGACAGGTGGTTTTCCGTGTCAGACTTTTAGTATGATGGGACATCAACGAGGCTTTGATGACGAACGGGGATTGATGTTTTTTCGTATTATGGATATTGTCCGTGTTAAACATCCACCATACATATTGCTGGAAAATGTAAAGAACCTTTATACACATGATAAAAGACGTACCTTTACTCGTATTGTTGAAGAGCTTAAAGCGGCAGGGTACAATGTAGTGTATGATATTTTTAATACTCAGGATTTCTGTCTTCCCCAAACCAGAAATCGTGTATTGATTTTTGCAACATTAGAACCATTGCCTAATAATTTTATTTTTTCATCTAAGGCCGTTAAAGAATGTTTTGAATTTAATAAGTCGAGGATGAGTGTCCGACAAAGTGACACTGTAATAGGTATCCTAGAAAAAAATGTACCAGACAAATACATGCTTTCTGAAAGAATCAAACCAACGTTATTGGCTGATGGATCTGCCGGGTTTAAATCGAAATCAGAGATAAACCAATTGATAGCGCGCCCGCTAACAGCTTCAATGCATAAGATGCATCGGGCATGTCAAGACAATTATTATAGTCTGGATTTTATAGCCTCAGATGGTGCCGTGAATCAAGCGATTAATTTGAGCAAAGACGAGCAGGCTCGTTTGCCTATTCGTAAATTGACGCCTAAAGAAGCTATGTTGTTACAGGGATTTCCTGAGGATTTTGCAGCAAAAGCTTCAGCTATGGGCGTTGCTGACGGAGCTCTTTATAAACAGGCCGGCAATGCTGTAAGTGTAAATACTATATATGCTGTACTATTTTATTTGATTACTAATAAAATCATCCAATAATTATGTTCTTTAAAATAAATGCAGAATGCCATATCGGTTTCAAGAAACTTACAGCTGCTGACTTGGGTATAGGCACAAGCCATCAAACCCATATAGGCTTATATGAGGGAGTACTTAATTTTCTCCCTGATGTGGATGTCGTTTCTACGGCTATGCTTATATGCGATGGCTATTGTGATATCATTAAGTGTTATTTTGATCGAATAGAAAATCTAGATGGAACATTCCGTAGTCCTAAGATTAGAATTGGTGGGTCTGAAGAGTCAGTAGTAAAAAGAATAAGGGAATTTGCTTCCGCGGATACAGGTGCGGATTGGTATTTACTTTGGTTCGGCTTGGAAAGTGAAGAATTGGTTTTTATTCTTTTAAATGCTAATTCGGAGGATTATCATAGATTACATTCTTATATTTCTGATAATGATAAAATATTAGATGAATCCCATCCTGCTTTTGCAGCTATCTTGCAGTATATTGAAGACAAAGTGAACAGGGTTAGCGTTGATTTGCAGAAAGATTTGGAGGTTGTGGCACAAACTGGTAGAGGAGTACATGAATATAAACCGAAAGATATCGAGAAAGCTAATAAGTATTTCTGTCAAACAGGAAGGGCCGGCGAAGAGCTGATTAATGAATATTTTGATAAAGAGTGTGCGGCCGGACATATAAAGTCATACCTATGGATGAATGCGAGTCGGGAATCGGGGTTGCCTTTTGATTTTATTGTTAGCTCCGATTCATCGGCCGCTTTGCATGTAGATGTTAAATCAACTCAATTTGATTGTAATCAACCTATTGTTTTTAGTGATGGTGAGATTCGTTTCATATCGGAGTACGGGCGTGATACTTACCAGGTGTATCGTGTATTTGATATGTCGAATGAGCAGAAAAAACTTTGCATATACCATGAAATTTCATCATATGCAGATGCAATATTGGCAAAGCAAAATATATTTGGTGCGGAAATATCTCAGTTATCTACATCGGTAAATTTAATAAAATATGCTGTGCGGCCAAATATTTTTAATGTTGGACAGGAAATAATGTTGTAGAGATGGATAAAGTTATAAAACAGATACATTCACAAGATGCCGGATTTAAATTGTCTCCTAAAAAGTCTGGAGAGACAAGTTTGAATCTTTCCAATGTAATTTTGAATTTCTTGGTAGATAAACCTCTTTCGAGAGGTGATGAAATTTCTGTTAGTTTTAATCTGTATAAAGAGGACTTCTTGAGATGCTTGAGTTATATCGTGATGCATCTGCCGCTTTATAGGTCGTCTTCGCAGGAGTCTATGAAAATAACATTCTCGACAGGGATGTTTGCTTCTTTATATAATCCAATAGAGGAGTTTTTTGGTGCTTCTGAGATACAGAGATACGATGTGAATTTACTGTATCGCCTTGATGGACGGATTTATCTGAATGGCTTGAAAAAGGGGACCTTTTCTTTACGTAACTATCTGGTCGAAAATAATACGACTTTAAGTTTTCTGAAAGATGAAAAAGGGGAGTATTCTTTACGTATGGAAATGGGGGATTTAGAAAATGTAGTTTTGGAGACTGATGTTTTACCGCTTTCATCAATAATAGCTCAATTCCGTCCTTATATCACAGCCATTAAATCCAAACCCTTCATTCTTCTTGCCGGCATTTCGGGTACAGGAAAATCTCGTATTGTTCGTCAATTGGCTTATGCTACCGGAGGTGAGAATCCGGATGAGGTTAAAAAGCCGTATAATTATGAGATGATACAGGTGCGTCCCAATTGGCATGATTCAACAGAGTTACTGGGCTATGAGACAAGAATCTCTGGGGAAACAGAATATGTGCTTACCGATTTCTTGCGTTTCCTTGCAAAAGCCTGGTATTTTGAGGAGACTCCTTTCTTTTTGTGTTTGGATGAAATGAACCTGGCTCCGGTAGAGCAATATTTTGCAGAGTATCTGAGTGTGCTTGAAACCCGTAAATTGAACAATGGAAGAATTATTTCCGATTCATTGTTACCGCCTCTGAATAATTATGGAAAAAAAGGAAATACATGGGTGGGGGATATCATGATGAATGATCTCTTCGGAAAAGATTGGAAAATAAACGGCAAGTCTGTGGAAAAAAACAAGGAACGTGAAGCTCGATTGAGAGAGCAGTTTCGTACGGAAGGTATTGCATTGCCACCCAATCTGATTGTGATGGGGACAGTAAATATGGACGAAACAACCTTTAGCTTTTCTCGTAAAGTCTTGGACCGTGCCATGACTATCGAGATGAACAAGGTGGATTTTTCCGGAGGACTGACTAAAAAGGATTGCCGAGTGGCTCCTATTGCTTCCGAAATTATTTTACCTAATGCAGTAGAGGCTATGGATGTATATGAGGCGAACCAGATTATCTGTGACCATGTGATTTCTTATTTGACAGAGATCAATGGCACACTTGAGGGAACACCTTTTAAAGTGGCATACCGGACGCGTAATGAGTTTATCCTCTACGTGCTGGCCAATCTTCAATATGAGGGTAACGATGTGTGTTACAGGATGATTAGAGCTTTGGATGAGATGACTTTGATGAAAGTTTTAAGCCGGATTGAAGGTGACAAGAATAAATTGATGAATTTGAAGCAGACCGGCTGTGTTTTGGACGATCTTGCTACTCAAATAAAACAATCGTTGGAAAAAGTTTATCAAGATTTTGACGCTTCGGATAATGAGAAATCTATCTACAACGACTGGGATAAAGAGTCCGTATCTCTATGTAAGTTAAAAGAAATGAAGCGTAAACTGGACAATACTTATTATTGCACTTTCTGGAGCTGATGAAATGGAGGCACTTCTGAAGTTGGTACACGAAGATTTTGAACTGTTGGTCTCTTGTAATTCTTATGATAGGATTTACAGGAAAGCGGCGGAATGCATGCGTGTGGAACAAGATTCAGAAGCTTTGTTGTCCTATTATATATGGGATGGAGATAAAGCGGTTTTGACTTTTCGTGGGATTTCCATAGAAAAAGGAGCGTATGTCCCTTCCGTTTTCTTTGAAAATACGGATTATCAGTATTGGATTCATTTCAAGAAACAAGTGACGGAGGCTTGCATAGACACTCCGTTAAGAAAAGTAAGCGATGGCTTCTGTTTCAATGAGGATGCGCAAGTGCTTTATGGACACATCAACTATGGCAATGATATTGGCCGGGCAGACTTGAAGATTGCATATCGGCTGCGAGAGGGGGTAAGAAATATCTTCTCGTTCGGTTATGATGTATTGGCCATAAAATTGGATTATCACAGTGATTTGAAACATATTATTGCTGATATAGAGGCTGAATATCGCATGCTGTCCTTAGACTTCTTTAGGCGTACTCACCATTCTTTTTCGGAAAAACAACAAGGAGAAACACCCGATATAATCTGGTGGAATTTATTCCGGGAAGTTAACGAAGAATTTGTCCGTGCTGTGAAAATTGTGGTGGATAGCCCCCGTAACAGGATAGTATGCGAAGAAGTATATTTGCGTGCCGATAAATTGAAGCGACTCACACCGAAACTGGAAATGCAGTTGGTGGAGCATCGTCAGGAGTCGGGACATTTATATCGGACGGAAGTGTCGACCATGAGTGTTGATACTTTTGAAAATCGCTTTTTGAAATATGCCGTTCGTTTTGTGATGCAGAAGTTTGTCTCTTTGAAGGAACGGATAATGGCAAACTATCCGATGGACTCCAATGGGAAGTTTATAGAAGGCTTGGCAGATACGGAAGAGGAATTGAAACGTTTGGTATATCATCCCTTCTTCAGGACGGTAGGTGCTTTTAAGGGCATGAACCAAGAATCTCTTGTCTTGAAACAAGGAACAGGATATTCGCAGGTTTATCGTGATTGGCTGTTATTGACTTGTAGTTATGATTTGGAAGAAGGAATACGGAGCCTGGAACTGAAAGATATCGCAACCTTGTATGAGATATGGTGTTTTATAGAGGTTAAAAATCTTGTGCAGCAACTCTTGGGGGGGGAGAAGGTTGTGGTTGACAATCAAAGCCGTATGGAATTGAACAAACATTTCACTTATTCATTGGCAAAGGGGCAGAAGTCGAAGGTTGTCTTTTCACGTAGAACATCAGAAGGAGATTTGGTCGAGCTTGCCGAAGTGATTTATAATCCGAGGGAAGTACTTGGAAAAAGTTCGACGGAAACATCAATAGACCATACTTATTCGTTCACCGTGCCACAGAAACCGGATATCGTGCTTCAGTTGACGAGACGTGATGTAGAAAACGGATTCAAGCTGACTTACCTTTTCGATGCAAAGTATCGGATTGGGGATACGGATATAGATGGAGTGGATGTTCCGCCTGATGATGCTATCAATCAGATGCATCGTTATAGAGATGCTCTTTATTATGATCCAAAACAAGAAGGGCTTCCTATCAAGAAAGAGGTGTTGGGAGGTTATATACTTTTCCCGGGAAATGGAAAGGATGAGGATGTGGAAAATGCCAACTTTTATCGTTCCATTGAAAAAGTGAATATCGGTGCTTTTCCGCTTCGCCCTAACAATGAGGGGAGCGCACATTTGCTGGAACGGTTTCTGCGTTCGCTGATTTGGGAACAACCTACGGTACAAATCCTTCAAGATGTAAAGTCGCATAAGGGGACAAGTCTAACGATAGAGAAAGTCGGGAATATCTTGGCGGTTACTGTCTTTGAAAATGGAGAACGTGAATATTATGACAAGTTCCGGAACCGGGAAAACGAAATAGAATATTATTTTGGAAAGATTACTCCTTCTAATAAATTAGGACTATTGAATTTCCAGAAATATGATTATTTTGTGCCTGTGATTAAAGGGCAGATACGTGACATTTATCAGATAGACTTCTGTTCGGTGATGTATCGCAAGGATCTTCCTCATCGGGAGGGAAAGCAAATTGCCGATGATGATGTAAGAATTGTGATGAAACTGGTCAAACCTTCTTATTTGATAGGAAGCAAACAGTTTGTCCCCTTGAAGTCTGTATTGTTTCCTCCTCGTCATTGGGGATTTCGAGAGTTTACATCCGTACGTGAACTTTTGAGTTTTACGGTTTAACCTTCTTGGTTCATTTGCCAAACTATCGGCTTCTAACTTCCGATAACTCCGGGCGAAGCCTTGACTCCCGATAACTGCCGTGAATAATATAGGTTAAACCTCCTTTAACCTCCTTAAACCTCCGTTAAAGCACCACCCCGTTTTCTGCCCGTTGTATCTTTGCATCGTGGTCACAAAGAAACTGGTTTTGCAGACTGACGAGCGAACAAGACCGACTTTTATTAATCAATTTAAAATTAAAAAACTATGGCTTTGAATTATGAAGTAAAAAAGAGAGTATTCGGTTTTGACGAGACAAAAACGGAAAAGTACGTGGCGCAGATGAAAACTTTGGGTGTGGTAGGTTTTAAGGATTTATGCGACGAGGTTTCCAAGATAGGCATGGCGCCTCGCGGTGTGGTGAAGTTGGTGCTGGACGGATTGATCGACACCTTGAATATGGATATCAACAAGGGATTTTCGGTACAGCTGGGTGAGTTCGGCTGTTTCCGTCCCGGCATCAACGCCAAGAGCCAGGACAAGCTGGAAGATGTGAAGGCAAGCACGATTTATCGCCGCAAGATTATCTTCACCCCGGGCTTCTACTTTAAGGATATGCTGACCCGCGCCAGCGTAGAGAAGATGGATTGGTCGGGCAACGGCACCGTTTCTGGCGGGGGTAGCTCCAAACCAAATCCGGATGGCGGCGGTTCCGATGGCGACCAGGGAGAAAATCCGTTAGGATAAACATTCTGTAAATAAGGAGAATATGAACTTTCTCAGAAAAAGGTTCATATTCTCCTTGAAATACTTGACTTCGCCTTTTGAATATCGTATCTTTACATCAATCATTTAAAAATCAGACAAACTGCTATGGAAACAGAAAATGGCTTTCGTATCACGACTTATAAAAAGAAAGATTTGGCATGCCTCTATTGCCCCAATGCTACTGCACGTTGCGCCATCCGCACCCTGACGCGGTGGATAAAACGGAATCACGAACTGTATGAAGCCTTGGCGCATACCGGGTACAATGTAAGGACACGGACATTCATGCCGAAGCAGGTGAGTCTTATCGTACAGTATCTGGACGAACCTTAATATTCTTTTCAACCTCATTTATTATGTTAAAGCGGGAAGTTGCGGTTAAACTTCCCGCTTTTGTTTTTGTCATAGATACGTTGCAACACAATAGGTATAACTAACATAAGGTATTAATTAAAAAAAGAGAAAAATGATGAAAAGAATAGTTCTGATATGGATGGCCGCCTTCCTGATGGGTGGCATGGCAATGGCACAACATGCCCGCCACAGTGATAAAATGCCCGAACCGAAAGTCCGTGCCGAGCGCATGACGGAACGGATGGTGAAAGAGTACTCCTTGAACGATATGCAGAAACAACAACTGCTGGAGGCAAATCTGGCATTGGTTGAGAAAATGGGAGATATGCCGATGCATCGTGCCAAAGCACACAAGCATCATAAGAGAGATGGTAAGCGCCATCAATTGACGGATGAGCAACGCGCGCAGAAAAAAGCGGAGATGGAAAAGAAGCGTGAAGAGATGAAGACTGCCCGTATTGCTTATGATTCACAACTCCGGAAGATTATGACGGAAGAACAATATGCTGCATACAGCAAGAAAGTGCAGGATAGAAAAGCAAAAATGGAATCTAAAAGAAAATAAATTTTCTATTGCATTCAATTTGTACTATTTTTGTCCGGTCAACTACTAAAAAACAGAACGATGAAGAATATAGTCTATATTTTAGTGTGTGCATCGGTCATTTTCTTCACTGCTTGTTCGTCGCAAGACAAGAATAAGAAAGACGGTACGCAGGTATTGATGCAGGATAGTACAGAAATTGCCGGCCCACAGCGCATGCAGGTGTCCGATGTAAAAACATCCTTTACGTATAAGGGAAAAGAGTATCAGTCTTCTGTAGTGCGCCGGCCGGATGAATCTCTGCCGATAGTGAAAAACGAGCAGGGGGAGAAATTTGTGGATAACCGTATCACCTTGCGCATCACGTGCGGCGGGAAGCAGGTGGTGGATAAAGTGTTCACCAAAGATAATTTTGCTTCGTTGGTGGATGCCAAGTTCATGAAGTACTCTATTCTTGAGGGGCTGGTCTATGACAAGACCACTCCGCAAGGAATCATATACGCGGCCAGCGTCTGCTATCCGCAATCCGACCTTTATGTTCCCATCAGACTGACCATTACGGCTGACGGGAAAATCTCCATGGCAAAAGAAGAACTGATGGAGGACTATCAGACAGACAGCATTGATTAGTGGATAGTTTTCCAGATTGTTTCCAGTTTTGTAGACCATCTTTGCCGGTATGAAAATCCTGATTGTAGAAGATGAGCAAGATTTGCGGGAAACCATCCGCACTTCGCTCTTGAAAGAAAAGTTTGTTGTAGAGACCGCTGCCGACTATTTTTCGGCATTGGATAAAATCAATGACTACGATTACGACTGCATTCTGCTGGATATCATGTTGCCTGGCGGGAGCGGTCTGGACTTGCTGCGTGAGCTGAAACGGCTGCACCGCAGTGACAGTGTGCTTATTATCTCGGCCAAAGACTCGCTGGACGACAAGGTGGACGGGCTGGAACTGGGAGCCGACGATTACCTTACAAAGCCTTTCCATCTGGCAGAACTCAATGCACGTGTCAAGTCATTGATACGTCGGCGGCAGGCGAAGGGAGATGTGACCGTCACCCTTGGAAATCTTTTGCTCTACCCCGACAAACGGCAGGTAGAGATAAACGGAAAACCCTTGCAGCTGAACCGCAAGGAGTTCGACCTGCTTTATTATTTTGTAGTCAACCCCGGCCGGGTCATCAATAAAATGAGCCTTGCCGAGTCGGTGTGGGGAGACAATATAGACCAGGCGGATTCGTTGGATTTTATCTACTCGCAAGTGAAGAATCTGCGTAAGAAATTGAAACAAGCTGAGGCTACCATAGAATTAAAGGCTGTCTATGGATTCGGCTACAAACTCTCCGAACGATGAAGCTGCTGAGCTACACCTACCGCAAACTTGCATTGCTGCTGTTTCTGTTGATGGCAGTGTGGGGTGTGCTGTTCTATTACGCAATCATTGACGAGGTGGTGGATGAGACGGACGATACGTTGGAGAATTACGGTGAGATATTGATGGAGAGTGCGCTTCACGACCCCTCGATACTCGAAACGGAAGGCTCGTTGATGTCTTTCTATAAGTTCACCCCTATATCCGAAGAGGAAGGGCGGCATTACAGACAAGTGTTCTATGATGCTACGGTTTATATCGAACTGGAGGATGAAGACGAACCGGTACGTGTCATGTGTACCGCTTTCCGTATGCCCGACGGGCAATATTATGAGTTGAAACTGATGATTTCCATTTTGGAGCGGGATGACATGGTGGAGGCTATGCTTTGGTATCTGGGAGCGCTGTTCCTGTTGTTTCTCATCTGTACTTCCATCGGCATCCAGTTGGTGCTGAAGGGAGTGTTCCGTCCGTTACATAGGTTGCTTGACTGGCTGCACTGCATTCAGCCCGGCAAGGAGGCGCCTCCATTGGACAACCCGACGAAGATACGGGAGTTCCGCCAGTTGAGCGATGCTGCATTGGATATGGGCAACCGCAGCTACAAGGCATACGAGGAGCAGAAGCAGTTCATCGAGAATGCCTCGCATGAGTTGCAGACACCGCTTGCCATCGTGAGGGGAAAAGTGGAACTGCTGGCTGAGAGTGAAGGGATGACGGAACAGCAAATGGAGCAGCTGGACGAGATATATGCCACGCTGGGGCGTGCCGTAAAACTGAACAAGTCCCTGCTGTTGCTTTCCCGTATAGAGAACGGGCAGTATACCGAGATGGAAGATGTTTCGGTGGATGAGATATTGGATGAACTCTTGCCCGACCTGATGGATATCTATGAACATAAGCAGGTGAGACTGATACGAAAACGGGAGGAGCAGCCTTTTATCATCCGTTGCAACCATTCGCTGGCGCAAATACTGGTTTCCAATCTGGTGAAGAACTCGTTGCTGCACAATAGGGAAGGGGGAGAGTTGCAGGTGTTTACTACTCCCGCTTCTCTGGTCATCAGGAATACGGGGGATGCCCCTTTGGATGGAGAGAAGTTGTTCCGGCGTTTCTATCATGGCATGGATGGCAAGAAGGACTCCACCGGACTGGGGCTTGCCATAGCGCGTTCCATTGCGTTGTCGTCTTCATTGAGGCTCACGTATGAATGGCAGGACGGTATGCATACCTTCCGTCTGGTTAAAGAAAGTAAAATTTATCGTTAACTGCGGTTATTCCCAAATCTTTCCTAATTCTCTACCGTTATTTGCAGTGTGAATGATATGAAATTTATTAGTAACATTAAAAAATAACGATTATGAAGAAAGTATTGTCTATTCTTGTGTTGGCTCTTGTAGCTGTTCAGTTTGCCTTTGCCGGTGATGTTATCACTCAGGATGCCAAGCAGCTTCCGCTGACGGCACGCAATTTTATCAACCAGTATTTCTCGAAACCGCACATTTCACACATCAAGATTGAAAGTGAAATATTGCAGACTAAAAAATATGAAGTGCTGTTGACAGACCGTACGGAAATAGACTTCGACAAGAAAGGAAATTGGTTGGAAGTGGATTGCAAGAAGTCCGCTGTTCCCGAAGCATTGATTCCGGTTCCGGTAAAGGAGTATGTGAAGGCTAACTTCCCGAGAGAGATTATTACTAAAATCGAACGCGGACGTACCGGTGTGGAAATTGAATTGGGTAATGACTACTCTTTGAAGTTCAACAAAAAGGGAAAGTTCGTCAGCATGGACGATTGATTCTCCAGTAACTATTAACCTAAACTTTATAGAGAAATGATGAGAATAAAGATTCAAATGTTGGCGATGATGTTCATCGCCGCCTTGGCACTTGGTGCATGCAGTGATGATGACGACAAGGATGATGTCAAAGTGCCCGAAGCAATGTCACAAGCATTGAAGTCCAAATACCCTTCCGCAATCCATGTGGAATGGGAACAGAAAGGGGGCTATTTCGTTGCAGATTGTAAAGTGGATGGGCAGGAAAAGGATGTATGGTTCAATAATCAGGCGGAATGGCAACTGACGGAAACCGAATTGCTTTGGAATAATCTTCCGGGAACAGTACAGACCTCTTTCAGCGCCAGTGAGTATGCCGGTTGGAAGATAGAGGAGATTGTTCTTTTGGAGTATCCGGTAGTGCCTATGCAGTTTGTCATTGAAGTTGAAAAGGGAAATGCAGAGTATCAATTGTTCTATTCGGAAGAAGGCGGCTTGCTACAGACAAAAGATGTGAGCGGTAATAGGGATGATACGCATTGGCCGGTAAAACTTGATTAGGGATGAGGGGTTAGGGATTACGGATTAAGGATGAAGGATTAAGGTTCAATATGATTGCACACCCCTAATCCTTCATCCTTAATCCGTAATCCGTAATCTCTAACTACATCGGCTTATAATCCTTCGCCAGTCCTCCTTCGCTGGTTTCTTTGTAGAGGGAGGGCAGGTCGTTTCCGGTTTCTTTCATGACTTCCACCACCTTGTCGAATGATACGCGGTGCATGCCATCGGTGAAGGAGGAGTAAAGGTTGGCATCCAGGGCACGTGCGGCGGCGTAGGCATTACGTTCGATGCACGGGATTTGTACCAACCCACAAACCGGGTCGCAGGTCATTCCCAAATGATGCTCCAATCCCATTTCAGCGGCATATTCTATTTGTGCCGGACTGCCTCCAAACAATTGGTTGGCTGCGGCTGATGCCATGGAACATGCTACGCCTACCTCTGCCTGGCATCCGGCTTCCGCTCCCGAAATGGAAGCGTTGGTCTTCACGATGTTTCCTATCAGTCCGGCTGTGGCAAGGGCACGGAGTATGCGTGTGTCGCTGAACTCCCGGCTTTTTTGCAGATGATAGAGCACTGCCGGTACAATGCCACACGAACCGCAGGTAGGTGCAGTGACAATGACCCCACCTGACGCATTTTCTTCACTTACTGCCAAGGCATAGGCAAATACTAGTCCGCGCGACTGGAGGGAAGCCTTGTAGCCACTGGCACGTATATAATAGGTAGAAGCCTTTCGGCGCAGATTCAGAGGGCCAGGCAAGACTCCTTCACTATCCAATCCCCGTTTTACGGCAGCCTGCATGGTTTTCCATACCTCCTGCAGGTAATCCCAAATGTCGCTTTCCTCGCATTCCTTGACGTACTCCCAGTAACTTTTTCCGGTACGTTCACACCATTGTAGTATTTCGGTCATACTGTTCATTTCGTATACATCCGGGGTGTTTACGGATGATGCTCCGTCATTCTCTTCTGCCAGGGCACCGCCGCCGACACTGAATACAGTCCATTGGTCGGTCTCCTTGCCTTCGCTGTCCAAAGAAACGAATTTCATGCCGTTGGGATGGAAGGGCAGGAATATTTTGGGTTCCCAGATTATTTCTACCGGTGCTGCGGGTTGCAGTGTCTCGGTGATGGCAACATTGGTCATGTGTCCCTTGCCGGTAGCGGCGAGGCTTCCGTATAGGGTTACTTGGAATGCGGCTGCTTCGGGATGCCTTTCCAGGAATATCTGAGCAGCCTTGCGCGGTCCCATGGTGTGGCTGCTGGATGGACCGGTACCGATACGGTAGAGTTCTTTGATTGATTTCATATATTTCAGATTTATGATTTAGCTTTAACTATCAATTATCAACTGTCAATTATCCATTAACTCAAGTCCACAACGGTGATGCCTGCTCCGCCGAACTGTATATGTTCGTCGGCAAAGTGGCGCACTCCGGGGACAGTTTCCAGATATTGACGGATAAGCATGCGCAGGATGCCTGTTCCCGTTCCGTGAAGGATACGCACGCGTGACATGCCGACAAGGATGGCGTCATCAATGAAATAGGTAACGGCTTGCAAGGCTTCGTCGCCACGCATGCCGCGGACATCAATGTCTTGTTTGAAATGCAGTTTCTTCTCGTACATGCTGTCCTGGGTCTGGGCGCTGATGAAAGTGCTTTTGGTGGACACATCAGCTTGTTTAGGCTGCGCGTTGGTACGTTCCAGCCTGTCCAGCTTTACGGTAGTCTTGATGCTGCCGAACGCGATGACCGCATTCTTGCCATTCACTTCCATTACTTCGCCCACAGAGGTTTGGCCCTTTATTCTGACGTTGCAGCCGGGGGTGATGGCTGCAAGGCGTTCTGCCTCTTTCCGCGCCTGCTGTTCTGCCAAAGCCTGGGCAGACAGTCCGTTCTCTTTTCCTTTGTCCGCTTTCTTTTCCTTTTTCCGGTTCTGCTTCTCTTTCAGCTTTTCCATTTTGCGGGCGATTTTTTCTTCCAGTTCCTTGTTGGCAAGCGCTTCCATTGATTCACGGAAGTCCGTCAACTCCTGGCGGGCCTGGCGTGTTTTTTCTTTTTCTGCTTGGGCTTCTTTGATGGAGCGTATGGTGTTCTCGATGCGTGCATTGGCTTCCTGCATCAGTTGCTCCACTTCTTCCTTCGCTTTGCGCAGAATCTCCTTCCGGGATTTCTGCAAATCTTCGATTTCGGTTTGATAGCGCTCGATAGTCTCTTCCATGTGCTTTTCACGCTGGCGTATTGTCTGGCGTTTGCCTTCCCAATAGCGTTTGTCGCGCACAATGTCTTGCAGGTACTTATCAGCATTGATGTATTCGCTGCCCACAATTTCCGAGGCATCGGCGATGACATCTTCCGGCAGACCTATTTTGCGGGCAATCTCCACAGCGAACGAACTGCCCGGATTGCCTATCTGTAGTTGGAACAGTGCCTGCATCAGATGGCGGTCGTAGAGCATGGCGCCATTCACTACACCTTCGTGGTCTTCGGCAAAATGCTTCAGGTTCTGGTAGTGTGTGGTGATGATACCGAACGTCTGTTTCTGGTTGAAACGCTTCAATACGGCTTCGGCAATGGCACCTCCTATCTGGGGTTCTGTTCCGCCCCCGAATTCATCAATCAGGATGAGGCTCCGTTCGTTGCAGCTTTTCATCATGATTTTCATGTTCGTAAGGTGGGAGGAGTAGGTGCTCAAATCATCTTCGATGGACTGCTCGTCACCGATGTCGATGAATATGCTGCTGAATATTCCGGCATGGCTGCGTTCGTGCATCGGGATGAGTAGTCCGGATTGCAGCATGTATTGTAATAAGCCTACTGTCTTTAAGCAGACGGACTTGCCGCCTGCGTTCGGACCGGAGATGATGAGGATACGTTGCTTCTCATTCAGTTCGATGTCAAGCGGTACGACTTTTTTGCCATGTTTGGCGAGAGAAAGTTGCAAGAGTGGGTGTACCGCCATTGTCCAGTCCAGCAGTTGCTTGTTTTCGAGAGCCGGTTTCAGTCCGGATATTTGCTCGGCAAACAATGCTTTGGCACGTATGAAGTCTATTTCGGCAAGGAACTCGTATGATAGCAGTACGTCGGGGATGGAGGGACGCAACTGGTTGGAGAAGCCCGTCAGGATGCGGATAATTTCTCTGCGTTCGTCACCTTCAAGTTCTCGTATGCGATTGTTGGCTTCCACTACTTCGGCAGGCTCGATGAATACGGTTTTACCACTGGCCGACTCGTCGTGTACAATACCGCGTATTTTCCGTTTCAGTGCCGGTGCAACGGGAATGACCAGACGGCCGTCACGCATGGTGGGCGTTACATCTTTGTCCACAACGCCCTCGGACTGGGCATTTCGTAGAATACTGTTCAGTGAGCGGGAGATACTTCCCATAGTACTTGCCAGTTCCCGGCGGATGCGTGCCAACTCTGTAGAGGCATTGTCCTTGATTTTTCCGTAAGGAGAGAGGATGCCGTTTATTTTTGCTATGAGCTGTGGGAAAACAGTGATGTCTCCTGCCAATCTTTTCAGACAAGGGTAGGGGGAAGCGCCCTCTTCCTCATCATCGTCGCTTTTCTGTAGGAAACGTACAATATCACGTATGGTTTCCAGTGAACGGCGTAGGTCAAAGAGCTCTTGTTCATCCAGATACATGCCTTCCACGCGTATGCGTTTCAGTGACGGGCGTACATCAAAAAAGTATTGTGCCGGGAAGTTGTCTTCTTCTTGGAGTATGCGTACAAATTCAGTGACTTGGTCCAAACGCTCCTCTACCTCTCCAAAGTGGTCGGAGAATGCCATGTCCATCACCCGTTCTTCGCCAAGTGTACTGAGGCATTTTTCTTTCAGCAATTGGCGTATTTGGTCGAAACCTATTTTCTGTTCAAAGTTCTGCGGATATATCATGGTGCAAAAGTACTATTAATTCATGAAAAAAGAGAAAGGAAGTTTGCAGAATTAAAAATGATTTGTACCTTTGCATCGCTTTAAGAAAAAAGTACTTCCCGAAAAGGAAGTTTTTAGGAGAGGTGGCAGAGTGGTCGATTGCGGCGGTCTTGAAAACCGTTGTACTGCGAGGTACCGGGGGTTCGAATCCCTCCCTCTCCGCTGGAAAGAATTGCAAAACAAAGAAAATCTCTGTAAATTAATACTTTACGGGGATTTTTTGTTTTTGGTGCATAGCAAAAATAAGCATATCAAAGCATTCTTTCGGTGTACTATTCGGTGTACCTGTTTGCCTTCAATGTCAGGTACACCTATTAAGTAAATAATTCATTGTTTATCAGTGTTTTGCATCTTGACTTGTTGCTCCTGGAAATTTAGTTTTGTGATTAAAAAACAAGTAAGATGGAAAGAACAACATTTTGTCTATTGTTCTACATTCGTAGGACGAAATTGAATCGGAACGGTGAGGCTCCGATGATGATGAGAATTACAGTGAATGGAGTGCGGGTTGATGCTTCAGTGAAGAAAACAATTCTTCCGGAATTCTGGAGTGCGGCAAAAGGAAAGGTTCTGGAAAAGAAGCGTGAAACCATTCTTGCGGAAGGTGTTGCAGAGCGCATCATCGGACTTTATGCTTTGGGAAACAGCACACGTGAGATAAGTGACTGGATGGAGGAGAACTTGGGTAATCGTGTGTCTGCCGAGACGATTAGCGCCATCACCGATCGTGTACTTCCGGAAATAAAGGCATGGCGTTCCCGTAGCCTAGAGAGCGTTTATCCGATAGTCTGGATGGATGCCATCCATTATAAGGTAATGGACGAGAGAGGCTGTGCCGTAACCCGTGCGATTTACAATGTACTGGCTCTGAACAGCGAGGGACATAAGGATCTGTTAGGGATGTATATCTCTAAGAATGAGGGCGCTAACTTCTGGCTGAATGTATTGACAGACTTGCAGACCCGTGGTGTCTGTGACATACTCATAGCTTGTGTTGACGGATTGAAAGGCTTCCCAGATGCTATCCAAAGTGTGTTTCCTGATACTATTGTCCAGCTCTGTATTTTCCATCAGATACGTAACTCCGTCAAGTATGTCGGCAGCAAGCACCAAAAAGAGTTCATGAGGGATCTGAAACATGTCTATGGTGCGGTAAATAAGGAATCCGCTGCGACAGGACTTCTTAATCTGGAAGAAAAATGGGGTGAGAAATACCCTATCGTTATCAAGTCTTGGCAGGATAACTGGGAAAGGCTTACTGAATACTTCCAGTTTACGTCGGATATACGACGTATGATTTATACCACGAATACAGTCGAGGGCTATCACCGCCAAGTGCGGAAAGTGACAAAAAACAAGGGCGTGTTCCCTAACGACACCGCCCTTGAAAAGTTGGTTTATCTCGCTTACCGCAACATACGTAAGAAATGGACCATGCCCATAGCCAACTGGGCGGCCATCGCACAACAATTAGCGATAAAGTTTGGAGACAGATTTAAATTGTTGTAACTTTACGCTCGTCGGGAGTGCTGGTGCACCCCCTTGGCGCTGGCCGATCCCCGACCGATGAGCTTGGAAGAAAACGCCGCATGACACAGTTTATTTTACGCCCCCGCAGTGTACACTTCATGTGTATTCTTTTTAATCTGTTTACAGTCAAATAACAACTTAAAACTGTATCAAATAAACATATCCAAGTATTCTTTTTTTGCCATATTTTCAAAAGGACTATGCATCACGCACTGTCCTTTTCTTATTAGAACTTTAAACACCCGAATATCTTACCAATTTGGTTTTCGTCATTACCTGTCTAGCCATGCTCCTACCTTCTCTTTAAAGAAGAAAGTATAGAGGAATGCTCCTATCCAGCTTGTAAGGACTACCAGCAGGATTGCCATAAGTTTTTTTTCTTTCGGTATTCTCAGGCAACCTATTTCCCAGGCGCATCTTATAGTCAGAACTATTCCAACGACCCAAATAGCAAGAATATTCATACCTGTATAAATTAAATGAGAGATAGTAAATCGAGATATAAAGGCTTATATGGCAGTCTTAATCAAGCTGCTTTTTTACTTCATCTTTAGCTTTGTTATAATCCTTTTTTATTTCTTTTTTTACCTTTTCTGTACCTTGTTGCACGTCTTTCTTGGTTTCTTTCCAGGCATCTTTAACTTTGTCGGCACCATCCTCTATTTTGTTAGAGGCCTTGTCTAATGCGTCATTTACGTTTTCTTTTGCATTTTCAATCTGCTGTTCTGTCCGGTTCTGTTCTTTTTTGTCCCGACAGGATGATGCGGACAGTGCAAATAAAATTGTCAGTGTGATAAACATTATCTTTTTCATATAGTTCTCTATTTTTGCTTGTTATACAATATGCTTTAGGATTTCCGGTGGAGAAACCAGTTCTCCACCGGGATGAAGATTTAGACTTCATACTGTCGGAAGATCAAGTTATTTCTTTTCCGATTTTTTGTTTGAAGCAGCAGGCTTACTTTCTTTAGCTTTGCTTTGGGTACACTTTTTGCCACCCTTTGCTTCCATCTGTTTTTTTTCGTTCTTTGTTGTCATAAAATTTAGTTTTTAAGTTAAACAATAGTAGAACTGGAAGTCTTATTTGTTTCCGTTCTTAGCATTTCCATATTCACACCAACGCATTTCTCCTTTAGGGATATGGGAGAGTATCTCGCTGCTCCGTTCCTTGGCTAGTTTTTCATCTGTCTGGCGTACTTCCTTTTCCGTACGTTTGGTGCCTTTAGGTTTACGTTGAAGTAGTCCGTCAGTACTTCTGACTTCCTCCAGTGGATTCTCAATATATTGCCATTCTTCTTTGAGCCTCGTACTTTTGCCTTCGTTCCATGGTCCGCGGGCTTCCTTTCCTTTGGAATCATTAAAATAAAGGTTACTGTATCGGGGGGATGTTTGGAATACTCCCGGAGGAAAGTTAGGCTGAATAGTTTCCAGAGCGGCCTCAAACTGTTGAAAATGGGTCACTTCGCGAGTCATAAGGAATGTGAGCGTTTCTTTTACAAGTGGGTCATCCGTAAGTGGGATAAGGTTTTCGTAACCTATCTTGGCACGTGCTTCACCCGCCATGTTGGAACGCAGGTCCACTGTCAGGTCAGCATTGGCCGATACATAGGTGGCACACCATGGGTTCCCGTTGCTATCGGTCAGTACGGGACTACCGGGAGCTGTTACCAGAAACGCAGGATTGGTGAAGGCTTGGTGGATAAGATCCTCTTTGCCTGCTTTTCCTCCCATCATGGTACGCAGAGGAGTATCTTCCAATACATCCTTCATTTCTCCGTTTACTGGTCCGAGGAGCATCTGGATGGTTGCACCTACGATTTCAAGATGGCCGAATTCCTCAGTGGCAATATCCATGAGCATGTCATATTTGTCAGGGTAGGGGTTATGGCAACTGAATGCCTGTACAAAGTACTGTAGAGCGGATTTCAACTCACCGTTGGCCCCTCCGAATGCCTCAAGCATCACACGAGCAAAACGAGGATCCGGCTGTGATACACGGGCATTGAACTGAAGATCTTTTACATGGTAAAACATAACAGATTCATTTTTAAGTTAATAATTCAGGTTAATTTTAGATGTACATCTGTATATTAAAGATAGGAATATCCTTGCCGGGCCGTATGTACAGACCGGAAGAGGTTTGTCCAATCAAGTCAAGAGGGTAAAGTTGTCGGTAGAGATATAAATGAGAAAGGATCGGAGAAAATGAATTTTATTCCTCCAGTTTGTCCAGTTCAGACATATATTTCTTTATATAATGACAATTTCCGTCGCATATCCTTTTCCGCACTCCCACGGAAAGGGAAGAGTCCATACATTTGTTTCCGAACAGACAGCTGCACCTGAGTCTATACGCTTCCAAGCTTTTATTCCTCTCATCCGTACGGCCCTCTGTATAGGCGGACAGGCATAGCGTGTACAGTTCTTCATAACTCTTTTCCCGCAGGGATGCGGGAGTATATTGGCATTTATTGTTCCATTTCATATTCATTAATCATTAATTCAGGTGAAATGGATCGGGAAGCATTGAAAATACATCCCGTAATTTTAGTTGTTTGTTATAGTAGCCTATTTTTTGGCTTCTAAAGCAGCTGCATGGACTTTACTTTTCAGAGTGTCAGCCTTTTCGGCAACGTCAAAGGTCGCATCTGCAACCTTGTCGGCGGTTTTGGTACTTGCATCCAGTGCTTTGTCTCTCACGGTTTCTGTAAGGCTTTCAGCGCGATCGGCAATCTTTGCCATGGCATTATGAATTTTCTTTTTTAGCATCTTGGCTTTTGCCGTACGTGAAAAACGTTGAGCAAGTGCTCCGATGGCCGAACCTATTGCCAGCCCAATCAAAAAGTTAGATTTACTAGTTTCCATAATCAAAAAGGGTTTAGGTTAATAAAAATTTAAATATCAGTTCTCTTGGGATGACGAAAGAAGGATATGATCCACAATAATAGGACTGCACCGATAACAGAGGTGAAAAGGCTACCCAGAAGGCCTGTGGTAGTAATTCCCAACAAGCCGAATACCCAGCCACCCAATACGCCACCTACAATACCTACGAGTAGGTTAATGAGAAGTCCGAAACCGCCTCCTCTCATAATCTTGCCGGCTATGAGTCCGGCAACGATTCCAATGATAATGTACCAAATAAAATACATAATATTAAGTTTTAGTTAAAATAATATTGTTGGGACAGATGGTTTGAGGAATCATATCAGACGGAAAACCATCGGTCCCGTTTTGAAAAAAAAACATGTTGTGTAAGAAAATGGTTTGGGTGTAAAAAAAGGATTTAACAACAATTTTCATTTTAATAATAGGCTGGCTGGCTATATTAGTACTATTTATATGTTTATCCCATGTAGTGTTTTATTGCTAAGTAACTATGCCGTGCAGTCAATATTTCAAACTTGTAATAGATAAAAGTTGTGGCTTAATATTTTGATAATAAATGATATAACTCCATATATCGTTCTTTCTGATGGCCGTTGGCTGAAGATGTATAACAACCGAAGATGCCTTCATACTATGGTATTGAATTCTCTCAGAGTCGTTTATAAGTAAACATAATCCTTCTTTCATCGTTATAATCTACACATATAAGATTTATGATATGAAAGGATTATTGTTAATTGGAATTTTTATGTTTTGCCCCGTTTCCATCTTATGGGGACAGGATAGGATACAACAATACGCGGGGACAGCCATGCCGTATCCTATTGTGAAAGACTCGTTTGTTTTTTTTCAGGATAGTATGGTTCCGTTTTATGTTAACCATTTGGGAAGACATGGAGCGCGTTTTCCAACTTCAGGAAAGGCTTTGAATAGAGTGAAGGAGATTCTGGAATTGGCTCAGCGGGAAAATAGGCTAACATCAGGAGGGGTAACCTTGCTTTCTACAATACAGAATCTATCGGAAACTTTTGACGGACAATGGGGGAAGTTATCAGTAGTGGGAGAGGAGGAACAACGGGGTATTGCCAGACGTATGATAGAACGCTATCCACAGTTATTCAGTGATTCTGTCAAAGTGCAGGCAATTGCGACATATGTTCCCCGTTGTATACATAGTATGGATGCATTTCTTGCTTGTATGGTAGAGTTTAATTCTTCTTTACACATACAACGCAATGAAGGGAAGCAATATAATGATATTCTTCGTTTCTTCGATTTAAACCAATCTTATGTTGATTATAAAGAAAATGGTGATTGGCGTCCTATATACGAGACTTTTGTGCGACGAAAGATTTCTTCTGCTTCTGTTATGGAAAACTTCTTTCTGGAATCAGGACAGGAAACAGATAAGGAGGCAGAGGAATTTGTCATGGCTTTATTCTCCATTGCTGCCATACTACCAGATACAGGTACTCCGATAAATTTGGATGGTCTTTTCACAATAGGTGAATGGGATAATTACTGGCAGACTCAGAATTTGCGACAATATATGAGTAAAAGTTCTTCGCCGATTGGGCGAATGTTGCCTGTTGCAATTGCATGGCCTTTGCTATCAGAATTTATTCATTCAGCTGATGAAGTGATAAAGGGCAAGTCGGATACCAGGGCGAACTTTCGTTTTGCTCATGCAGAGACAGTTATTCCTTTTGTAGCATTAATGGGTATAGAAGGAACGGATGTTAAAGTTGTTGTTCCTGATTCTGTATCTAAATATTGGAAAGATTATGAGATTGCTCCGATGGCTGCTAATGTACAGTGGATTTTTTATCATGACAAGGCTCGAGAAATATGGGTGTCATTTCTTTTGAATGAAAAAGAAATGACACTTCCTGTTTCAACTTCCCGTTTTCCTTATTATCGATGGGAAACTGTCTGCATGTATTTAAAGAAACGGGTTGAAATGGCGAAAAAGGTACTTGAGTCTTTTTCAGATGATTGTAAATAAGGTAGATATGGGTTGAGTATTGGTGTGGTATGAGTGTGATAGAATTGAAAAAGTATCTGTATTATCCCGGCGGTATAGAAATCATTATATACCGTCGGGATTTTTTTTGTTACATTGGATTTATATTAGTGGGGTGATTTTGAGGATAAAGTGTGCGTACTATTTTTTCTCTTTTGCCAAATCAGCCAATTCATCCTTTTCAACGTAAATCGTTCGTGTTGGGAATGCGAAATCAATGCCTGCTTTATTGAATGAGTCTAGAATCTCCATATTTACATTTGAAGTTACCATTAAAATATCTCCCTGTTTTTCTATAAAATATATGTACATGATATTCAGTGCAGAGTCTGTGTATTCTGTAAAAACAGCTGTGGTATCTGATGGTTTGGAAGATACATTTTCTATTCTTTTAGGAATGGCTTTCAGTATATTTAAAGCTTCTTTCATTTTTTCGGATGTTGTGTTGTATGTCAATCCAAGTTTCAAGACGACTCGACGCATCGGTTCGGAAGAGATATTTATGATAGAAGCATCTGTAACTTTATAATTAGGGAAAGTGATGATACGTTTATTGTAGTCCATGATTTTTGTACTTCGAACTCCAACATCAATCACAGTACCTTCGATATGATCCACGCGAATCGTATCACCTATGTTGAAAGGCTTATCTGTCAATATAGTGAAAGCGCCGAACACATTTCTTACAGTGTCTTGGGCTGCTAAGGCAAATGCGATACCTCCAATACCCAGAGTACCTAATAATGCACCAATATTGACTCCAATATTACTTAAGGCCATTACAAGACCGATTATCCACACAATGACCAGTATTGTCCGTCTGATAATGGGCATCATTTTGTTGTTTTGTCCATCCGATTGTCGTCCCCAGTAGATTTGCAATAAACTACTGGATAATCGGGCAAATATCCATGTGATATCCAGAATAATCAGTATCTTGTAAGCATTATCTATTACTTTTACAAAACTATCCGGAGAAACAAGCCTGTGAATAGCTATCCAAATACCTAATAACATAATTGCAAACTTGACGGGCGATTCTAAAGAATAATAAATTATATCATCCAGCCGATTATTGGTACGGGTGATAAATGGATTGAGTACTTTTCTGCTGAAGAATGATATTAACTTCATCAAAACAATTGTTCCTAAAATAATAAGTATGGAAATACCCCAGTCTTCTAAAGTATTTCCCCAGATTTCTCTTTCTAACATAGCTGGAAATTTTTTAATTAAACATTTTATGGAATATCCTTGATTTTGGATGATGTAAAAACAAACGGATAAAGGAAAAATCCTATTCATAATCAAGTAAATTGTATATATGAAAAGAAACATTAAGATAATTTTTATTACTCTATTGGAGATGGTTAAAAACATTGGAGGCGTTTTTATAATGCTTAATGTGATGTTGTGTTATACTTTTTTCTTACTAAACTATAATTTACATTTATAGTGGGAACCATCTTATTATTTATTTTGTTAAGTTACTCATCAATTTTAAATTAAATAGTTATGGAAAATGGAGTAATGATGCAGTATTTTGAGTGGAATCTTACGAATGACGGAAAGTTGTGGAAACAGTTGAAAGAGGATGCGTCGCATCTACATGAAATTGGTGTGACAGCGATCTGGATACCACCTGCATATAAAGCAGATGAACAGCAGGATGAAGGATATGCTACTTATGATTTGTATGATTTGGGTGAGTTTGAACAAAAAGGAACTGTGAGGACTAAATACGGGACGAAAGATGAATTGAAGGAGATGATTGATGAACTTCACAAAAATAAGATTGCTGTATATCTGGATGTCGTTTTGAATCATAAAGCAGGTGGTGATTTTACGGAAAAGTTTATGGTGGTGGAAGTAGATCCTGATCAAAGAAATAAAGCTTTGGGGAAATCTTATGAAATACAAGGATGGACCGGATATAGCTTTCATGGACGTAAAGATAAATATTCGGATTTTAAGTGGCATTATTATCATTTTTCCGGGACTGGATTTGATGATGCTCGAAAGCGAAGTGGTATATTTCAGATTCAAGGAGAAGGAAAAGCCTGGAGTGATGGTGTAGATGGAGAGAATGGCAATTACGATTTTCTTTTATGTAATGATATTGACCTAGATCACCCTGAGGTTGTCGCCGAACTGAATCGTTGGGGCAAATGGGTTTCAAATGAACTTGATCTTGATGGAATGCGTTTGGATGCAATTAAGCATATGAAAGATCAGTTCGTTGCACAGTTTCTGGATACGGTAAGAAGTGAGAGAGGTGATGACTTCTATGCTGTGGGAGAATATTGGAACGGTGACTTGGAAACATTGGATAATTATCTGGAAGCAGTAGGGCATAAAGTTAACTTGTTTGATGTTCCGTTACATTATAATATGTTTCAGGCATCACAAGAAGGAAAAGATTATGATTTACGGAATATTCTGAAGAATACTTTAGTGGAGCACCATTGTGAACTTGCTGTGACTTTTGTTGATAATCATGATTCGCAGCATGGAAGTTCTTTGGAATCACAGGTTGAAGATTGGTTCAAGCCATTGGCATATGGTCTTATTTTTCTGCTGAAGGATGGTTATCCCTGTTTGTTCTATGGTGATTATTATGGGGTGAAAGGAGAAAAATCGCCACATACTAAAATTATAGATATTCTATTGAATGCAAGGAAAAAGTATGCGTATGGTGATCAAGTTGATTATTTCGACCATCCATCAACCGTAGGCTTTATTCGTACAGGAGATGGGGAACATGTTAACTCAGGCTTGGTATTTTTAATCTCGAATGATGAAGCGGGAAGTAAAACGATGTGTTTAGGGAAAGAACATGCGGGTGAAGTGTGGTGCGAAATTACCGGAAGTATTCCGGATGAAGTAACTTTGGATAAAGAAGGAAATGGAGAGTTCTCTGTGGATGCGCGTAATCTTGCTGTTTGGGTAAAAAAAGCATGAGATGACGGAACAATTCATAGGAAAGAAAAAGTTAAGCCTATCCTTATTAATCAAGATTGTAAAGGATACCGGACAAGGGTTTATTGATGATAGTGTCACTAGATTAAGCGGATCGTTAGCTTATGCGACACTATTTTCAATTATCCCCTTTCTTTCTCTTTTAGTTACTATTGGGGTAGCTTTGCATATGGATTTGGCTAATCAGTTGTATATTCAGTGGGAACCGATAGTGGGAGCGGAGGTAATTGGGGCACTTCGCTTAATTATAGAAAATGCAGAAAGAACGGACTCTTCCGCATCTGCAGCTATTGTTAGCCTGGGAATTTCTATATTTGGTGCTACTACCATTTTTGCAGAAATACAAAGTTCCTTAAATTCGATTTGGGGAATAAAGGCCGTGCCAAAGAAGAGTTGGCTGAAATATATTCAGAATCGGTTACTTTCATTCTCGATAATTTTGGTATTTGCTTTCGTGCTTCTGATAACATTTAGTATAACCAATATTATTGGAGACTTGAGCAATAAGTTTATGGCCAGCTATCCGGAAGTGGCAGGGTTTATTGTGAAAGTTGTGGGACAAATATTAAACATAGGTGTTACAGTTATTATTTTTGTATTGATTTTTAAGGTTCTGCCTGATGCAAAAATAAAAAGTAAGGATGTTTTTATTGGAGCTGTAGTGACAACGCTATTATTGTTGGTAGGGCAATGGGGAATATCCTTTTACATCGGAATTGCGAATGTAGGAACTATCTATGGTGCAGCGGCATTCATGGTTGTTTTTATTACATGGATTTATTATTCTGCTATTATTGTCTACGCAGGTGCAGAGTTCACTAAAGCATGGGCTAATGAAATGGGAAGCAAAATTTTCCCAGATGAATATGCGGTAGCAACGAAAGTAGTTGAAGTACGTGAGGCTTGACAACTGGAGGCCCTTGTTTTGCATTCCAGTCAATAATGGTAATACCGCTATTTACGTATTTTTACCTTTACACGCTTATTTGATACGATTTCATTTTCTATCTTACGGGGTTCCGGCTGTATCGGTTTGTTTGTAAACTCTGGTACATTGTAAGAGTAAATCAGCCGGTCGTAATATTCCAGCGGTTTCTCCTGAGGCAACATGAAAGGTTTGCATACGCGGCCGTCCGGTTCTATGTATGCCAGATAGAGGCGGGTATATAGCCCGTCGTCACGTCGGCTGCTGAATATGAACCAGCGTGAGTTGCTGCTCCAGCTGTGGTAGCTTTCCGTATTGGTGCTGTTTGCTTCTTCAATGGCGTGCATGGTACCGTCCTGCAGGTTCAGCAGCCATAGGTCTGCTTCCTTGTGCCAGATGGAGAAGTTCCCATAGTCGGATAATGTGAACATGATGTATTTCCCGTCGTATGAAGGACGTGGAAAGGAAACGCTCTTTTTCAGGTCTTCTGCATTTATCAGCGTGTCTACCCGTTCACCGAACGTGCCGTTGTCCGGATTGAAGTCTATGCAGCAAAGGCTATAGCGTATCTCATCGTATTTCTCGGGCATCGGTTTACCCGCTGCCGAGCAGAAATACAGTTTCTTTCCATCTGCCGAGAATGCGGGGAAGGTTTCAAAAACTTCTTTTTTCTGCAGTAGGGGAGAAAGCAGCAGTTCGTGCGTTTCCGGTTGGTATACTAATATGTCCGAGGCCATGTCCATCACTTCGATGCGTTCAACCTTGGCTGTGTGGAAGGACTGTGTGGTCCGGTTTACCGAATAGGCTATGTATTTTCCTTCCGGATGCCAATAGGGATAGACACAAGCGGAGAGTGTGGAATCTGTCTTGGTATCCAGAAGTTCGCGGTTTCCCTCTATCTGCATGAGGGTTGCACCGTGCTGTCCGCGTATATGCAGACTTAGGTGACCGGGATTTGTCCGGTTGAAGGCATGGCAGTTCAGGCACATGCCCGGTACCATCGCATTTTCCAGCAAAACGCGTTCTTCAAAGGATGAAAGGTTCCGTTCGTAAATACCCATTTTGCTATATACTTCATATCCCGGAATGACTTTGCGGTATACCACTCCATAGTCTATGGGAGCGTCACTGACATACATGGAGAAAGGGCGGTACTGCTTCCATTTGTTTTCGTTCTTGACAGATACTGTAAACAACAGACTGTCTCCCTTGTTGGATTCCAGGAGTTTGTGCCATTCGTCCTCCGGAAAGGAGGCTGTCCGGGCATTTACGTGTATTTCTCCGAATTTGCTTCCCGTTACGATTACGTCTATGCGGTCGTGTTTTCCGCCGATGTAGTCGAAATTCATCGGAGCAATGGTGGCGGGTATTGTCACTCCTATGTAGTCGGGATAGATTTCCGGCCATTCTTCCGTCTTCTCCGGATTGTTTACCGGATGGCTGCAGGTTGTCAGCAACCATACCGATAGTATGCAAATCAAATGCTTCTTCATTCTTTATCCTATTTTTGAAATAACAGATAATGCCAGAATGTGCCGGTATACAGAGTTTGCAGTATTTGCCGCCCATTCGGTTGTGATGTGTAAATCCGCATGAAATCTTTGCAATCCTGCATTACTTGCGGAGACAGTTTCCAAGGTATGTCCCGGAAATCCTTGTGAGTCTGTCCCCATATATATGCCAGCGCTTCCTGGTAACTGCGCGGAATGGGTTCATGATTGATATTTGCGTCTGAAGGATAGTAATTCATGAAGCCTTTCAGGTCGCGTTTTTGCAGTGTATATGCCAGCAGGTATTCAAGAGCCGTCCGGTTCTGCGGGTTTTGTTCATACAAGCGTGCCAGCAGGATATCCGTTTCGTGGCTTCCGGACAGGAAGTTCTCTGTATACCGCATTTGTCTCAACCGTCCCCATTCCGGGTGTGCGTCGATTTTCTCTTCATTGTATAGATAGGTCATCGTGTTTTTTGCCCAGTCTTTATAAAACAGTGTCTTGCTTAAAATACGCAGGTATTTGGCCGCCACTTCATACTGTCCGTTAATCAGGTTTGTTTCGGCCAGCCGTTTGAGGCAGCGCCCGCTTTTGCGGAAGTTGGGAATGGCTTCCATGGCTTCGAAGGCAAAACGCTGTGCGTCGTTAATCATCCCCAGATGGTATAATACTTCGCCCGTAGGAAGCGGAGTGACGAAGTTTCGCTGGAACTTGGCTATCAGGCCTTCCGTCCCATTCTGGTAGAACTCGAACATTCGGTTGCCCAGTTGTCCGGTCTTGCTCAGAGCCAGATTCAGGCAAGTTACGCTGAGCGGGGAAACCGGGGACTTGTTTTCCGCTTTTCCTATGATTTGGTTCCACTGCCGGTTTCTTGCCAATTGATTGTACTCCATTGCCTCTTCCTTATCAAAATTGCAGCTTGAAAGAATATAGGGATAACTTATTGCTACTAATGCCATGCTCTGTAAGGCCATATATAGAGATACATGCTTGTGCGTCCGGGGGAGCCGGGCCAGCAGATAGGGGAGCACGGTGAACAGAAGGATGATTGTCATTTCCATCCGGGGAATCACCGCAGGGAAACGGTAGTAGCCGAGAAATCCGCTTAGCTGGTAGATGGGGTTCTGCACTTGCATGCTTATCAATAGCGTGCAGGTGGCTTTCAATGCGAACATCCCTACCACGATTCCGATTCCTTGGAGGAATTTCCTTTTTTTGAAGCAGGTGTGCAGTTCGCTGATGATAATCCAGCCCATAAAGATGAGATGTGTTGCTCCCGCCATCCAAAGAAGGACAGGGAAACATACCAGCACGTACATCGCACGTTTCCATTTGGTGTGCAGGAAGGTGTAGAAATAGTTGGCAACCAATGTCATCAGCAGGGCCACCACAAACGACAACATGGCGTTTTCGTCACACATAAAGTGCCATACGGCTATTGCCGGTAGGAAACTCAACGGGTAATACACTTCCGGTGTTCCTTGTCTTTTTGCTAATTTCCATGTCAGGAGTTGCAGCCCTATGAACAAGAGTGCCAGCATAGTGGCACCCATCCACGTATGATAATAAAACTGCACCAGGAATTCGCTTATATAGTCGGCCATTCCGCCGGGGATGGCGATTCTTTCTTTCCAATATTCCATGTCGAACAAAAAAAGTTGGTATTGCTCGTGGTATTGGAGGTGGCCCGGATAGACTATCCTCCAGAACAGCCACACTGTTGTGCCCCAAAGGAGGGATAAGCCGGTTTTCCGGAGCTTCTGTGATAGTGGTTTCATATCAATGTATATTTGTTTTTTCACAAGCAGATTCCTCATTCTTGCTTGTTGATGGTGTTTTGATATTCTTTGGGCAGTTTGCCGAATTTGGCTTTGAAGCATTTGGCAAAGTAGGATGGGGCCATGAATCCTACGCGCAACATCACTTCGTTGATGCGCATGTTCTGGGCAAGCAGTTCGGCTGCCTGGTTGAGCCTGAAGTTCTTGATATAGATATTGGGAGCCATTCCGGTCAGCATTTTTAATTTCCGGTAGAAATTCGTGCGGCTCATATTCATGGCATCGGCCAGATTGTCTACGGAGAAACTTTCCTCGTCCAGATGTTTTGTAAGGGCAGTATCCACCTCTTTCATGAAGGTGATGTCGCATTCGGACTGAATATATTCCGATATAGGCGTTTCGTGTGTGGTTCCTGCCGAACGGAGCATCAGCTCGTGGAAGGCCAAACGCAATTTCAGCAGATTTTCTATCTGGTTGTGCAGTTGCTTGATGCTGAACGGCTTTTCCATATATACCTCCGCACCGTTCTCCATGCCTTCTGTCTTTGATTCCAGATTGGTCTTGGCTGTCAATAGGATGATGGGGATGTGTGAGTAAGTAAGGTTCGTCTTGATGTGGCGGCACATCTCTATACCGTCCATCTCGGGCATCATGACGTCGCTGACGATAACGTCTGTGGCATCATTCGTTTCAAGTTTTTCCAGCGCTTCCTTTCCGTTGCCGGCAGTATATACCTTATACCATTGTTCCAGTGCTTCCCGTATTTCATTCTGCAATTCGATGTTGTCTTCTACAATCAGCACGGTGTGGCGTTTGTTCTTTGTCTGGGGCAGGTCCGGTTCAAACCCTTCGCTTTCCGGATGGCTTTCCGTTTCCGGAAGTTTTTCCGTAGCTCTCTTCAGGGGTAGTGAGAGGATGAACGAACATCCGCTCGACGGCAGGTTCTCTACGGACAGAGTGCCTTGGTGGGATTCTGCCAGTGATTTGGAGAAAGCAAGTCCGATACCGGTTCCTGGCATTTGTTTTTTATCATCCGGTATTTGATAGAAGATTTGGAATATCTTTTCCTTTTGTCCTTCGGGAATCCGGGGACCGTCGTTGCTGACACAAATGACAATGTGCCCGTCAGATTCCTTCAGGCTCAGTTCAATCATTGATGCGGCATACTTCAGTGCATTGCTCATCAGGTTGACCATGATTTTACGGATGATGTCATTGTCAACTATGGCTTCCATTTCGGGTGCAGGTAGGCTGACGGAGAGCTCAAGGCCTTTGATGGATGCCGCATCTTTAAATTGTTCGGCGATGTCTTTTATGATTGCATTTATATCATGTCTTTTCAGGTCGAGCTTCATTTTTTTGTTCTCTATCTTTTGAAAATCAAGAAGCTGGTTGGTGATTTCGAGCAGATAGCTGACGTTTTTCTCAATCAGGGTGAGATGTTTGCCATGTTCCTCTATCTTCCCGTCGCGCAATTTCTCTAGTGGCAGGCATATCAGACTGAGTGGGGTACGTATTTCATGTACCAGATTGATGAAGAAACTTATCTTCTGTTTGTAGATTTCCTTGTCTTGTGTGATGCGGAAGTCTTCCATCATTTGATGGTACTTGCGTTTGACGTGCATCCTCCAGCGATAGGTGATATATCCGATGATGAAAAAGAGTGCCAGCGCATAAGTTATGTAGGCCGGTATGCTCAGCCACCACGGGGGAGTGATGATGATGCGCAGCGAAGCCGTCCGGTCGTTCCACAAGCCGTCATTATTGGCTCCTTTCACTTGGAATTCATATTCTCCGGGCGGCAGGTGAGTGTAGGACGCCGAGTGGCTGGAGGTATTGGCAATCCATTCTTTGTCGGCACCCTTCAGGCGGTATTTGTACTGGTTTTTAAGCGGCTCTTCATAGCTGAGGGCCACGAACCGTAGGGAAAAAGTGTTGTATTCGTACGGCAACCGTATTTCTTTCCGCATATAGAGTGCATTGCCAAAGTCGGTTTGTCCCTCCTTGTCGCTCATGTGGGGGAAGCCTATCTCCATGATGTATACGGGAGGAATATATGGATTGTTCTTAATGTCTTCGGGGGTCAGGATATTGAATCCGTTGATACCGCCGAAATAGAGTTTGTTGTCTGAAGAGAGCAGCGATGCCTTGGGCAGGAATTGATTGCTTTGCAGGCCATCGTTCATCGTGAACTGCCTGATATCTTTTCGGTTATCTTGGGGAATCTGGTAAATACCGTTATTGCTCGACACCCATAAATCTCCGTCGCGGTCTTGCCTGATGGCACATGCCATGTTGCCGGTCAGCGGTGTCCGGCTGCCGGGAAGAAGGGTTGAGAAATGTCCGGTTGCTTCGGAAAAACGGCATATGCCCGATTCATTGGTGCCGAACCACATCCGGTCGTCTTTGTCTTCGAACAGACTTGTGATGGAATTGCTGATAATGCTGTTGGTATTCTGATTTGTCTTTTTATAATGATTCCACACAGTGCTTTCCGCATTGAGGTTTATCATCTTGAAAACCCCGCTGTTTGAGGTGGCTATCCAGAGGTGTTGATGTGAATCTTCCAGAATGTCCGTTACCGCTGTCATTGCCCCCACTTGGATGATAGGCAGAAAATTGTCAGTTTCTGCACGGTATCGGCATAGGCCGATATTTGTGCCTACGTATATGGTTCCATCATGTCCTTGATACAGACTTAATACGTCGTTGCTGGGTATTGTATGTGGCGTTTGTTGTGAGTGGCGGTAGTTTTTCCATTTTCCGGTGTTCATGTTCAGTCTGTAGATGCCCTCTTTGTAAGTACCTATCCACAGTTCTTCCTTGCTTGGCAGCAGGCAGCAGATGTCAGGCCGGTGTGGCGGCATGTTTTCAGGTCGGTATTCTTCGAGGTTCTTGCTGGCAGGGTCGAATATCCACAAGCCTTTATCGGTGCCCAGCCATATTTTCTTCTGATTGTCTTCATAGAAGGCTCTTATTTCAGTCCTTCCGGTTTCCGGTTGTGTGTTTGTGGTGGGAATGGTATAAAATTTAAAGCGTTTCAGCTGGTTGTTGATGATTTCCACTCCATTGTAGTTGGTCATTATCCAGAAGTTGCCCTCGTTGTCGCACATAAGGTCATTGATATGCGGTTGCTTGATGTTCAGGAAGCTGGTGGGCAGATTGATTTCTTCGAAGGTGCATTGTGGCAGTTGCAGGGCAAAAATTCCTTTGTCTGTTCCTATCAGCAGGCTTTTCTCTCTATACTTGATGAGGCAGAAGATGGTTCCGAACCGTTTTCCGTTTGTTTCATACACTTCGGTTTTTCCCAGCAGTTTCTGGTAGCAGTACAGCTTGCTGCCTTGGTTGAACCAGAGGTTGCCGCCGATACATTGCAGGAAGTTTATTCCGGTGCCTTCGGCAATTTCGGCCAAGGGGGTGTCGGCGGGTTTCCGGTTTCCGTCTTCATCATATATCATCAATCCTTTCTGGCGCGAAAGTACATAGACACGGCCGTCCTCGTCTTCGCAGATGTCGTTGATGAAGGAGTTCCATACGCAATCCTGTTTCATTGTGTTTGTTTGGGGATTGTAGATAAAGAGCCCTTGGCCTATGGTGGCTATCCACATGAGGCCGTTGTGTGTCTTGACTATTTTTCGTATTTCGCTGCTGATGATGACGCCGAATTGTGTGGTGATGTCGAAGTGTGAGAAATCATCCGAGGCATGGCGGTAGATATAGATGCCGTTTTCGGTTCCTACCCACAACTCTTGGTCTAGTTCTGCAAGTGTTTTTATGTGGCTGTTGCCCAAGGAGTGCTTATGGTTGCTGCTGCGGTATATCCGATTGTTGCAGCCGTCGTAGCGGTTCAGGCCGTTTTCCGTACCGATCCAGATGAAGCCGTAGCTGTCTTGCAGGCAACAAGTGGCGGTATTGTATGAAAGACCGTTTTCCACATTGAGCCTCCTTACCGATAATATTTCGGCAGCAGTGGCCGGATAACCGGATATTCCGATAAGAAAGCACAATATGAGAAACAGTCTTTTCATAGTGATGGCGAAAATAGAATTTATTTGAGAGAATTGCAAATTTCCAGGTTGATTTCCCTGATACGCTTTTCGTCCACTTTAATTACTTTACGGTCATACGTCATCAGGCCGTTCACTTCGATTTCTACGTCCGAGGTCTGTGTATATACCGCACCGGTGAAACCTTTCAGGGCGAGTTTCTTCAATTCTTGCGCATATTTCACGTATTCGTCGGTTACTTCTTTTGAGGTATTGAACCGGATATATCCCCAGTTGCGGTCGGCCTCCCATACGTGCCCTTTCACTACATAGCCTATACCGCCGTATTCTCCTATCACGTTGGCCCGTCGGGCATCATACAGAAACGGTTCGGGACCCGGATAGCTGTGTATGTCCAGCATGTCACCGCATGTATAATGGTTGCCACCGCTGGCAGCGTTCACCAGTCGGGTGCCGTCATATTGTTTGGTCAGGTTGGCTGTTTCTTCTGTTTTAAACTGTCCCCATCCCTCATTGAAGGGTACCCATACGCCGATGCAGGGGTAGGAGTAGAGGTAATCCATAATCTCTTTCCATTCCTTGAAGTAAATGGCTTCCGATTGCGGAGTGCGGGTCAGGTCGGCACCGGTGAAGTAGTCACGTTGGTTCCATTCGTGCATTTTGTCGCCGTTGGGCATGTCTTGCCATACGATGATGCCTATCCGGTCACAGTGTGCGTACCAGCGTGCGGGTTCCACTTTTACATGCTTGCGAATCATGTTGAAGCCGAAGTCTTTCGTCTTCTGTATGTCGTAAATCAGAGCCTCGTCCGTGGGGGCGGTATAGAGGCCGTCGGGCCACCAGCCCTGGTCCAGCGGGCCGAACTGGAACAGGTCGCGGTTGTTCAGTTGCATTCTCATCACACCGCTTGCGTCGCGCTTGGACGAGAACTTTCTCATGGCTGCATAGCTGTCCACCGCATCCGTTTCCGTGCTGTTTTGTTTCAGACGTACTTTGAGTGTATATAAGAAAGGTGTGTCGGGCGACCACAGCTTTACTTCTCCGGGTATGGTGATGTCTATGGCCTCCCCACGGATGGCTGCTCCCGAGGCTACAAGTTTGCCGTTGTCATATACTTCCGCTTCCAGACGGCATCCTTTTTTCCATTCGCCTTCACCGGTCCGGGCTTCAATCCGCAGCCGGTTGAGGTCGATGTCGGGTGTGATTTTCATAGAGGCTATATGGTTTTCGTTTACCGGTTCGAGCCACACAGTCTGCCAGATGCCTGAGACGGCTGTATACCAGATGCCTTGCGGGCGGTTGGCTTGTTTTCCTACGGGTTGCGGACCATTGTTGGTGGGGTCCCATACACGTACGGTCAGTTTGTTGCTTCCTTTTTGCAGTGCATCGGTGATGTCGAAGCAGAAAGGGGTATAACCGCCTTCGTGCTTGCCTACGCTGGTGTTGTTCACCCACACATGGGCTCTCCAGTCTACGGCACCGAAATGCAGCAGTACTCTTTTCCCTTTCCATCCGGCAGGTACTTCAAATTGCCGTGTATACCACAATTCCTGACTGTCTTCCAAGTGCACGCCTACTCCTGATAGCGATGATTCTACGGCGAAGGGCACCAATATCTCGCCGTCGTAGGTTTTCGGTTCTGCTTCTCCACACGGGCGGATGGCATAGTCCCACAGTCCGTTCAGGTTTTTCCATTCTTTTCGTTCCATCATCGGGCGCGGATATTCCGGCAGAACGTTGGCAGGGTCCAGTTTCTCTCCCCATTCCGTCTTTATTCTGTCGCCTGCCGGTTTCCATTGGGCGAGGGAGGGGGCTTGCAGGCCTAATGCCAAAGCACATGCTAACGCCAATTTTTTCATTCTCATAACAATCTGTTGTTTATAAATTATAGTTGTTTCCGTCTGTCGTGCGGAATTTGGGCAAAGGTGCTCCAATTCGTCTTTATGAAAGGATAAAAACTGACCAAAAAAGGCGAATTTTGTTTCAGCTGCTTTTTCTTAAGAATAAAATCCATTACTTTGCGACGGCTTTGGAAGATTTGGAGCCAAACGGAAATAGTCGCAGGATATTTCTGTTTGAGTATATATACCTTAAATTAAATGATTTCCGTATGATGAGAATCAAGTGTGCTTTTCTTTGTTTGCTTGTCGGGTGGTTCAGTTCCTGCCATTCGGGAAAGCGTTCTGAAAACGTGGACGGAGTAGACTCTTTGCAGTGCTATGTCAATCCTATTTCTACCGGTTTTCTGGGGTGTCATGTCTTGTTTCATCACGGTATGTATTATTGCATCCAGGGGTGGATGTCGGGTATATACCTGCGTGCGGCTGAGGATGCCACTTTGCTCAAGGAGAAAGAATTCAAGAATGTGTGGAGTTCTGCCGATCCTTCTGTCGGAAACATAGATGATGCCGAATTGCACTACATTGATTCCAAATGGTATGTTTATTTCACCGGGAATGACAATAACCTGGATAATCGTTGTATCTATGTGCTGGAGAATGATTCGCCCGATCCGCTGAAGGGTACGTTCAGGCTGAAAGGGCGCATTGACACCGATAAGGAGAATCATGTGGCCATGTTCTCTACGGTATTCCAGCAGGACGGCCGTTTGTATCTGGTGTGGTGCGGCTGGCCTTCCCGCAGGGTTTATGAAGAAAACCAGTGTATCTATATTGCCGAAATGGAGAATCCCTGGACTTTGTCTTCGGAGCGCGTGCTGATATCGAGGCCCGAATATGAGTGGGAGTGCCAGTGGGTAGGTATTGACGGCAACCGCACGGCTTATCCGATTTATGTGAATGAGTGTCCTCAGGTGTTCAGGTCGCTTCGTCAAGACAAGATTCTGCTCTATTATGCTGCCAGTGGCCGTTGGACCCCTTATTATTGTGAAGGCATGCTGATGGCCGATGCTTCTGCCGATTTGCTTGATTCCGCTTCATGGAAGAAGTGCCCGGTTCCGGTATTCAGCTCGAACACCACCGATAAACTCTATGCTCCCAGCATCGTCTGTTTCATACCCTCGCCGGACGAGACGGAGTATTACTATCTGTATAAGGTGCGTAAGGACTTGGAAGATATGTTCATTTCTTTAGAGAAGTATGAAGTCTGTATGCAGAAGGTGGAGTGGGACAAAGACGGTATTCCGATACTGGGATGTCCGCAAAGGCAGGATACGCTGTTGCGCAAGCCGTCGGGGACGCCACATGCGAATGATGATTGAAATCGGCACGGAAGTTGCCTTATGGATGCGGAAATTCTCCTTTTTCGGTCGGAATTTCTTCTTTTTTCCATGGAAAATGCCCTTATTTTGCATCCGGCAGTTGCGTGTGCTTCTGCTGTGAGTATGAATCTTAAAAAAATATGGTATTGATGAAAAACATGGTATTGCTTTTGTGCATCTTGTTTCTCTGTTCATGGGCGGAAGCCGATGCGCAGGGTTTTCACCTCCAGCCCACTCCGCAGAAATATGTGGGAAGTGAGGATTCTGTTTTTATCCCTGCAAGATATAGTTTGCAGGTAGGAGCCACTTTGCGGGGAAGTGCGGCGGAGCAGTTGTTGGCCGGTCTTTTTCCGGATGCTGCGGTGACTGCCGATTTTTCCGTTTGTATCGGTATGAAGGGGGATAAGTCTGTGAGGAAGTATGCTGCACGTATCCCTAAACAGGCAGAGGGTTATTATCTGAAGATAGACAAGGAAGGTATTGTTGTTGCCGGTGCCGACCGTAGAGGGGTTTTTTACGGTGTGCAGACGCTGGTCCAACTGATTGCATTGCCCAAACTGCCGTTGGTGGAGGTGACGGATTATCCCGACGTACCCTACCGTGGTGTGGTGGAAGGTTTCTATGGCGTTCCCTGGAGCCGGGAAGCACGCTTGTCGCAGCTTGATTTCTATGGCCGCAACAAGATGAATATCTATATTTATGGTCCTAAGGACGACCCTTACCACAGTTCGCCCAACTGGCGCAAGCCCTATCCTGCTCAGGAAGCCGAACAGCTGAAAGAACTGGTGGAATGTGCGCGGCGGAACGAAGTGCTTTTCTATTGGGCTATCCATCCGGGAAAGGACATTCGCTGGAATACGGAAGACCGTGATTTGTTGATGGAAAAGTTCGAAAGCATGTATCGTTTGGGGATAAGGGCCTTTGCCGTTTTCTTTGATGATATTTCCGGCGAAGGGACATCGGCGGAGAAGCAGGTGGAGCTGTTGAATGATATTTATCATAACTTCGTCAAAGTGAAAGGGGATGTTGCTCCGTTGCTGATGTGTCCTACGGAGTACAACCGTCTGTGGACTAAGCTCGAGGGAGGTTATCTCGCGACGCTGGGCGGCAAGCTTCATCCGGACATAGGCATCTTGTGGACGGGCGATAAAGTGGTGGCTTGTATTGATAAGCCTACGATGCAGTTTGTCAATCCGCTGTTGAAGCGCAAAGCATTCATTTGGTGGAATTTCCCCGTGTCCGACTATGTGCGCGACCGCCTTTTGCTGGGGGCTGTCTATGGCAATGGGACAGATATCGATGACGATATAAGTGCTTTTATATCCAACCCTATGGAACATGCCGAGGCTTCAAAAATCGCCCTTTTCAGTATAGCCGATTATGCTTGGAACATGGATGCCTACAAGAGTGATGCATCGTGGAGAAGAGCTGTCCGGTACCTGATGCCCGGCCATGCCGCAGCTCTTCAGGTCTTTGCCTCACACAATTCCGACCTTGGCGGGAACGAACATGATTTCCGTCGTGAAGAGTCAGAACAGATTCGTCCTGCTTTGGAACGGTTGCTGGATGCTTATTGCCGCGAAGGAAAGCGGGAGGTCGCCGCTGCATCGGCTGTAACCGAGGAATGCGAACGTATGATTGCTTCTGCCGACCTGCTGCTGGCTTCCGATGAAAATCCGGCATTAATCAAGGAAATAAGTCCTTGGCTGATGCAGTTTAAGTTGCTGGGTGAATTTGGAAGAGAAGTGCTGTGCATGTTGGCGGCACAGTGTGACGGCAAAAAGACGGAACTGGAGAAAGCCGCTTCTCATGCCAAGGCCCTCCAGGTATTGATGAAGAAAATAGACGCCACTTACAACCAGAACGGATTCCAGCCGGGTGTAAAGACCGGAAGCTGCCATCTGAAACCTGCTTTCGACCGGTTGTATCAGGAGGTGGTTCAACGTACCGGTAAATAGGGGGTGTCTTTTAATCCCGTTTTCGGATTGCTTTTTTAGTAAAATGCAAACGATAGCCTGCCTTTAAGTTTCGCAAGCCCGACTTCTTATGTTGACAAGGTATTCGTAGTCTGCTACGGAAGTGAGCTTGTGAAACTTGAGTAAACCAAATGGAATAAAAGCGTTTTTTTTATTCTTCACTTCCTTCACCTTTTCCTTCAATCCCTCTATTCATAGGCTTTTCCGGTGAAACCGGTTTAATTCTGTGTTCGCTCTCGCGTTTATGTTTCGGGAGTTGTCAATTGCCGGCGGCGAACTTCACTGTAACCGATTTGCAGCATCATTGCAAATTGGTTGCAGCGCTACTGCAAGTTAGTTGCAGCGCCACTGCAAAACTGTTGCAGCGTCACTGCAAAACTATTGCAGCGTTACTGCAAGTATGGTTGCAGTGTTACTGCAAAACTATTGCAGCGTTACTGCAAGTATGGTTGCAGTGTTACTGCAAAACTATTGCAGAATTTTGCAGTAATTATCTGTTGATTTATACATAGTTATATTATAGTGAAACAGATTTGAACTGCAGATGTTTTTGGAGTTGTCGGGAATTGGAAGTGCGAAGAAAAGAGGTTTCATCGGGAAAGCGGCATAGGGTAAAACCGGTTTCACCGGAAAAGCTTGTGGATAGGCAGGTTGAGGGAAAAGGTGAAGGTGGTGAAGGATGAAAACAAACTGTTCAAAACGCATGAATGAGCGGATATTTGCCTTTTTTGAAGAGCAATTATCCTTTTTTAATCTTTTTTGCAGGTAAGTTTGCAGCAAAATTTTTTTAATTAATTCTTAAATACATTCGTATTATGAAAAAGCATGAAACGCTTTTGGTAAGCACAATCCTGAACGGAACATACCGTGGCCGCCGTTTTCTCCAGATGGTGGGAATGGTAGGACTGTTCTCATTCGGTTCGGTTCAGGGCTTACACGCAGAAGCAGTAAATCCTCCAGCAGATGGAACGGAAGTGGTACAACAAAAGAAGAATGTGACCGGAGTGGTGAAAGACAAGACCGGTGAACCGGTCATTGGTGCCAACGTGATAGTGAAAGGCACTACGTCGGGTGTGATAACGGATATAGACGGACGCTTTACGATTTCTGCCGGAGCAGGGCAGGTGATAGAGGTGTCGTTTATCGGTTTCAAGACATATGCTTTTCCGGTAGACTCGAAGTCGGAATATACCGTCGTTCTTCAGGACGATGCCGAGTTGCTGGAAGAAGTGGTGGTTGTGGGATATGGTTCACAATTGAAGCGCTCGGTGACGGGTGCCATCTCTTCCGTAAAGTCCGAGGAGCTTGAAGCGCCCAATGCGGTAAGTGCCGACAATCTGCTGCAAGGCAAGGTGGCCGGTCTTACTATTACGCAGAACTCTGCACAGCCCGGTTCGGGAATGAGTGTGAACATTCGTGGAAAACTTTCTCCCAACGGTTCGAATTCTCCGCTTTACGTCATTGACGGGGTAGTGATAAGCAGTACCGGAAACAAGGCTTCCAGCGGAGGTCCAAATTTGCCGAGCTTGCACGATGGATCCGACCGAAGCCCGCTGGCTACACTGAACCCCAATGACATCCTTTCCATCGACGTGATGAAGGATGCCAGTGCAGCTGCCATTTACGGTTCGTCTGCCGCTAATGGTGTGATTTTGATTACAACTAAGAAAGGTCAGGCCGGGAAGCCTCGTATTTCGTACAATGGCTCTTTTTCCGTGCAGGGTATCAAGAAGTACTATGATGTGCTTAATGCTCAAGAGTATATGACTAATGTCAACCTTTCCAGAATGGAGAATTTTCTTTATCGTGGCAATTTCTTCCCTTACGGGCCGGAACCTGCTCCTGCATCGGGATGGGCGGAAGCGTTTACGGCTGAAGAGATACGCAATGCAAAGACTTACGACCATGTGGACGAAATTACGCGTACCGGTTTTATTCATAATCATAATGTGGCCATTAATGCCGGTTCGGAGAAGTTTAAATTCTATGCTTCGTTTAATTACTATGATCAGAATTCTATTCTGAAAATCAGTGATTTGCAGCGTTTCAGCGGCCGCTTCAATTTTGAGGCCAATTTCAATAAGTACGTTACTCTGAATGTGGCAAGTATGTATTCGCATTTGTCTTCAAACAATCCGTCATCAGGACATACGCGGATGAACCGTAATGAAGCGGTACAGACCAATGCAGCCATTTTCTTTCCATCAAATATGCCGCTGTATGATGAGGAGGGAAAGTTGACTACCTCTATTTCTCCTCTGACACCTAACCCTGCTACTTGGTTTCATATCAAGAACCAGACGGTGACAAAACGTTTGATGTTTTCGCCCAATCTGGAAGTGAAATTCCTGCCGTGGCTCAAAGCAAATGTACAGTTGAGTGTGGACAAGACAGACGAGAATCGTGAGATTTTCGGTTCTACCAAAGGTAAACTGCCTGCACAAGTAGAGGATAACTATGGTGGTTTCTCCAATGCATTCAACGATAACTACGGTATTGAAGAGTATCTGACCTTCGACAAGGATATCGCTAACGGTCATCACTTGAATGCAGTTGTGGGTACGGGATATTACGTTACTACTTCCAGATCTCACAACGTGATGGGGTACAATTTCCCTACGGACGTGTATGAGAATAACAACATTGGTTCTACATCCGATCTTGAGAGGACCAATTTGGGCTCGTGGAAGACTTGGCGTAACAAGCTTTCTTTCTTCGGCCGTCTGAACTATACGTTTAAGAACCGTTACATTTTGGGAGTTACGCTCCGTAACGACGGCTCTTCCGTATTTGCCGATAATCACAAGTGGGGATGGTTTCCCGGTGCCTCTGCAGCATGGATTATCTCTGAAGAGAAATTCATGAAAGACTTTGATGTCTTGAGTTTCCTGAAATTGAGAGTCGGTTACGGTACATCGGGTAATGAAAGTATCTTGACCGGCGGTACTTATCCGCTGACTACGTATGGCAACGCATGGTCGGGAGATTATTACTATTTCGGCGGGGTTTATCATAAGGGTATTATTCAGAAGGAGCAGGGTAATCCTGATTTGAAGTGGGAAACGGACATCACGGTAAATGCCGGTATCGATTTTGGATTCTTCGATGACCGTCTGACCGGTAGTGTAGATTACTACGTGCGCACAGCCAAGGACTTGCTCAATTTCACTCCGCTTCCTGTGACCGGCATGGTGGGCAATATAGCCAAGAATGTAGGTTCTACCCGAAGCAAGGGTATCGAAGTGGCATTGAAAGGTACTATCATAGACAAGAAGGACTGGACATTGACAGCTTATGCCAATGTATCCCACAATCGTTCCAAATGGGTGGAACGCAATCCCGAAGTGGCTATTTCTCCTTGGTTGGATGAAAAAGATGATATCAGCCCGATTTATGGCTGGAAGACGAACGGTATCTTCCATTCTTTGGAAGAGATACAAGCCTACACCTCTAATGGCAAAGTGCTTCAGCCGGATGCCAAACCGGGTAACCTGAAGTATGTAGATGTCAACGGTGACGGTGTGATGGATGACGGCGATATCGTGAAATTGGGTACTTGGGACCCGAAAGCCAACTTCGGTCTGGGTGCCAGCCTGCGCTTCAGAAACTGGATGCTGGATATTGATACGTATGGTGTGCTGGGCAAAAAAGCATACGACTCCTGGAACTTCAGAGGTATCGGAGACGATAATACCAGTGTACGCGTGAAAGACGTATGGACCTCCTACAACCCTACCGGTTGGTATCCGGGCATTGCTGCGGATGTGACTGGCGGAAACAACAAGACCGGTACGCATGACTTTACGCTGAAGAACGTACACTTCTGGCGTTTCAAGGATATCAAGCTGACTTATATGCTGCCTGAGAAGTTCCTGAAGAGAAACAAGATTGCTTCGGATGCTTCCGTATTCGTGGATTTGCAGAATACGTTGATGCTGACCAATTACGAGGGTCTGGACCCGGAAATGGAAATCAACTGCGCACCGTTCCCCATTCCGTTTACAGTCGTATTGGGTGTTAACATTAATTTCTAAACTAAAATACCAAGAAGAGATGAAAACAAAAAAGATAATCAGTTGGGCGGTTGCCTTGTGCATGGGTGTGATGCTCCACTCATGCGACTTGGACCAAAAAGTATTTTCGAGCCTGACAAATTCAAACTTCCCACAGACGGTGGAAGACATAGATGCATTGGTAATAGGCATGTATGCCAATTTCAAGGCCAATTCCGGTGGTGTGTATGATGGCTCTAACGATGGTTGGACCATGCCCATCTACGCCTCCGGTGACGGCTGGTGGGCTTACTCGGAATTCACTTCGGACGAAATGATGCACCAGAGCAACCAGACTTATAAATTCAATTGGTCCGGTGCATGGGATACCTACGGAACATACTCCATTAGCCGTAATATTACCCGTTGTACATTCATTCTGGATCAGCTGGAGAAAGTCGGCGGCCTGCCGGAAGCGGCAAAAGCACAGAAGATTGCCGAGGTAAAGACTTTGCGTGCTTGGTTGATGTTCTGCTTTTATGATTTGTATGGACCGGTATCATGTGTGCTTGAACCGGAGGGATTGAGCAACATCGTTTATACGCCGCGTCCTACGAAAGAAGTCTATTTCAATCGCATGGTAAGCGACTTGCAGGAGGCATTGCCGTATCTTTATGACAAAACGAATGGTACGGAAAATTGGGGTCGCGTGAATAAAGGGATTGCCACTATGCTGCTGATGAAAGCATATATGAACGACCACCAATATGACAAGGCGTTACCTTATGCCGAGAGTATGAAGACGATGGGGTATACGCTTTCTGAAGACTATAAGGATGTTTTCTCCAATGAAATGAATGATGAGACGGTATGGGCCGTTCCGGGTGGAGAACTGGCCGGAAATGAGTATGCTTATTATCTTTTCCCGCCCAATTGCATCACTTTCGGCAAGAATTTCGAGCACAAAGCTTGTCCGACTCATCGCTGGGGAGGCTATCTGATGCCATGGGATTTCTATGACACGTATGACAAGGCGGATGCCCGTTTGGAAGTGATTGCCGATTCTTATAAGGATGCGGACGGTACACTTTATACCCGTCCAGGAGGAGGTGGTGCAAGCGATGACCGTATCCAGCAGGGCGCCATTCCGGTGAAGTATTTGGTGGCCCCGGAGAAGTATGCCAGTGGCAATACGCATATCGTGGCTTTCCGTTATGCGGACGTACTCCTCTCTCTGGCCGAAATAGAGAACGAGCTGAACGGACCTACGGACAAGGCACTGGGCTATCTGAAACAGATTACCGACCGTGTGGGCGTCACGCATACCATTCCGGCAGATATACAATCCAGCAAGGAGAAGTTTAAAGAATTCCTGCTGATGGAAAGAGGGCGCGAGCTCTTTATGGAAGGCTGGCGTCGTCAGGACCTGATACGCTTCGGTAAATACATCGAGTTTGCCAGAAATCGCGGATGTACCGCAGCCAAGGACCACATGGTATTGTTCCCCATTCCGCCGAAAGTGATTACCGAGTCGGGCGGGGTGATTGAACAAAACCCCGGATATTGATAAGGCAGGATGATGATTGGATGCAAACAGTAAGAATCTCCTTCCGTATTCTGTTCTCCGGAAAAGATTGCGGGGGGAGATTTGTCTTTTTTATATGCACTTCGTCTTTTTTGGGAATAAGGTATAAAAAGATTACAAGATGGATTGTTTTCAGGCAAGGTCGTATAATGAGGGTACCTCAGTCGTATACTTAGGTTATCTCACTATACGACTGAGATACCCTAAGTATACGACTGAGATAGGATAATACGTAAATGGTTGATACTTAGTTGTTTGTGGAATGCTGGATTGCATGTATATAAATTCGGACAAAAAGACTGTTTGCACTTGCATGTTTTTTATGGATATTATCAAAATATGGATATACGATGAATTATAGAGTATTGTTGTTAGGACTGTGTGCCTGGGCCTCTTTGCCGGTTCTGGGGCAGGAGAGCAGGGTAGAGGACATCCGCATTGGCGGTTTTGTAGGCGGACGCATCCATACCTGCATCGAGCAGCGGGTGAAATCGCAGGATGTGGAGCATCTGGTAGAGCCTTTCCGTCATCGCGGGGAGACAAGCCTTTGGCAGTCCGAATTCTTTGGGAAGTGGCTGCTGGGGGCCATTTCGTCTTACGAGTATTGCAAGGACCCTGCGTTGCTGGAGCAGATAAAGACCGGCGTGCGGAGTTTCATGCAGACCCAGACTCCGGAAGGCTACATAGGCAACTACAGTCCCGAAGCCCGGCTGACCAACTGGGACATCTGGGGCAGGAAATATTCGGCACTTGCCTTGGTGGCATACTATCGCCTGACCGGCGACAAGGCGGCATTGCAGACCGCTATGCGTTCGGTGGATTACCTGATGAAGCAGTTGCACGAACAGCACGTCGACATTGCCCGTACCGGCAATTACTTTGGCATGGCAAGTTGTTCCATCCTGGAACCGGTGGTCTATCTGTATGACATTACCCGCGAGAGACGCTACCTCGACTTTGCCAAAAGCATCGTGGCGGGCATCGAGCGGGAGGGCAGTTCGCAACTCATAGCCAAAGCGCTGAAAGATGTGCCGGTATCGCGACGTTCGGCTTATCCGGCATCGTGGTGGTCGTTCGAAAACGGGCAGAAGGCTTACGAGATGATGTCCTGCTACGAAGGTCTGATAGAACTGGGGCGTGTGCTGGACGACCCTCTTTACAAGGAAGCCGCCGAGCGTACGGCCGGGAGTATCCGGCGCGACGAGATAAACATTGCCGGTTCGGGTGCGGCCTTCGAGTGCTGGTATGGAGGCAAGGACAAGCAGACTCTGCCGGCTTATCATACGATGGAGACTTGCGTGACGTTCACCTACATGCAGTTCTGCAGCCGTTTGTGGCGCGACACGGGCAATCCGCTCTACGTCGAGGAGTTTGAACGGACGATGTACAATGCCTTGTTCGCCTCGATGAAACACGACGGAGGACAGATTTCCAAGTACAGTCCGTTGGAAGGACGCAGACAGCCGGGTGAGGAGCAATGCGGCATGCACATCAACTGCTGCAATGCCAATGGTCCCCGGGGATTCGCCCTGATTCCGAAGATGGCGGTGGCGACTAAAGAAGACGGTATATTCCTCAATCTCTATGTGCCGATGGAAGCTACGGTGAAGACGGGCAGGAAGAATGCAGTGGCCCTGAAGGTGGAGACCGGTTATCCCGTAAACGGAAAGGTAAGCATCGGAGTGGAACCGCAGAGGGACGAACGCTTTAAACTCTCCTTGCGCATCCCTTCGCAGGTAGACGGGGCGAAGGCCTTTGTCAACGGGCAAGAGCAGGAAGTGCTGCACCTGGGCGGTTATCTCTGCCTGGACCGTATATGGAAGCGAGGCGATGAAGTGACATTGGAATTCGACCTTCAAACCAAAGTTGTGGAGAGCCATAACCACCAGGCAGTGGTGCGCGGTCCGCTGGTATTTGCTCGCGACAGCCGTTTCGACGACGGCGATGTGGATGAGTGTGCCGTCATCAAGAGCGATGAGCGGGGTGTGGTGCAGGCCGCAGTACACGAGAATATGTCCGGTTCATTTGCCTGGATTACGTTGGAAGTTCCCGCTGTGCTGGGCACCGACCTGGAAGATGCCGCCAACAAGACGGCCAAGCCCGTACGCTTCTGTGACTTTGCCTCTGCGGGCAACGACTGGGCCCCGAAAGGCCGCTACAAGGTATGGATTCCGCAAACCCTGCACATGATGACGGAACCTTACCGGAAATATTGATGGAAAAACAGGTAGAAATTCCTTTATAGAGATAAAATATGAGCTATAACAAGAAAATGAATCTGTGCATCGGCCTTCTGCTGGTTCTTCTGACGGCTTGCCAGGGAGCGAAAAAGGAAGTAGAGACACAAACACCCCGCATATCGGTCAGTGAGTATACCATGTTGCATGAGGTAGTAAAGATAAAGCTGGACAACGTTGCTCCGGACATGGAGATGACGGTGGATTTCGGAGACGGAACCGTGGAAACGGGCAGGAACGACGGACTCCTGACGCACGCCTATGCCAAGGAGGGGGATTACACCATCAAGGCGCAGACGGCAACCGGAACATTGACTGCCGGTATACATGTCTGCGACTTGCCGGCGCTCAGCGTTGCCATGCGGCGGTTCAAAGACCCCTCGTACAAGAAGGTGTGGGTCATGGCCCACCGGGCGCATACGCAGGACAAGACCATTCCCGAGAATTCTCTCAGTGCAATAGAGGCTGCCGTGGCCGCCGGCGCTGAAATTCTGGAGTGCGACGTCAGGCATACAAAAGATGGTGTTCTCGTGGTATGTCACGACGAGACCATCGACGCCACTACCACCGGACAAGGCCGGATTGCCGACATGACCTATGACGAAATCCTGCAGTACAACCTGAAAGACCGTGCCGGAAAACCCACCGATGAGAAGATGCCCACATTGGAAGAGTATCTGACCGCCGTACGCGGACGGGCGTATGTAGACATCGACAAATGTACCGGACAAGGTATCTTCGGGAAAGTGGCGGACGTGGTGTGCCGGACGGGTATGATGGAAGCCGTATTCTTCTATAGTGGTGTGGAAGAGGGTACCCGTGAGGTGCTCGGTGTGGTGGAGGATGCCAACGTCTATCCTTGGGTAGGAGGGCACAAGTTGCTGGAGGGATTGCCGCGTACGTTTTTCGTGCAGACATCGTATGCCACCGAAGGCAGAAGCCCCTCTTTGGGCGATTCGGTAGAGTTGGGCATGATTCCCTCCGTCTGCCTGCTGTGGGTGCTCGACCAGGCCATACCCGAATATGCGCTGGACGACAGGCAACTTGACGAACTGTTTGACATATTCCCCACTGTGCGGATGATTCAGACGGACGTGCCTGCCGAGTTGATTGCAGCCTTGGAGAAGAAGGGATTAAGATGAAAAATCAACAAGTGTTTTGAAATATATGAAGAAGATACTGTTTTTGTGCTTCGGGCTTGTGGTCAGCGTTTCATTGACGGCGCAATTACCCGAAAGGAATGCCGGCAACCTGAAAAAATACAAAGCGATATGCCGGCAGCATATTTATAAGAATATGAAGGGTATGTACCGGCAACCGGTCGGTGCGTTGAAGTATCCCTTCCTCGTGCCCGGCAGCGGGCAGTATGCCAACCAGTTGTGGGACTGGGATTCATGGCTGAGCGACATAGCCCTGCGGCAAATCATCGTGGAAAACGGCACCAGTGACGACCGTGAGGAACTGATTGCCTACGAGAAAGGCTGTATTCTCAACTTCCTCAGCTATGGCGGAGGCGACGGGTGGATTCCCATTTGCATCTTTGACAATACGGAAGAGCGCTGGCAGTTGCTGCAGAAAATCAATCCCTGGAAGACCAATATGCACAAACCCGTCCTGGCGCAGCATGCTGCTTTTGTAGTGGAGCAGACGGGCGGTGATGCCGAATGGCTGCGTGAGGGGTTTTATAACTTGCAGACGTTTGTGGGCAAGTACCTCAATTACCATCGCCACAAGGCCACCGGATTGCTCTATTGGGAAAACGATGAAATGATTGGCGTGGACAATGACCCGAGTACCTTCTACCGTCCTCACGGAAGCTCGGGCTCCATCTTCCTCAATGCCTTGATGTATAGGGAACTGCTTGCCATGGCTTATCTGGCAAGACAGCTCCGCATGCCCGATCTGGAAAATCGGTTCACCCGCGAAGCGGAGGAACTGAAAGAAGATATCCGCAAGCATTGCTGGGACCCTCGCGACGGCTTCTACTACAGTGTAGACCTTAACCTGCTTCCGGTGGAAAAGCCCGCTACGCCGGGCTTTCATTACCACACCGGACAACCCCGTACTTACGACTGCCTGATACAACGTTTCAGTGTGTGGAGCGGCTTCATGGCGTTGTGGGCCGGAATTGCCACTCCCGAGCAGGCGCGCGAAATCGTGGAACGGCAATATCGCGATTCCCGTTTGTTCAATGCGGCGGCAGGTGTGCGTTCCCTTTCTCCATTGGAGAAAATGTACGACGTGCGTGCCAGCGGCAATCCTTCTTCCTGGCAAGGACCGGTATGGATATGCGTCAACTACTTTGTTTTCCGGGGACTGCTCCGCTACGGCTATACGGAAGATGCCCGGGAGTTGGCGGAGAAGACCGTGTTGCTGCTGGGACGCGACTATGAGCGTTTCGGTGCGTTGCACGAATATTACATGCCCGACAACGGCGAGCCCATCCTCAACAAGGGCTTCCAGAACTGGAACTTGCTGGTGCTGAACATGGCTGCCTGGCTGGACGGTAAAGAGACGGTGAATGAATTTTAATTTTTATCAAGCAAGAGTATGAAACATTTGTTACTGGCCTGTATCATGGCCGTAATCTGTCTTCCCGCTTCGGGAGAAAACAATAAGAAGTCTAAACCGGGCGGCGCTTCCCTTAAAGTGCTTTGCCTGGGAAATTCCATTACACGGCATGAATATAAGGCTGATATCGAATGGTTCTCGGAGTGGGGCATGGCAGCTTCGAAGGAAGAGAACGACTATTGCCACCAGTTGCAGAAGCTGCTCTGCGCAGAACATCCCGGCACGGTGGTTACCCCGCTCAACATCGCTTACTGGGAACGCAATCTGACGTGCGATATTGATTCATTGATAGGTTCGGCTGTTCGCGGCAAAGACCTTGTCGTGATTCGTCTGGGTGAGAATGTGCAGGATAAGCAGGCGTTCCGTTCGGGCATTCTCCGCCTGGTGGAATATTGCAAACAGAAAGCGGGCAGGGTGGTCATCACCGGTTGCTTTTGGGAAGATGCCGAGAAGGAGCGTGCCATTATTCATGCCGCCCGTACCCACGGTATTTCCTTTATTCCGATTGACTGGATAGACCGTCTGTATGATTCGCGTCCCAAGGTGGGCGATACCCTCTATGATGTGGAAGGAAAGCCTTATACCGTGACCAAGGAGTTTATTATTGCCCACCCTGACGACCGAGGCATGCGAAAGATAGCCGAGGCGATATTCGACACTTTGCGATGATGCTTTCTTGAATGTGACGCCAGGGAGCCGCATTGTTCGGGACTTGATTGATATGAATTGGTTTATAGATTATTGGTATGGAAAATTTGAAAAATATTTTGTGGCTCTGTCTGGCAGGACTGTTATTGGCTGCACTGCCCGCTGCCGCCGGGCAGATTGTTGTGTCCACCCCTTCCTTCGCATTGGTGCTTGATGCTCCGGTAGGAGGCGAACTAAGGTATCTCTACTACGGAACCGGATTATCGGAGGATGATTTGCGGCAGATGAATGTGGCAGGTACGTGCCATCATGTTGCTTATCCTTCTTATGGAATAGGATGGCCCGGTGAATCCGCTCTCCGTATCAGACATGCCGATGGGGCGATAGCCACCCGGCTTTATGTGCAGGATGTGGAAGTGAGGCAAGAGCCGGATGCTATGCTCACCCTTGTGAAACTGAAGGATTGTGTTTATCCCTTCTACGTCAATCTCTGCTACAAGGCATATCGCGATGTGGATGTGATTGAAACCTGGACTGAATTCAGCCATTCGGAGAAGACTCCGGTAACGCTCCTTCAATTTGCTTCGTCTTATCTTCCTCTCCGCAGAGGCGATGTGTGGCTTTCCAGCCTCTACGGTGGGTGGGGCAACGAGGCAAGGTTGCTTCAGGAACCTTTAAAACCCGGCATCAGGCTGATAAAGAATATCGATGGCGTACGCAATTCGCATACTGCTCATGCCGAAGTAATGTTTTCGCTGGACGGGAAACCACAGGAAAACACAGGGCGTACTATCGGCGCAGCCCTTTGCTATACCGGTGACTATAGGCTGAAAATCAATACGGATGACGGCGATTATCACCACTTCTTTGCTGGTATGGATGAGGAAGGTGCTTCCTTCAGGCTGAAAAAAGGCGAGGTATTCCGTACTCCCCCGTTGGCGCTCACCTACTCGGAAGAGGGATTGGGCGGCGCAAGCCGTAATTTCCATAAATGGGGACGGAAACATAAACTGGCCAATGGAGACAAGCCCCGCAAGATACTGCTGAACAGTTGGGAAGGTGTTTATTTCGACATTAATCAGAAGGATATGGAGCAGATGATGGCAGACATAGCCTTGATGGGAGGCGAACTCTTTGTGATGGATGATGGCTGGTTTGGCGACAAGCATCCGCGTGATATTGACAACGCCGGGCTGGGGGACTGGGTGGTGAACCCGAAGAAACTGCCTGACGGCATTGCCGGACTATTGCGTGATGCCGCGAAACATAATATTGGTTTCGGCATCTGGATTGAACCCGAAATGATTAACACACGCAGCGAACTATACGAGAAGCATCCCGACTGGGTGATGAAAGTCCCCGGACAAGACTTCATTACGGCGCGCGGTGGCACGCAGGCGGTGCTTGACCTTACCAACCCCCAGGTGCGGGATTTCATTTTTTATACGGTGGATACCTTGCTGGCCCGTTATCCGGAAATAGAATATATCAAGTGGGATGCCAATATGCCGGTGCTGAACCACGGTTCTGTCCATTTGGACAAGGACGAGCAAAGCCATCTGAGTATTCTTTATCATCAGGGATTTGAGGATGTGTGCCGACGCATCCGTAGAAAATATCCTGATGTGACGATTCAGGCGTGTGCCAGTGGAGGCGGTCGTGTCAATTACGGCTATTTGCCCTATTTTGATGAATTCTGGACCAGCGATAATACAGATGCCTTGCAACGCGTTTATATCCAGTGGGGAACGTCCTATTTCTTTCCTGCTATCGCTATGGGATCGCATATCAGCGCTGCGCCCAACCATCAGACGCATCGCAGCTTGCCCTTGAAATATCGCATTGATGTGGCAATGAGCGGAAGGCTCGGTATGGAGATACAACCCCGGAATATGACGGATGAAGAGAAGAATCTTTGCCGTGAGGCGATTGCTGCTTACAAAGAGATTCGTCCGGTGGTGCAGTTTGGTGAACTTTATCGGCTGGTGTCACCGTATGACGGTCAGGGGGTAGCCTCATTGTTGTATGCCAGCGAAGATAAGTCGAAAGCCGTCTTCTATTGGTGGAAGCTAGAACAGTTTGTCAACCAGCAGTTGCCGCGTGTCAGGATGGCGGGATTGGATGCGGGGAAACAATACCGTATTCGTGAGCTGAACCGCATTGACAATGTCCCTCTCTCCTTTGAAGGAAAGGTACTGAGTGGCTCTTTCCTGATGAGCCACGGACTGGAGATTCCCGGAGAACATAGGGTGGATGCAGATAAAATGAGTGATTATGCCAGTCGGATATTGTATCTGGAAGAGGTGAACCATTAAAATATTAGAAATATGAAAGTTGGATATTTTGCAGTTGTACTGCTTGCATGCTTCCTGCAGGCTTGTTCTTCGTTTGTGGGAAAGGATAGCACGGAGATGGACGGTTTTGTGACCGGACTGATGGACCGGATGACTGTACGGGAGAAACTGGGCCAGTTGAACCTGCCCTCGGGAGGCGATTTAGTGACTGGTACGGTGATGAACGGCGAACTCACGGAAATGATACGGAAGCAGGAAATCACGGGCTTCTTCAATGTGAAGGGAGTACGGAAAATCAGAGAGATGCAACGTATTGCCGTGGAGGAAACCCGTTTGAAGATTCCCTTGATTGTAGGAGCGGATGTCATACACGGTTATGAGACAATATTCCCCATACCGCTTGCCATGTCGTGTAGCTGGGACACTGTCGCCATCCGACGGATGACACGCGTAGCGGCTACTGAGGCCAGTGCCGATGGAATCTGCTGGAATTTCAGTCCGATGGTGGATATCTGCCGCGATGCCCGTTGGGGACGCATTGCCGAGGGGAACGGTGAAGACCCTTACTTGGGCGCTTTGATGGCGAGGGCATACGTACATGGCTATCAGGGCGATGCTATGAAGGCTAATAATGAAATACTGGCCTGTGTCAAGCATTTTGCACTGTATGGTGCTTCCGAGGCGGGACGTGATTATAATACGGTGGACATGAGCAGATTGAGCATGTACAACAATTATCTGGCTCCCTATAAAGCAGTCGTTGAGGCGGGTGTGGGGAGCGTGATGAGCGCGTTCAACCTTGTGGATGGCATTCCTGCCACTGCCAATAAGTGGCTGCTGACCGATCTTCTTCGTAACGAGTGGGGATTTGGCGGTATGGTCGTTACCGATTATTATTCCATCGGAGAGATGAAAACTTATGGCGTGGCCGACAAGAAAGAGGCTTCCGTGCTTGCTCTGAAGGCAGGAACGGACATGGATATGGTAACCGCCGGTTTTCTGGATACTTTGGAGTCGGCATTGGAGGAAGGACTCATTTCTGAAACTGATATTGACCGTGCCTGTCGTAGGGTGCTTGAGACTAAGTATAGAATGGGACTTTTTGACAATCCCTACAAATACTGCGACACGGTACGTGCGGAGAAGGAAATATTTACGCCCGAGCACCGCAAGGAAGCGCGTGAGGTGGCACGTGAAACCTTCGTGCTGATGAAGAACGAGGGAAGTCTGCTTCCTCTTTCTGTGGATAAGAAGATAGCGCTGATAGGACCTATGGCCGATGCCCGCAACAATATGTGCGGCATGTGGAGTCTGACTTGTGTTCCTTCCGACCACCGTTCCCTGCTCGATGGGATGCGCGACGCGATGAAGGGCAGGGGCGAAGTCTTTCATGCCAAAGGCAGCAATATCTATTACGAGGAGGAAATGGAGAAAGGCGCCGTCGGCTTCCGTCCTTTGGAGCGTGGAGACAATGGGAAATTACTTCGGGAGGCGTTGCAGGTGGCTGCCCGTGCGGATGTGATTGTTGCCGCTTTGGGTGAGTGTGCGGATATGTCGGGTGAATCGGCCTCACGTACGGAACTGGAACTGCCGGATGCGCAGCAAGCGTTGCTGAAAGAACTGGTGAAGACGGGAAAGCCGGTGGTGCTGTTATTGTTTACGGGACGTCCGTTGGTGCTTAATTGGGAAACGGCACATGTTCCTGCTATACTGAACGTATGGTTTGCGGGCAGTGAGGCGGGCGATGCCATAGCCGACGTATTGTTTGGGCACGCCGTGCCTGCCGGAAAGCTCACTACCAGTTTCCCACGTGCCGTAGGACAGATGCCGTTATACTATAACCATTTGAGTGCCAGTCGCCCCGATCCGCAAGATGGGGTGTTCAACCGCTACCAGAGTAACTATATTGACCAAAGTAATGAACCGCTTTATCCTTTCGGGTTCGGGCTGAGCTATACGACTTTTGAGTATGGCGATATGCGGCTTGGTTCGGAATGCCTTCCCAAGAACGGAGAACTGGCGGTTTCTGTGGAGGTCACCAATTCCGGTACTTGTGACGGTACGGAAATCGTACAGCTCTATCTGCGTGATGTGATGGCTGAGGTGGCACGTCCCGTCAAGGAACTGAAAGCTTTCCGGCGCATCTTATTGAAGAAGGGGGAAAAGCGGGAAGTGGTGTTCACGTTGACAGAGGAGGACTTGAAATACTACCATTCGGACTTGCAATACGGGTATGATCCGGGTGAGTTTCAAGTGATGGTCGGTCCTAACAGCCGTGATGTCCAGACGAAGGTGTTCAAAGCTGAGTAGTTTTTTTAATCTGAAGAAATGGAATCATGAAAGAAAAGAAATATGGTTTGATTATTCTTTGTGGCTTTCTGCTGTATGCTTTCCTGCCGCTCCGGGCGGGAAAGCGAGTGGGGCAGGGAAGTGACATTGTTTCTGTCATTAAGCATGGCATTCGGAACGATGGGGCTGTGATAGGCTCTGAACTGAATGAACTTGTAACGAGAAGTTACGGGAAGACATTGTATTTCCCCGCCGGCATATATAATCTGTCGGAACCCGTTGTCCTTCCCTACGACTATACGAAGAACGTGAACATCCTCTTTGATAAAAATGCGCTGATAAAGACCGATTTACCGATGGAAGCACTGTTGAAAGTCGGTTATTCGGAGATGACAACGCCCGATGTTACTCATCGGCGCTTCTCTTATGTCGAAGGAGGAATGTTCGACTGTTCTAACGTGGACAACGGGATTATGGTCAACGGTTTAAAGCAGCTGGTTTCCCTGAAATACATCAGTCTGTTTAAGGGGCGCAACACACATATCCGCATCGGCGTTACCGACGACTTCAGAGGAACGGGAAGCAGTGACACCAAAATAGACAATGTGACCATACAAGGCATTTCGTCCAACGAAGAGGTATATGGTATCTATATAGACCAAGCCTGCTGTGACTGTAAGATTTCCAATACCTTTATATACAGTACGAAGTATGGACTCGTGACAAAGTCGGCAGGACATATTTTGAATAACCTGCATATTCTCTCCATGCACACCACTGGCGGTCTGGACTTGGGGTTGAAAGGTTTCCGTTCTACGGAAGGGATACGTGTGGAAGCGGATGGCTTTTTCATTTTTAACGAGGTGTATTATGACACGGTGGACCGTGGCATTGTGGTTGCGGCAGACAGGAATCCTACGTTGGTGCTGGACAAGAACATCTTCTATTCCTATTTGCCGGATTTCGGGACTTCTTTCCTCTATCGGGACCATAAGGCGGCGACTCCGTTTCAAGCGAAGATGTCGAACTGTATCATCGAAGTGGCAAAGCAGGGTTATAAGATCTTTGATGTCAGTCCTGAGGCTATAAAGAATGATGTGGAGGGGAATTTTTCGTTTGTGAATTGTGCAATGAGAAATTCTCACTTGTTAAGTCCTTTCGATTTCTCCCTGATGCAACGCATAAGGGAAAAAAGATGTGATGCGCTGTCCGCACCGGAGCAGGCAGCAGGTGGTCTACAGGCAGTGGATAGCTTGCAGTGGTACGTTTTGGGAGCCGTGTTCGCTTCTCCGTATCGTAATCTGTTAAAGTTGGATTTGGCAAAAGATGGTGTGGCAGAACTGGATTTGCTCTTTGCAGGAGGGGAACCCGAAATACATAGCAGGATGCTTAAAAGCCCGGATAGAACTTCCTTCCAGCTGGGATATGTTGTTAAGGACGAATATTGTATCTTACTGTTGAGAACGCCCCGAGGAAAAGTGTATCCTGCTATTTGTGATGTGTTGGGAAATAGTTGTTTTTTGGCGACTCCTTCCAAAGATAGATATTATAAACCGGAAGATTATGGGGTAGACCAGGACCCCGTCATTCTGCATTGAATTTGTGTAATGGAAGAGCAGGTAATATAGAGCGTGAGCGATGTGTTACTTAAGATACAGTGTCATTTTACTTAACGGTAAAATGACACTGTAAATGCCTGATAAAGGTGTTTATTATTTGAAAAACAATTAGATTATCAGCGTGCTGGCTTTTTAGAATCTGTATCCATATCCCAGCATGATTGCCACATTGTCATCTTTGGCAAACATAAACCTGGCTTCTGCATTCAGATAACTCCGTTCGGAGATGGGTAATGTGATACCTCCTCCCAAATTGAAAGCGAATTTGGTAGAGTTGCTCCGGTCCATTTCCATTTCTTTCCCGTCTATCTCAACACTCTTTTTGCCATAGAAGTTGTTCTGCATGCCGATACCTGCAAGGGGATAGACCGAAAATCCTTGGCCGTCTTCTTTAAAGTTGAATACATAATGGAAATTCACGCTTACATCCAGTCCGGTAACTTTGTCTTTAGGAAAGTAGAACGTTACATCCGGAGCAATCCGGAGATTATTCGCTATCGCGTAACGTCCTTGTACTCCCAAACCGAACCTCTCATAGTTCGTTTGATAACCGATGTTGCCCATCAAAGAGCCTTCACCTTTAACTGTTTGGGCATTTATGCCCACAGATGCCAATGCAATCATGGCCAGCAAGAATAATTTTTTCATAATTAAGGCATTTAGTTAATAAAATATTTATTTAAAAGAAGAATGATCTCCTTTTAATGGAAACAACAAACGTTTGCTTACATTTGTTTGCTATATATTGTTACATATACAAAGACTTTTGATGTTAATATACGAGCGCTTTTCTCAATTTTTTATAAAGCAAAAAATGATGTTAATTCCGTTTTTATGCCTCGAACCATTTTTTTTAATGCTGTGTTTTTAGTATATGGCAGGGATTAAAGTTGGTTACATTTGAATTGCCAGTTTGTAGAGAAAGGAGCAAGTGGTATATTACATTGTCGTAACTGACTGAACCTGCATTGTTACGAAAGGATAAAATATCAGGATTGTTTCATTATTAAAATCTACAGCCATGAAAAGTCTAAGTTTTGATTTGCGGGTCAGGCTAATAGCCAGTTCTGTCATCGGGGCAATAGTTTATTTCTTTTCAAGTTCCCGCAGGTAGGTAAAGTGATAATAAAATAAAGGATCGCAGGATATGCCTTTATATTGGAAATAAGCGGATGATATATCTATCTATATATTTACATGTAAATCTCAGAACTGAGTGTGTTACTTTAAAAAATAGTTTATGTATTTTTTATGGTACATTGTTATCGGGATCGCTTCTCTGTCTTATAACAGAAAGAAAATTGAACTTTAATTATTTTAATCGTTTAAAACCAACTTAATTATGGAAAATAGAAATTCTAGTTTATGGATCGGCCTGGGAATAGGTACGGTCATCGGTACTCTGGCTTATCGTTTCTCACGTACTTCAAAAGCCAAGAAATTGAAGGAAAAAGTATGTAACGTTTTTCATAAGATAACCGGTCAGACGGAAGACCTGTTAGATGAAGCTAAGGAAAAAGTGGCGGATACCGGAAAAGTTGTAGTGGATAAGGTAGCCGATAAAGTTCAAGATGGCGCTGATGCTGTAAAGGACGCATTGAAAGATGCGAAGAAAGATGTCAAACAAGGAGCTGAAAAGGCCAAGACAGAAATAAAGGAAGGGTATGAAGATGTAAAAAAAGAAGCAAGTAAAAAACTTGATTGATTTTTTTATATATCATTCTGTTAGTAGTAATATCTTATATAAAGAAGAATTATGATTGGATTTGTAATATGGATTATAGGATTGGTCTTAACTATCAAAGCTGCTCTAGAGATATGGCGTATTCATGCGCCGGCGGAAAGAAGGTTAATAGCCATTATCCTGGTAGTTTTGACCAGTTGGGTAGGATTGTTGTTCTATTACTTTTATGGTAAGCCTCGTATGGCACAGTGGCTGGGGACCGGTCTTGAAAGGTATTGATGGTCACATAGCTGTTTATGCTGAATAGATAGGAATATCCCAAAATAAAAATGTGTTGGTTGATAGAAGTGACCGATTTATTTTTGTTTTGGGATGTTTGTATAGGAGTATACAAAGGTAATGTCAAAAGTATATGAGACTTGTCATTATGATAATATTTTAGGCACGGATTACGCGGGGTAAATTAAAACCGTGAAATCCGTACCTAAAAGAATGCACAGAGAGAGAGGTCTTTTCTTCTTGTCTGTCTTACCAATATTTTTCGATTCTATCATAGCCGAAAACGTGACTACGTTCATCTTTAATATCTTGCAGCTTATGACAAATTATTTGCGCTCCGATCATGCTGAAAGTGATTCCGTTTCCGCCATATCCCAGATCGAAAAATATTCGTTCCTTGCCGGGCCAATTGCCGATGAAAGGTAGCCCGTCTTTGGTGCTACTGAAGGTACCGCACCATGCCATTTCTGTTTTGAAAGGGATATCGGGGAATAGTTTTCTGATTTTTCTCTCCAAGATACGGATTTTCTTTCTGAGTAGTGAGTCACGGTGTTCTGGATCGCTGAACTTTTCATCCTCACCACCTACAATAATACGGTTTCCGTCGGTGGTACGGATATAAAGATATGGATCGGCTGTTTCCCAGATCAGGCAATGTTCCGGCCAGAGATATTCGGGGGCTACCGGATGTGATATGAGTGCATAAGTAGAAGTCAAATCCATAATTTTCTGGGGAAGGAATTGTCCGGCCTCAAATCCGGTGGCTACGATTGCATATCCGCACTTAATTTTATTTCCTTTGTCTGTTATCATGATACAGCCATCAGATGTTTCAGTGCACTTTTTTATGTTGGTATGGGTAAAGACCTTCAGATCGTTCTCCTTCATATGATAGGTGAGCAGTCCGGTTGCAGCTCTGTAGGCATCCATCTGTGCGGATGTTTCATTCACCAGGGCATTGCCGGGCACTTTCACCTTATATCGTTTTCTGATTTCTTGTTTCTTGAGCAGATTGACCGGCAATTCATGCTTTTGCCGTATTTCGTATTCTTGTTCCAGAAGTTTGTTGTCTGCCGAGCTGCTGGCATAAAAGATGCTGGACAATTGCTCAAATCCGGCATCGACACCTGTTTCCTTTAGTACTTTCTTTATATCAGAAATGGATTGCAGGCATGCATGATAGGCAGTTGTGGCGTTTTCTTCGCTGATGATTTTTGCCATCCGGCAGAGGGGTACGTCTATTTCATATTGTAGTAAAGCGGTACTTGCAGCAGAGCTTCCGGTTGCGATGCTGCGTTTGTCAATCACGCAACATTCTATTCCGGCACGACACAATTCGTGTGCCATCAAAGCGCCTGTTATACCCGAACCTACGATGACGATATCTGTTGACAGATCATCCTCCAAAGGGTGGAAATAGTCCAATAGGGAATTTCTGACGATCCAATAGGGTAAACCTGAATGTAAGTCCATAATATATTTTGTTAATTCCCCCTTACTTTCTTCCTGTTGAGAAACAGGAGTGAAGTAAGGGGGGGAGTGAGAAATGGGAAAGCCGTTTTATTGAAATTTGCTTTCCGTTTACGGTAGTAGATTATTTGCCTTCTTCGATAGTACAAATGCTGACACGGTTCCAGTCCGGTTCGGAGAACATATCACCGATTCCTTGTCCTTCGGCGGTAATGCGGGTGTCGTTAATCTTGTATTTTTTTACAAGTATGGACTTCACAGCTTGAGCACGTGCTTTTGCCAGTTTCTCATTGAAAGCGAGGTTACCTTCGGGAGAGGCATATCCTTTGATGACGACTTTAGCTTCAGGATGTTTTTTCATGTAAATGGCTACACGTTCCACATTAGGCAGTTGGGAAGCATCAACCACGGACTTTCCTTGTCTGAAGGTAATGATGGATTCTGGAATGCGGTTGGTTTTTACCACGGTTTCTATGTTGGCAGCTTGGGTTCTGCAATCTGCCAGCTCCTTTTGTAAGTTGTTGGCCTGTTGTACGGCATTGCTCAGTTGCATGTCCTTGTCGCTCAGTTGTGATCGCAGACGGTTGACTGCATTATTTAGCTCGCCTACTTCTACTGGGTCGTAAGGCTTCACTGTTGTGAAATGATGTGAGCCGTTGCTACACATGAAATGGTAGGTCAGTCCGGCAGTCAGTTCAAAAGTGGCATTGTTGGCGTTGAAACGGCTTTTAGTTTTGCTGAAGTCTCCTTGCATATCATATACGATAGCTGGTTTGATACCGAGTGTCCATGCTTTTTCCTCACCTAGGTTGAAGTTCAAGTTTAGACCAAGGCGTGTAGACCAGGAATTTGTATCACCGGGGCCATTCTGATAGTAATGTAGCCAGCCGATACCTGTCAGAGTCTCGATTTCAAAAATGCGTGGTTCGCCCATATAACCTCCAAAGAGATTCATCAGGTTGACTTTACCGAGTAAGCTCACTTCGGAAGCATCAAATGCAGTTTTGCTGGCTGAGGTATTTACATATCCCATACCTTGAATACCTAGACCGAATATAGGAGTAAGTTGTTTTCCGATTCCGAATCCGAAGGCCGGTCGGGCATTTTTTAAGAAGGAGCTGTGAGTCAAAGGGGTTACAGCACCAGCTTTCAGTTCAATAGACCAGTTGTCACCAGGGCGTGTGCCTTCAAGGGCCGTACGGTCATTTTGCGCATGCATGGTAAGAATACTCATGCTTAGTGCTAAAACAAAGATAGATTTTTTCATAATTAAATAAATTAATAGTGATACAATAAATATGTCACACACGTTGTACTGTCTGTTGTGTAGTTATGACTGTGCATAATCTAATGAATTACTTTGTCATAACCTTTGTTTAAAAAACAGCCCGTTAAAAAGGATGGTTCGAAAAATAGAAATGGATTTAACATCTATTTAAGAAGTCGGATGGTACCAGAAGCCTGTATTGGCAGTGAAAGCACATCATAGATATATAAGGTGCAAATTCTTGGATTTATATATAACGGCATCAAATATAACTTTATATATACATGCGTTTTTTAACACAAATATCTGTTGAAATGACAAATATTCATCAAACAAATATTCTTTCAATGCTGTTTTTTTATAGAGATACAAATCATAGTATTAATTAAAAACCTGACAATTATGAAAAAATTAAGTTTCGCAGGACTGAAGGGTAGAGTGTCCTGGGGCAGTGTTTTCGGCGGTGTCATGACTGTATTGGCAATATCCGTGTTACTGTCTATTTTAAATTCAAGTATTGGTTTGTTTATGTTTGATCCATTATCAGATCACCCGGTTGCGGGCATCGGCACTGCTGTTGGAATCGGATCCGCTATCATTCTGGTTGCCGGCATGGCTGCAGGAGGCTTTGTGGCCGGGAAACTGGCCGGTATGGACGGAATGATACACGGATTTCTGGTCTGGGCGACCACACTGATTGTGGCTGTGGTACTGGGAATTTTTCTGGCTGTCGGTGCGGCAAAAATGACGGTGAATACTCTTGGAGCGGTCTCGTCCGTTACGGGCAGCGTTTTGTCTGGAACAGGTGATACCGTTGGAAACGGAGTTGCTGCATTATCAGAAGACGCAAAGGAACTGTTCGGAGAAATCGATTTTAATGCAACCCTGAAAGAAGGGAATATACCGCAGAATATCCGTACCGCACTTCTAAAAAGCGACGTGAAGGAACTTCAGCCGGATTACCTGCAGAAGCAACTGGCGGAAGTGAAGGATGACCTGGAAGCGTCCGTAAAAAAAATAGTACGTTCCCCACAACAAGCGGATGAGAGCATTGACAGTTTCCTTGACCGATTGAAACAACGTACAGAAAATATCAGCAAAAATATAGACCGGAATGATTTGGCTAAAGCTATAGCAAACAACACCAATATGTCAAAAGCAGAAGCAAATAAAACTATTGACCAATATATGAACCTGCTGGAAAATGCACGTATGGAAGCCGGCAAACAGATAGACAAACTGGAGGTGACCCTGAAGAAAGCTGCACAGGAATGGAAAGAAATCAAGCATGAGGCACTCGTGGCTGCCGATAAGGCAACGGATGCCGCAGCGAGGTCCGCACTGATTTCGTTCCTTGCAATTCTCTCCGGAGCGGTATTGTGCTGTATTGCAGGTGCCTACGGTAGCAGGAAGACCCAAGAAAGGGTGGATATCTGACAGTATTTCATTAAATCAAGTAAGAAGTTCGGTCCCCCAAACAGTATGACAGGTTGATGTCATTTTTAAGCATGTTATATCTTTTCTGAAATCGGGCCAACTGATATCCGCATTATAAAAGGCAATGACTAACTTGCATTGCCTTTTTAAATTTAAACTATTTTTATTATTTTTGCGGGTAACATTTAACTTAACACACTTTTACTACAAATGACATACTTTCAGATTTTAAAGAGGGTGCTTTTTCTGTTCCCTTTACTAATAGCCACTTTTACTACTTGCAAGGGTCAAATTTATAAATACCTGGGCATAGAGGACGGACTAAGCAACCGGAGAATTTTCCGCATCCAGAAAGGCGGGCACGGGTACATGTGGTTCCTTACCCAGGAAGGGATAGACCGTTATGACGGAAGCAAGATTAAACATTATGCCGTCTTTGACGGAAGTATGGAGGTGGCGCCGCAAATCAACCTGAACTGGCTATATACCGACAGCAGGCACAGGCTGTGGGTTGTGGGTAGAAAAGGACGCATATTCCGGTACGACACCGCCCGTGACCGTTTTGTTATGACCTACAAGCTTAACGGCCTGCAGGATGACGTAACATCAGGCACCGTCAATTGTACCTATATGGACAGTAATGACCGTATCTGGCTCTGCCATGGTGACAGTATTATACGCTATGATACCCGCGCAGGCACTACGGACAGAATAGACTCCCCTGCCTCGAACGATATTACTGCAATCACGCAGACCGACAGTACAAACTTTTTTATAGGGACATCAAACGGGTTACTGCAAACCATAGAAAAGGAAGGTGTCCTGGAAACTGTGGTCGGAACATATACTGACAGTATCTGTATACCGGTAAGTGAGCTTTATTTCCACCAAGATTCAAAGAAACTGTTCATAGGAACCTTCAAGGAAGGAATTATAGCATACGGAATGAACACGACTTCAACCATCATCGCGGACGGTCCGCTACAGAACGTGGCAATCAAACGAATCACCCCCTTTGGAAAGCGGCAACTGCTGGTAGCCACGGGAGGCAGGGGAGTATACAAGATTGACGTTGATTCTCTCTCCGCCCGGCCTTATATAACCGCCGACTACAGCAATTATAACGGTATGAACGGGAACAACATCAATGATATTTATGTGGATGGAGACGGACGGATATGGATGGCCAATTATCCTACCGGGATTACAATACGCAACGACCGTTACAGAAGTTACAAATGGCTCAAGCATTCACCGGGCAACAACAGTTCGCTGGCCAATAACCAGGTCCATGATGTAGTCCGGGACGGCGAGGGTGACCTGTGGTTCGCCACCAGCAACGGGATCAGCCTGCTTCACAGCGCAACCGGTCAGTGGACTTCCTTCCTTAGCAGTTCCGAGCACTTGAAAGGCGATGACAATAATATCTTCCTGAGCCTCTGTGAGGTATTACCCGGCATTATCTGGGCAGGTGGGTATACATCAGGTATATACAGGATTGACAAGAAGAAAGGCACGGTGGAATACATCTCACCTTCCTCCCTGGCAGGAATAAGCCCTGACCAATATATCAGTGACATAATAAAGGACTCCGGAGGGGATATATGGTCAGGCGGATACTGTAATCTCAAACGCATCAACCCTGAAAGCGGTGACATACGACTCTACCCGGGACTGGGGTCCATTACCGCCATACTGGAAAAGGACGCGGAACACATCTGGGTAGGTACAACTATGGGATTATACCTGTTGGACAAGCTCCGGGGAGATTACCGCCGCATAGATTTCCCGGTCGAGACAGTCCATGTCAGTACTTTGTATCAGGCTGCGGACAGCACACTATATGTGGGGACCAGAGGAGCGGGACTGCTTGTATATGACGGTGCAAACGATAAATTTATACATCAGTACCACATGGAAAACTGTGCCCTTGTTTCTGATAACATTTATATTGTCATTCCAAGACCGGATGGCAGCTTGCTGCTCGGTACGGAAAACAGCATAGTTACTTTCCTGTGTGAAGACCGGACTTTCCAAAACTGGACGGCGGAACAAGGATTGATGAGCGTATGCTTCAATGCCGGCGCTGCAACCCAGTATGGGGACAGTCTTGTGTTCGGAAGCAATGATGGCATCGTCATATTCCCGGTTGACTTGCAGATTCCCGTTCCACAGTTCTCACAGATGCTCCTGAGGGATTTTGCAGTCTCTTCATGTCCGGTCTATCCCGGTGAGGAAGGGTCACCGTTAAAAAAGGATATTGACGGTAATTACAAACTTGAACTGGCTTATGACCAGAGCAGCTTCTCCCTGGAAGCAATATCCATCAACTATGATTATCCTTCAAACATTCTGTACTCATGGAAATTGGAAGGCGCCTATAACGGCTGGAGCCACCCGTTGCAGGACGGGCAGATACAGGTCACCGGTCTTTCCCCAGGCAAGTACATCCTGCGTATCTGTGCCATATCCAACGAAGAAAAATACAAAGTTTATGAGGAGAAAAGTATTGAAGTGGTTGTCGCCCGTCCACCATGGGCGAGCGCATGGGCCATAGCGGGATATGCACTTCTTGCCATATCAGCCGTTACAATAGCAGTCAGGATCGTCATGTTGCGCAGACAAAAAAGGCTATCGGAGGAAAAGACACGCTTCTTCATAAATACCGCCCATGATATCCGTACTCCCCTCACCCTGATAAAAGCTCCTTTGGAAGAAGTGGTGGAAAGGCGGCAGGTAAAAGAGGAAGGGACGGATAACGTGGGAGTGGCCTTGAGAAGCGTGAATAACCTCCTGCAATTAGTTACCGACCTGATCAATTTCGAAAGGGCGGACGTTTACACCTCACAATTGTATGTTGGCGAATATGAGCTGCACAGCTACCTGGAAAGTACTTGCGAAACTTTCCGGACATATGCGTCACAGAAAAACGTCAACCTCTCATGTGAAAGTAAGTTCCCTTTTATGAATGTCTGGTTTGACAGGGACAAAATGGATTCTATACTGAAGAATCTATTGTCAAATGCCTTGAAATATACTCCCCGAAATGGTAATGTCCATGTTTGTGCCTACACTGAACAGAATACATGGAGCATAGAGGTAAGTGATACGGGGATCGGAATTCCCGCCGGGGAGAGGAAATATCTGGGCGGAAGGTTTTTCAGGGGCAGCAATGCCGTTAATCAGAAAGTGCCGGGAAGCGGAATCGGCCTGATGCTGGTCTGCAAACTGGTTCGCTTGCATAAGGGAAGGATCATTATATCAAGCACGGAAGGGGAAGGTACCTGTGTACGTGTTACATTCCCCATGGGAAACAGGCATTTGCGCAAGGCACGTTTCATAACAGTGGCAAAGACGGAAGATGCAGCCCCGCCACAACCGGAAACGTGTTCTGTCGAACTGCGCATGGAAACGATGAAAAATGGCAAAAGTTCATCACGTATTCTTGTAGTGGAGGACAACGATGACTTGCGGGGATACATTGAGAGACTCTTGGGACAGGACTACCACGTCCAATCATGCACAAACGGACGCGACGCGTTGGTCGTGGCAAGGGAATATAACCCGGACCTGATCCTTTCGGATGTCATGATGCCGGAGATGGGCGGTGATGAACTATGTGCAGCCATCAAGTCGGACATTGAAACCTCCCATATTCCGGTTATCCTGCTGACGGCACTCAGCGATGAGAAAAATATGCTCAAGGGGTTGGACAAGGGAGCCGATGCATATATAACCAAGCCTTTCAGTGTGAATGTGCTCAAGGCGAACATCAGGAGCATACTGCGCAACCGGATATTGCTCCGAAAAACATATGCCGGACTAAAATCTGGTACCGGCCCGTTACCTGAAGGATGCAGTAACGCATTGGACTGGAAATTCATTGCCACCGTGAGAGAATGTGTTATGGAACATATTACCAGTCCTGATTTCAACGTGGACACCCTCTGTGAAATCCAGCACATGAGCCGTTCGAGTTTCTTCAACAAGCTCAAGACATTGACAGGATACGCACCGGCCGACTACATCCGTTCCATCCGCCTGCAACATGCGGCAAACCTGCTAATCCAGGAAAGGTGCACGATAATAGAAGTTGCGGATGCAACCGGATTCAGTGATGCAAAATATTTCAGGGAAGTATTCAGGAAACATTATGGTGTAAGCCCTAGTGAATACCGCAAAGTAGCAATGGGAACGCATCCGAAAGAAAGCCTATCCGATTATCGGTGCCATGGGGGAGGAAGTGTGGGAAGCCGTTGATGAGTTGATAAAAAACAGAGAGAGTACTATCGACTTGATACTGGTCGTTACATCAGGTAGGGTGAATGCTTAGGGTGGGTTCCACACTATTGTCAATATGATTACGTGATTACTCCGATCACGGTGGATAAGATGGTCATGCGGAGCGGCCTCTCTTCCTCGACCATCGTGTTGGACTATGTGTAGAACTGGCATGAATAGACAATCATATTGAGTGAAAGAGGTATGGAAAAATATTGAAAATCCGGGCAGCCGCATAGGGATTGCCCGACTTTTTTAAGATGGATATTCAGGTGTGGGGTTGGCAGGTCAGTCCACGGGCTCGCCGCCATAGCGAAGGCGGCAGATAGCCTCGTGGATTTCACACATGATATGCAGCCGTAGCCGCTTGCTGATATGTTGGCTGTCGGAACGCATGAAGAGTTTTTGAACGATTTGACCGTACACTTTTTGGACGAGAAACGAAAACCAAAGGAATTAAGACTCCATGAGGTGGCACCGTTGGACGCGAAATTTCGGGCGGAAATCGGGGACTGCAAGACCGCCTCACCGGATATATTCCGATACGGGATTTGCACGAAGCGGTGCGACATGGCACCCACACTGAGAAAGTTCAACAGGCTGGGAGACTTGCGACTGGTCTGTGCGCCGCTTCTCAATGAGCGATGGATTGTCTCGCCGCCGGTTGCGCGACCGGATAATGCCCGGTTCCCGCCGCCGGAAGTGAAGACGAGGATACCGTTTAAAAAGAAAAAACAGAGTATGAACATTTAACTCTTTGATATATGGAAAATGAACAGAATGGAACGCTAAAAGACGGCAGTGTATATGTAGTCATGGGATTATGTTACAGAGATTCCAGCGTCTGTCGGAAGTGGTGTATTGCCTGTGAAATGAAACAGAACCGTTCTCGAAGGATGATACCTATACCCGCCGGCTCACTCCGGAAATGTGGGAGGAAATAAAGTTATCACCCGTAGTGGTGGCTGATATGCTGGATGATTTGAGGCACGGGAACAAGTTCTATACGGGCGTTGAAACGGATAAGGGGGGCTTCTTTTCAGCCGGAACTATGAAGGGAACCACCAATATGGGGCCTTTATGGAGGAGAATATCGAGAGATGTTTCTTTGAGCCGGACTTTGAAGGAAAGTCGCTGACCGTGTATGAACTTCGGGGATGGCCTTCGCTGATGGCGGGGAAGATAAACCTCTGTTATGATGATAACGATACCCTGTTACTATTGGAGAAGATTCCACCGGATGCCTTCCTTGATAAATCGGCTCTTAAAAGCGTACAGACAGAGGTGTATGACCTTTCACTCACGTGGGAGAATTATGCCCGGCTGCCGGACAATGAGAAGGGGCTTGGCCTGTTCCAGAGCGTGGATAACTATGACCGGATGACCTTGCTTCATATCATGGACAAGGGTTATCCGAGGGACGGACTGATGGATGAGTATCCTGATAATTTCAGTTTCTATGAGAAATTTGAAAGGATAGAAAGAGCATTACTGGGCCGGAACAGATGGAATGTTTATGACGAGATGCAGGACAGAGCAAAGAAACTGGTCGGAAAACTGTTGCGCGAGCAATTTTCCGATACACGGCAGAAGGTGGAGATAAAGGAAAAAGTAGTTTTACGGAACAGTAAAAGTATAAGGATATAAGGGATAACGGAAAACAAGTGAGGGTTGGAAGGCGCATTGCCGGCGGATGTCGGTGATGTGCCTTTCACCTTTATATCGGGATTCTGAAAGTTTTTACTTTGAGTAAATATGGGGAAAGAAATGACATGACAATATTTCAGGGTATGTTTTAGGGGACAATGTACGCCAATGGGTGACTTTGATTCCGGAAGTTTTGTCGGATGTGGAAATGTGCTTTACTTTGCTTCACAAATAGTAAAATCATAAATCAAATTTATTATGGAGTTAGTTGTAATTGAGAAAAATGCGTATTTACGGTTAAAACAGCAGGTTGAGGATTTATTCACACAGATTGAAGCTGTTAAAAAGAAATTTGGAATTGTTGAAAAGGAAAAATGAATGGATGCCCAGGAGGTTTGCTTGGCTTTGAATATCTCCAAACGAACTTTGCAAAGCTATAGGGAATACGGAATTATTCCGTGTTCTTTTATAGGTGGCAAATATATGTATAAAGAGAGTGATTTGGTCAGAGTATTAACTCAAAAAGCAAGATAACATATGGATGGAGTAATCACAAAGCAGTCAGAAGAGTACATAATGATGATGAGGATACTTAAGAAATGTTCTAAAGAGGTACTTGAATTTCAAGATTTGCCTGTTCCTATCGCCAATGAGGTTTATATGACTGGTGAACAGGTATGTGGCGTGTTGCATATATCAAGCAGAACTTTGCAAAAGTTACGTGATGAAAAGGGGATAGCTTATACTGTTATAGGTGGTAAGTTTCTTTATCCTCTTTCTAAAATTGCAATTGTTATTGGAAGAAAATTATAAAAGTTATGTTCGTTAAATCAAGCGTTTGATTTGTATTTATGCCATTTTTTTACTACCTTTGTAAAAGGAAGAGTGTAACAGGAAGAAAGTTGCAGCATATTTGCGGTGAATTATTCGGTGTCATAGGAGTAGAGGCTTTTGGTAAGATGCTGATAATGAGTAGGGGAAATAAAAGTTAATCGTTCCCTGTCTCTCCGCAGAGCTCCAAAGACAAAAAGGATTCAAAGTATGACAAATCCCGTAAAACCTTGATTTTACGGGATTTTTTATTTCTCTTCTCGGACATCTATCAGTAATTCGGGTTATATAATCAGTAATCTGGATACCTATGTAATAATAATACCCGCTACTTTTGTATCGCTATAACAATTGGATTTATATGTTTCAACTAAATAATATATCGTATGAAAAGATTGGTGTTGTTTATGATGGCAGTTATGCTGTTGTCTATTACTGTTAACGCACAGAAAAAAGGTGGTAAGACACTGGTAGCTTATTTCTCGGCAACGGGAACAACGGCAAGGGCTGCCAAGTTGGTGGCAGAAGCTGTTGATGGGACCCTCTACGAAATACAGCCTGCGAAAAAGTACACGGCTGCTGATTTGGACTGGCACGACAAAGCTTCGCGCAGCAGTGTGGAGATGTCGGATTCCAAATCACGTCCTGCATTGTATTCTAAATTGGGAAGTCTCGCGGAGTATGATACCATTTATATAGGTTTTCCTATTTGGTGGAATTTGGCTCCAAGAATCATCAATACATTTATAGAAAGCGGTGATTTTGCAGGTAAAACGGTTATTCCATTCGCCACTTCGGGAAGCAGCAGTATTTCTAATGCAGAAAAGGAATTGCAGACGAATTACCCCGGCATAAACTGGGGAAAAGGCAGGCTGCTGAATGGAGCGAGCCGGGAAACTGTCAAGCAATGGATTAAGAAATGAATTTCCAACCGAAACTTAAAGAAGTAGAGATGAAGAACATGGTAAAAAACATATGTGCGGCGATGGTTATTAGCCTTTGTGCTGCAGGACATTTGTCTGCAACAGAAAATAATCCTAATAATGATAATAAATTTATGGAAGAGAATTTGAATCTGACTCAAGAGTGGGACAAGACATTCCCACAGAGTGATAAAGTAGACCATAAAAAGATAACTTTCCACAACCGTTACGGCATTACACTTGCCGCCGATTTGTATGTACCCAAGAATGTGACGGGTAAATTGCCTGCCATTGCCATCAGTGGCCCATTTGGTGCCGTGAAGGAACAAGCTTCGGGCTTGTATGCGCAGACATTGGCAGAACGTGGATTCCTGACGATTGCTTTCGATCCATCCTATACGGGAGAAAGTAGCGGCCAGCCCCGTTATGTGGCTTCGCCGGACATCAATACGGAAGATTTCAGTGCAGCGGTCGATTATCTTTCCACCCGTGACGATGTAGATGCAGAGCGCATCGGCATTCTCGGTATTTGTGGATGGGGAGGCATGGCGCTTAATGCAGCGGCTATCGATACTCGCATCAAGGCTACAGTTACGGCAACCATGTACGACATGAGCCGGGTCAATGCTAACGGTTATTTCGATTCTATGAATGCCGATGCACGGCATGAATTGCGGCGCCAGCTTAATGCTCAGCGTACGGAGGATTATAGAAACGGTACATTTGCTCTTGGAGGAGGTGTAGTAGACCCGTTGCCTGCCGATGCTCCACAATTTGTGAAGGACTACCATGCCTATTATAAAACACCGCGCGGCTATCATAAGCGGTCACTCAACTCTAACCACGGATGGAACAAGACTTCACCGCTTTCGTTCATCAATATGCCTATCCTTTCATATAGTGATGAAATCCGTAGTGCAGTGTTGATGCTGCACGGTGAGAAGGCCCATTCACGTTATTTCAGTGAAGATGCTTTTAAAAAGTTGCAGGGTGATAATAAGGAACTGCTGATTATTCCCGGTGCAAACCATGTAGACTTGTATGACAATATAGAGGTAATTCCATTCGGCAAAATAGAGAGATTCTTCAATGAAAATCTTCGATGACCGCCTTTAATGTGTTAGGAACCGGACGTACTTTTCTTTAGCCTGGTTCAGCAACTCCTCTTTCAGGCAGATGTCTTTCCGGAAAAGCGAATGCTCCGGGAAGATTTCTTTTTTCTTGGACGCCTTGTTCCAATTTCCTACTACATGCCCCTTATAGAGAAGTACCGGAAAGAACAATCCGTTGTTGGTGAAAGCTTTGGAATAGTCCTCTTTGGGTAGGACGTCCGTCCGGTCCTTGTATCCTATCAGGTATTCATCGTAGGAGGGAAGAAGGTGCAGGTTACCGGTCGCCTTTCCAGATGTCCGGCAGGAGTCATGGATGTACCATGTCTGGCTGTTCCATTGTTCGGACATCAGTTCCGGTTCTATCAGAGAAATGGCTTGCCTTGCTTCCGTTAAAGGCAAACCAGACCACCAGGAGAAGTCTTGCAGGGTAGCAGGGGCATGGCTGCGGAAATAGGCTGTAGCCAGGCGGGCCAGCGCTTCTTCTTTCGTCAGTTCGGGGGTAGGTGGAACTCTTTCGTCCAGAAGGGCATAGGTGTGTTGCCGTCCATGGCATTCTCCGCTGCACACAATTCCTTCGACTTCGGCACGCGACATAAAGCGGGTCATGTGGTAGTTGTCTGCAAGCAGTCCCGAACGTTCAAAATGTTCCGCAATCTCTTGTTTCGTCAGGCTTCGCTTCCCGCTGAGGATATTCCCAAGTATGGTGTAGCTTCTGTCATATTGCTGTTCCGTGATTTCCAGACCATGTCCTTTTGCATAAGAATCATTGGCAGATTTGATGCGTTGTGCAGAGAGTTTCAGCATCCAACGAATGTCTTCTGCTGCTACCAGGTGCCATGTGGGACGCATTACGTGGGTTCTCAGTATTTCCCCTTGATGCAGGGCTTTTTCCACGGCTTGAATTCCCGGTGACTTCAGCCGCATACCTACGGCCCATTTCACCATTGTATAGTCTTGTGCCTGCATGGCGCCCATCCAGGAGACCAGTTCTTTCGGGTGGCCGAAGAGTGGAGTGGACAGTTGCTGGTTCTGTAAGCGTATTTCAGGGATTCTCATGTCGGTATGGTATTCGTTTGTATCAATAGGAATCGCAAAGATAAGAAAAGCAGGTCATCGCAGGGTATATCGTGTCCGCAATTATATTCTTTTGTTTCTTTTAACAGCTACTAATATAGCTATCTTTTATTTTTGCAACACACAAATTTGGAAAATATTCATAATTAAACAACCATAAGAACTTTTTTATGACTATGAGAACAAATTGTATTTTATTGTTAGTTATTTTGTTGGGAGCCTTTCCCTTAAATCGTGTACATGCCGATGAATCTGGAAGCATAATTCTGTACACTCCTTACACAAAAATTTCCGTGACGCCCGGAGCGTCCATTGATTACAGCATTGATTTGATTAACAACACGGACGGGGTTACAAATGCAAATCTCTCGGTCAGCGGATTGCCGGGCAGTTGGAAGCATGAAATCAAGTCAGGCGGCTGGACCCTCAGCCAGCTTTCTGTACTGTCCAAGGAAAAGAAAACGTTCAATTTGAAAGTGGAAGTTCCTCTAAAAGTAAATAAAGGAAGTTATCATTTCACAGTATTTGCCGGAGAAACCAAACTGCCGCTGGAGGTGATCGTGGCCCAGAAAGGAACTTACCAGACCGAGTTCACTACCGACCAGCCCAATATGCAGGGCAATTCCAAGTCCACCTTTACCTTCAATGCCACTTTGAAAAACCAGACGGCCGACCAGCAGCTGTATGCGCTGATGGCCAATGCCCCCAGAGGCTGGAGTGTCGTGTTCAAGCCTAACTATAAGCAGGCCACTTCTGCCCAGGTGGAAGCGAACAGCAGCCAGAATGTGAGTATAGAGATTGTCCCTCCCGCCAATGTGGAAGCCGGCAATTACAAGATTCCGGTACGTGCGGCTACTGGTACGACTTCTGCCGACTTGGAGCTGGAAGTTGTTGTCACGGGTTCCTACGAGATGGAATTGTCCACGCCCAGAGGATTGTTGAGTACCGAAATCACAGCAGGAGATGTGAAGCGTATCGAGTTGGTGGTCCGGAATACCGGTTCTTCATTGTTGAAAGATATCCAGCTTTCTGCCAATAAGCCCGTGGACTGGGAAGTGTCTTTTGAGCCTTCGAAGATTGATATGCTGAAGGCGGGGGAAACGGCCAATGTCGTAGCTACCATGAAAGCATCCAAAAAGGCATTGCCCGGAGATTATGTGGCTACCATGACGGCCAAAACTCCTGAAGTGAATACAGACGCCCAATTCCGCATTGCCGTGAAAACCCCGATGATATGGGGATGGGTGGGCGTTTTGATAATAATCGTTGCCATAGGTGCCGTATGCTATCTGTTCCGTAAATATGGAAGGAGGTGAGCATGGACGAGCGAGTGATTGCATTGACAGACTTGACCAAGCAGTATGGGCGCTTCACTGCCGTAGACCGCATTTGCCTGACTATCCGTAAAGGGGAGATTTTCGGATTATTGGGGCCAAACGGCGCCGGCAAGTCAACTACCATCCTGATGATGCTGGGACTGACGGAACCCACTTCCGGCTCTGTGGAGATTTGCGGTATCGACTCTACCAGGCATCCTATCGAGGTAAAGCGGAAAATAGGCTATCTGCCCGAAGATGTGGGGTTTTATGATGACATGACCGGTCCGGAAAACCTTATATATACTGCGCGTCTCAATGGCATTTCGGATGCCGAAGCGAAAGTCAAGGCGCTGGAGCTGATGGAGCATGTGGGGCTTGCCGGACAGATGAAAAAGAAGACCGGGAAATATTCGCGCGGTATGCGCCAGCGATTGGGGCTGGCAGACGTGCTTATCAAAAATCCGGAAATTATAATCCTGGATGAACCTACTTCGGGAATAGACCCTGCCGGTGTTCAGGAGTTCATCGAGCTCATTAGGCAGTTGAGCCGGAAGGAGGGACTGACCGTCTTGTTCTCTTCCCACCACCTGGACCAGGTGCAGAAAGTTTGCGACCGCGTGGGACTGTTCAACAGTGGGAAGCTGGTCACCTTGATTGATATGTCTGATTTGAAGGACAAGCATCAGGAATTATCTGATATTTATAACCATTATATGGAGGAAGGAGGAGAAAGGCATGAATAAAGTCAATTATCCTTTTCGGGTAGTCGTCAACAAGGAAATATCCGACCATGTGAAAAGTTGGCGGTTCATTATCTTGATGGGAATCATTTTGCTTACGTGCATGGGCTCACTCTATACCTCGCTTACCAACATAGGTGCCGCCATCAAGCCCAATGACCCGGACGGTTCGTTCCTTTTCTTGAAGTTGTTCACAGCCTCGGATGGCACATTGCCTTCTTTTGTGCAGTTTATCAACTTTCTGGGGCCGTTGTTGGGGATTGCGCTGGGATTCGATGCTATAAATTCGGAACAGAACAAGGGGACGTTGAGCCGTATGCTGTCACAGCCTGTTCATCGTGATTGCATTATCAATGCCAAGTTCGTGGCTGCATTGATTGTGATAGGTATCATGCTGTTTGTACTGGGATTCCTCGTAATGGGCTGCGGGTTGATAGCGATAGGCATTCCTCCCACAGCAGAAGAATTTTGGAGGATTGTATTCTTTCTCATAATCAGTGTGTTCTATGTGGCATTCTGGCTGAATCTGGCCATTCTGTTTTCGCTTTGCTTCCGTCAGGCGGCCACCTCGGCATTGGCTTCGGTGGCGGTATGGTTGTTTTTCAGCGTGTTCTATACGATGATTGTCAATCTGGTTGCCAAGGCATTGAGCCCTTCGCAGCTGGCATCTCCTTATCAGATAGTCAGTTACCAGAAATTTATTCTCGGTCTGATGCGTCTGGCACCTAGCGAACTGTTCAATGAGGCGACCACAACGCTGCTGATGCCTTCCGTCAGAAGTTTGGGGCCGCTTACTATGGAGCAGGTTCAGGGGGCCATTCCCAGTCCGCTGCCATTGGGACAGAGTCTTTTGGTGGTGTGGCCGCAGCTCACCGGACTGATTGCAGCTACTGTCATCTGTTTTGCTCTTTCGTATGTCATATTTATGAGACGGGAAGTCAGATCACGGTAATGATAAGTATGTTTTATTGAGTGTTGAAAGTCCGTTCCGGCATTGGTTGCTTGAACGGACTTTTAATATTATTTGCCCGAACATTTGGTAATTCCAAAAACTTCCCTTACTTTTGCGCCCCGAACAAGGAGAGGTGCTCGAGTGGTTGAAGAGGCACGCCTGGAAAGCGTGTATACCCCTAAAGGGTATCGGGGGTTCGAATCCCCCTCTCTCCGCAACAGTTCTGAATAAGATGGAAAACTAGCGGGTAAAGGTCTACAAATCTATGATTTGTAGACCTTTTTTGCTTGTACTCCGTTTGCTTTGAAAGACTTGGAAACTATGTCTTTGTAAATTAATTATAGATAATGAAAGCTGGATGACATCTCCTTTCATAATAAGGCGATGGGATAATGCATTGCCACTGCAAAGCAAGTGCATGCTTTTTGCAGTGCTACTGCATTCAGCTTTGCAGTGGCGCTGCAACACATATGCAGTGTCACTGCAGCATATATGCAGTAGCGCTGCAACACGTTTGCAGTCACACTGCAGCAGATGTGCAGCGACGCTGACCCGGTAGGTGTGTACGGGATTGTATCATGTTTCGTTAAGAAGATATTATAAAGTATCCTTTGAATGTCGTATTTTTGTCTATCCGTAATTTAGAGTAGTCAAAGAAAACTATGAAACACACTCGTATGAAACTAAAAACAGCGGTAAAGAACCTTCATGAAGGCTGGAAATTCCGGCAGGCGAGACTGACCAATTGGTATCCGGCTACAGTTCCGGGAGTAGTCCACACGGACTTACTGCAGAACAAGATTATTGAAGACCCGTTTTTCCGGTTGAACGAACGGGGATTGCAATGGATTGACAAGGAAGACTGGGTTTATGAAACTTGCTTTACTCTTGCTGCCGACATGATGCGGAAAGAGAATATGGAGCTTGTGTTCGAGGGGCTGGATACTTACGCTGACGTTTATTTGAATGATGAATGTATACTGAAAGCGGACAATATGTTTCGCCGCTGGTCTATCCCCGTTAGGCAGTACATCAGGGAGGAGAATAATATATTGAAGGTGTACTTCCATTCGCCGGTAAAGATAGACGTCCCCAAATGGGATGCACTTCCCTACCAGTATCCGGCATCCAATGACCAGTCTGAAAACGGGGGCTTGTTCAACAAGAAGATAAGCATTTTTGCCCGTAAGGCGGGTTATCATTATGGCTGGGACTGGGGCCCACGTCTGGTTACCTCCGGCATCTGGCGTCCGGTGTATATCAGGGCTTGGAGCGATTTGAGAATCAACGATGTGTTTATCGAGCAGAAGGAAGTCGGTGCAGGCAGGGCCGTGATTGCCGGACATGTGGAGCTGGATGCCGATAAGGATATGAATGGAGTGTTGGTCACGATAACGGATGAGGTTACTGGAAGAGTGCTTGGCGAGTGGCAAGCGGATTTGAAGCGAGGCACCAATCAGGTGACCGTTGATTTTGTCCTTCACAAGCCGAAGCTGTGGTGGAGTAATGGACTGGGGGAGCCTTTCCTTTATCGTTTCCGTACGGATATCATTGCAGGTGGGGAATTGTTGGACTCTAAAACCGAAAGGGTGGGCATACGCTCTTTGAAGGTGGTGCATCAGCCGGATAAGGACGGGCATACTTTCTATATAGAGCTGAACGGGCGTCCGGTTTTTGCCAAAGGAGCCAATTACATCCCTTCGGATAACTTCCTGCCGCGCGTCACTCCCGAGAATTATAAAAGGACGATTCTCGATGCCGCCGGTGTAAACATGAATATGTTGCGCGTCTGGGGTGGAGGTATCTATGAGAACGATGTCTTCTATGATTTGTGTGATGAGTATGGAATCATGATTTGGCAGGACTTCATGTTTGCCTGCAGCATGTATCCGGCAGAAGGCGCCCTACTCGATAATATCCACCAGGAGGCGGTGGACAATGTGAAACGTTTGCGCAATCATGCCTGCATTGCTTTGTGGTGTGGAAATAATGAATGCCAGGATGCCTGGCTGGGCTGGGGCTGGAAGTGCGAGATAGAACGGCAGAACAAGGAATATGCCGACAAGATTTGGGCACAGTACCGGCAGCAGTATCATGTCACCTTACCCGGGGTGGTCAAGGAGTATGCACCCGGAACCTTCTATTGGCCTTCTTCTCCGTTCGCATTCGAGGGAGAGATGTCCGGTACTACTGACGGGGACCGTCACTATTGGAGTGTCTGGCATGGTAAAGCACCCATTTCTGATTATGACAGCGAGAAATCCCGCTTTTTCAGCGAGTACGGTTTTCAGTCTTTTCCAGAGTTCGAGTCCGTCAAGCGCTATGCTCCTTACCCCGAAGACTGGGATATACGTTCCGAGGTGATGATGTCCCATCAGCGTGGTGGCGACCATGCCAACGGGCTGATTGAGACTTACCTGTTGAATGAATATAAAAAACCGCGTGATTTCCGGGCATTCCTTTATATGAACCATGTGCTGCAGGGAGATGCCATCAAGACGGCCATCGAGTCGCACCGCCGCCAGATGCCGTATAATATGGGGACGCTTTTCTGGCAGCACAACGACTGTTGGCCCGTAGCTTCCTGGGCGAGCCGTGACTATTACGGACGCTGGAAGGCGCAGCACTATTATGTCCGCAAGGCCTATGATGACATCCTGATTTCTTCGGTAGTGGAGGGGGATGATTTGATAGTATATGCAGTGTCCGACCGCTTGGAGAATACTTCCGGCCGGCTGCAGCTCCAGGTCTGCCAGTTCGACGGAACCGTGGTTCATCACTGGGACAAGTCTGTCGGCATCTCCGGTAATGACAGCCGTGTCTGTTTTTCCGCACCGCTTGCCAAGTTGCTGGAGGGGGCAGATAGAGGAACGGTATATGTCCGCGTAGACTATACGGACAAATCGGGCAGGGTGTACCATAACAACTACTGTCTGAGCAAGCAGAAGGATATGGATTATCCGAAGGTGGATTTGCAGACTGAAGTCCATTCCATTGAAGGTGGATATGAAGTGATGGTTTCGTCAGACAAGTTTGCCCGTGCCGTATGCTTGTCCGTTGCCGACAATGAAAGTGTGTATAGCGACAATTATTTTGATGTCCAGCCGAAGAGCAGCGTGCAGGTGCAGGTCAGGACGCGATTGTCTGCCGAAGCGTTCAACGGTTCGTTGAGGCTGACTTGCCTGAACAATGAATTCTGATACTCGCCATCTGGACGTTGGCATGCTTCTTCCGTCCGGATGTTTTTTACATAAAGATAATATGCTGCTTCAGTATAGCTGATATTTGTGTCCTCAGCTGATTGGCATTGATAGGTTTAGCCATATATGCGTCGAAGCCGTTTTCCATGACCTGCTGTTCATCAGAAGCATAGGCAAAGGCGGTGACGGCTATGATGGGGACTTGTGTAGAGTATTTGCGTATTTCCCTGGTCGCTTCGTAACCATTCATCACCGGCATGTTGATGTCCATCAAAATAAGCTGCGGGTCGTATTCCCTGAACATATTCACGGCTTCCTGACCATTCCACGCATGTATCAGATTGTAGTCTTTTCGTAGGATGGACTCAATCAACCGGAAGTTGCTGTCATGGTCTTCGGCAACCAAGACGGTGATTTTCTGCTTTTTTACTTTTATAGGTTCGGTCTTGCTTTCTGCCTGCCGGATGCGGCTTGCCGGCACATAGGGGAGGGTGAACCAGAAGGTAGAGCCTTCGCCGGGCTTGGAAGTCAGTCCGATATTGCCTCCCATGTGCTGTACCAACATCTGGCAGATGGATAATCCCAGTCCGGTGCCTTGGGCAAAATTGTTGAGCTTGACAAAGCGGCCGAATATGCTCTCTTGTTTGCCTTCGGGGATACCGCATCCCGTATCGGATACGTAGAAATAAAGCATCTTGTCGTCTTGCAGCTTGTAGCCAAAACGGATACTGCCTTCTTGGGTAAACTTGATGGCATTGGTCACCAGATTGATGACGAGTTGAGACAAGCGGTTACGCTCGGAATGAATGTGGCATTCGGGCAGTCCGGGCTCAAAGGAGAGGGTGACATTCTTTTCGGGCGATAGCTTCAGGCAGAGCGAACTTTCCAGCTCTCTCATCACTTTGTTCAATTCAAAATCCGTATCAATGAATTCCATTGTGCCTGCTTCTATCTTTGACAAGTCCAGAATGTCACTGATGAGTTGCAGCAGCAAAGTATTGTTGTTCTCAATGATGCTGACGTATTCTTGTTTTTCTTCCTCCTCTTCGGTGGAAGCCAATATTCCGGAGAATCCCACAATGGCATTGAGCGGCGTACGGATTTCATGGCTCATGTTGGCGAGGAATGCGGATTTCAGTTTATTCGACTCTTCCGCACGGTTCTTGGCGGAAACCAGTTCCGTCTCCATCTTTTTCCGTTCGGTGATAACCAGCGAAGAGCCCACCAGGGTCAGCGGCTTATTGTTCTCGTCGTAGGTTTCTACGGCGGCCTGGGCCTCCACCCAGTCGAAGTGTTTGTGTCCGTCGGCATGATTGATGACGCGGTATTCCTCCTTGACTTTCTGGATACGTCCCTCAATCAGGTCTGTATAGGCTTGTTTCACTTTTTCCAGGTCTTCCTTGTGTATTTTGGAGAAATACTGGCTGTCGGGTACGGACAGCTGTTCATCGTCCATGATACCGGCATTATTGCTGAGCTCTATCGGCTTGTTGACATCGCAGAGTATGGTGTGTGTCCGGAGGTTCCATTTCCATGGTACGATGTTGGCAACGTCGAGTGCCATGGAAAGTTTCCGGTTTGTCGACCTCAACTGTATTTGGGTGTGGTGCAACTCGGTGCTGTCAACGCAGAAGACGTGCATGTATTCGCCATTGTCGCTTGCCTTGACTACAATGTCGTAGAAAGTGTCTATCTTCTTGTAATAATAGGGGAAAGTTACGGAACGTTTCTCCTTCAATGCAATATTCATGAAATGGAGGAACTCGTTCATGGATTCGGGAAATAATTCGCTTCCCCGCTTGCCGACAGCCTCTTTGCGCATGATAAATCTGTCTTCGAAGAAATTGTTGACATCTATATATAAGGTGTCAGTAATGCGCCCTTTTTCATCTTTTATAAGTTTCTCATACATGTATAGGATGGGCATGTTGTTTATCAGATTTCGGTATTTGAGATTGCTGTCCAGTTGTTGCTGTTGTAATCTTTTGATTCTACTCAGTGACTGTAGGCGGAGATATTGGAAAAAGAACAGCAGAGTTATGATTGCGGCAGTGATACTGATAATGACATATTCGTACTTCTCCCAGAAGGTGGGAGGCATGTTGTAGAATATGGTACCCTTGGGGCATAGCTTCGGATTCAGGTCACGCTGCAGAAGGGATTTATAGTTGAATACGGGGGCTCCGTCGTCGGGATAGTATAACGGGATGTTGCGTGCCGGGGTACCGTTCAATATCTTGTGGATGGTTTCCAGTAGCCGGGCATTATAATTCTCTTTGTTGTAAATGTATCCGCCTACAATCCCCCCTTCTTCTTCAATACCGATGGCCCTTAGCGAAAACAAAGGGATGGGGGCGGTAGAGATGACCCGGTGGGAGTTACTCCTCATGATATTGTCATGGGGAGAGCTCTTGTACAGCCAGGATGAAAAGATGACTCCGGTAGTATGGGGACTCACGTGGTTCAGTATATTGAAAAGGCTGTCCGTCCGGATGTCCTTCGCACTCAAGAACTGGTAATCCAACTCCGGGTACTTTTCACGGATAATCTCGGACAAGTCATAGTCGTTCTGCTGGCAGATGTATGTTTCATCCCCTATATACATGACCTTATCCATTTTGGGGATGAGTTGCTTCATGAGTTGCAGGTTCTCGTTCAGGTATACACTGGATTGCATTAAGGTCAGATTGTACTTCTTCTGTAGGTCACTGATGGGAATACGCTCTGTGCGGGGCAGGGCGTGCTCGCGTATCATTGTTTCCTTAGGACCGGTATAATCCCTCTCACCACATAATATCATGGGGATATCGGGCCACTGCCGGTTCAGTTCATCGCACATGATGAAACTTCCGCATCCGATAAGCACGATAAGTTTAGGGTTCTTGTAACTCTTGAACAAGCTCTCTTTGAATGTCTCCAGTTTATTTTCCTCGTCAAGTGTCAGCATTTTCATGTGTGCGGTGTATACTCCGATGTGGCTGTTCTGTGATGCCATGTTCACAATGGAGGTGATGAAATCATTACTCCAGGGATTGGCTTCTGTATAAGTGTTGATTATCAGAATATCGTCGACGTCTGTTGCGAGAGATTTTCCATATAGGGTGTCTGTGCAGGTGAACGAGCAGAGTATTGCAATTACTGCTCCCAGTATGTATTTCATATCCTTTGGACCGTTTTTAATGTTTGCTATTGTGAAAATTCTTACAAATGTAGGGGTTTCCCGGTGGATAGACAAAGAAAAAGATGAATTTAAGCGGGATATGGAAAAATAAAGCGGAGCAACATATTGCAATGTCACTCCGCTTCTCATTGAGATGTTGAAAGATGTGTTTTCAGGAGATTTAGTTGTTTTCTTTTTTAATGTCTATGGTCATGAACCGTTCACCGTCATATAGACTTTTGACACGGATGTTCAGTCCTTTTTTCTCTTTCAGCTGTTCCGCTATATTGTCCAGCTTGAAGGAGGCCAGTCCGGTGCCCAGCGTGAGCTGGCTGTCATTGTAGGCATTGTGGCGGAATTCGAGATTGACGTAATCCGGTTTGTCGTTTTCGCCGGTGGATGCTTCATTGATGACCAGGTTCAGCATGTGCTTCTTGTCTTCGTTGTTGCTGTGGTAGAATTGATATTTGATGTTCAGATACTCGCCCGTAATCCATAAATCCGTGGCGTTGATGTTGTCATCTCCGATACTGTCTGCCTTTTCGGCAGGCATGGAGTAGATGTCTTTGGTCAGAATGTTTTCGATGTGCTTTATTTGGGCATTGTATTCGTAGCCTGGAAGTTTCTCTTCCAGTTCGCGGAAGTAGATGAAAGCCCTCTGGCCGTCTATTACGGCATAGTCGTGAACATAGGTTGTGTCACTGGGATATAGTTTACTGCCTTCGTCCAGTGAGAAATAGTAGTCTTTTCCTTCGATGACCTTTACCGTACCTACGGCGAACAAAGTGTCATATTTGTCATCCCAATCGTCCAGGCATGATTGCAATACAATGGCAGTCAGGAATAAAAGCATGGATGCTGCCAATGTCATTCTCAGTTTCTTCATAAGTGGTAGGTTTTAGCTCTTTTCTGTTTAAAACTTATTTTTGTATTCAGAAAATGCGGTGAAAAGCTAAATACTGCGTAGTATACTGTTAAAGAAATGAAAGTATGATTTTCTTCTCTGCCTGATGCAGTATTTTTGCGCCGATTGCATTTATAGGGTAAACACGTGTTAAAAGAGAGAATGGAAGAACAGGAATTGGCAGAACGCTGTAGGCAAGGAGACAATCTTGCCCGCAAAGAACTGTATGAGCGCTATGCGGGACGCATGCTCAGCGTATGCCTCCGTTATGCAGGTGACCGGGAGACTGCCCAAGACCTGATGCATGACGGTTTTCTGAAACTTTTTGATTCTTTCGATAAGTTCACTTGGCGGGGAGAGGGTTCTCTGCGGGCATGGATGGAACGCGTAATGGTGAATACGGTGTTGCAGTATTTGCGGAAAAATGATGTGATGAATCAGTCATCGGCCTTGGAGAATGCACCCGAAGCTTATGAGGAACCGGAAGGTTCGTCAATAGATGTCATTCCTCAAAAGGTACTGATGCAGTTTATCAGTGAATTGCCTGCCGGCTATCGTACCGTATTCAACTTATATATTTTTGAAGAGAAATCCCATAAGGAGATTGCTCGACTATTGGGAATTAATGAAAAATCCTCTGCCTCGCAGTTGACGCGTGCTAAAGCGACTTTAGCGGCAAAAGTACGTGAGTGGATGAAAAGAAATGATTAAATGAAGGAACGTATGGAAGATGAATTGTGGTTGAAAAAGATAAAGGACAAGCTGGAAGACTATTCCGAACCGCTGCCGGTTGCCGGATGGGAGCGGTTGGAGAAGGAATTGTCCGTTTCCGGAGCTCCGATAACCGGACCGCATAGGATGATACCTTTCCGTCGCTGGGCGGTGGCCGCGGCAGCTGTGTTGCTGGTGGCGGTTTCGTCCGTCAGTCTGTGGCTGTTGCAGAGTCCGGTAGGGAATGAAATGCGGCATACGTCAGTGCCCGCTTTGGCTGTGGCTCCGGACGTCTTGCCGGAACAGACAGTACCTGCCATACGGACTAATTCCATAGAGCCTGCTTATCGGGCACATGGAAATGCATCGGCGCCCAATAAGGAGGCAAGTCACCCTTTGGTTGCACAACATATCAGAATATCGGTTGGCGAAGAACAGCAGGAGGAAATGCTGCCGGTTGAAACTGCAGATGAGGTTGTCGGTATTGGACAGCAGGCGGAAGAACCGGTAGTGGAAGATACGGACCATGAAACTACAATGCAGGCCGAGGAACCGGAGACAAGGGAAGACCGCTATCGTCCGTCAGGCCGGGACAAACTGCATCTTCCGGAAAAAAACAGTTCTGGTAGGGATGCTAAAGGATGGGCGGTTGGCTTGTCCGTAGGAAATACGGGAGGTTTTTCATTGGCGAATGAAGGGGAAGCGAATGTGATGTCGGACTACATGCCTGGAAGTCCTATTTATGGCGGTAACGTAGATTTATCCTCTACGGCCAATGGCATTGTTACTATTCCCGACGGGCAGGAACTGGTTTTTAAGGATGGTATGCCCTATCTGCAAAGACGCGAAAAGAAAATTGCGGATATAGACCATAAACAACCGCTCAGTTTCGGTGTTTCGGTGCGGAAAAACTTGGCGAAGGGTTTCTCTGTGGAAAGCGGGCTGACGTATACCTATCTTGCTTCTGACGTAAGGTATGAGGGCAGCTCGGAAAAGATAAGCCAGAAGCTGCATTATATTGGCATTCCGGTACGGGCCAACTGGAACTTTGTGGATGCAAAGAACTTTACGATGTACGTTTCGGCGGGGGGTGCCATTGAAAAATGTGTGTATGGCAAGATTGGTACTGAGAGTGAGACTGTGAAACCGGTACAGCTTTCTGTCATGGGTGCTGTCGGTGCCCAGTATAACATAAGCAATAGGGTGGGCCTGTATGTGGAACCGGGAGTATCTTATTTCTTTGATGACGGTTCGTCGATACAGACTATACGCAAGGAGAACCCGTGTAACTTTACGTTGCAGGCCGGTATACGTCTTACTTATTGATAGCAGGACAGACATGTTTTTGTCCACTTTCTTGTAGATTCAGAATTTTCTTAATAACTTTCGGCCGTGTTTCTTCGTTGGTGGATGAAGGGACACGGTTTTTTATTGATTGAGAAGAAAGAAAGTAGGTCGGGACATGCCCGGCAATATAACAAACACGTAGTAAAATAGACAAAATGAAGATTAAAAAGAAAGTAGCCTTAAGCGGGCTATTGCTTTGTTGTGCAATCACGGCAAAAGCACAAGTGTGTATTACTCCCCAGGTGGAGCAGCGTGCCAGGGAGTTGGTTTCTCAAATGACGCTGGAAGAAAAAATCGATTACATTTCCGGTCCCAAATCTTTTTATATCCGGGCTGTACCCCGGCTTGGCATACCCGAAATCAGGATGGCCGATGGTCCGCAAGGCATACGTAACAATACTCAAAGTACCTTGTATCCTTGTGGCATCTTGTCGGCTTCGACATGGAACCGTAAGTTGGCTAGAGAGCTGGGACATGGTTTGGCCCGGGATGCAAAGGCCCGTGGGGTAAGTATTCTGTTGGGGCCTGGAGTCAATATCTACCGCTCTCCTCTATGCGGGCGAAACTATGAGTATTTTGGTGAAGACCCTTATTTGACGGGCGAAACTGCTAAAGAATATATCTTGGGAGTGCAGGAAGAGGGAGTTATGGCTACGGTGAAGCATTTTGCGGCCAATAACCAGGAGTGGAGCAGACATCATGCCAGCTCAGATGTGGATGAACGCACGCTGCAGGAAATTTATTTTCCCGCGTTCCGAAAAGCTGTGCAGGAAGCAGGAGTAGGGGCGGTTATGGATAGCTATAATCCGCTGAACGGGGTACATGCCACCGAAAACAGCTGGCTGAACATTGATGTATTACGCAAGCAGTGGGGATTTAAAGGTATCTTGATGTCCGACTGGACATCTGTATATTCCGGTGTGGGAGCCGCTAATGGAGGGTTGGATTTGGAAATGCCCGTCGGTAAATTCATGACCAGGGAGATTCTTATTCCGGCAATAGAGAATGGTATCGTGAAGGAAGAGACCATTGACGCCAAAGTCCGGCATATACTCCAGACATTGATTGCTTTTGGAGCACTTGATACTCCGAGAGAAGATAAATCTATCGATAAAGACAATGCACAGTCTAAGGAAATTGCACTTGACTTGGCGAGAGAAGGAGTAGTCTTATTGAAAAATGATAACGGTACGTTGCCTTACCGGAACGGTAGAACATTGGTAATCGGGCCTAATGCCGATATTATTCCCACAGGAGGAGGAAGCGGATTTGTCACCCCTTATTCGGTAGTGTCACTCTATGACGGTATGGTTCAGTTGAAGGGCGGCAGACAGATAGAGCTGCTGTCTGACAGCATTCTTTATAAGGATATGTCCCAACAGATTTATACGGATGGCAGTTTTACGCAAAACGGTTTTAAGGGCGAATATTATAATACTCGTAATCTTACCGGAGAACTCTTTCAAGCTGCCATAGAGCCTGCCATAGACCATGCCTGGAAATACGGTGCACCGTTCGACGGCATGCCGGTAGATCAGTTTTCTGCCCGTTGGACGGGAGTTTACAAGGCTGACAAGGATGGAACTGTCAAGTTCCAGCTGGCTGGCGATGACGGATACCGTCTGTTTGTAAACGATAAGCTGATTACCGGAGATTGGGGGAACCATTCATTCAGTACCCGCAGTGCATTTATGCAGGTCAGTGCAGGGGAGATATACCGGTTGCGTATTGAATATTTTGATAATGTGGGTGAGGCGACTGTCAGTTTCCAGGCAGGAATGATGGATGAGGAGCGTTTGGCCTCTTCACTGAAGCATGCCAGGAATGTTATTGTATGTGCCGGGTTCAACAGCAGTACAGAAGGTGAAGGGTTCGACCGTCCGTTTGCATTGTCATACGGGCAGGAATATCTCATTAATAAAGTGGCTTCACTTCATGATAATGTGGCTGTGGTGGTGAATGCCGGAGGTGGAATAGATTTCCGCAATTGGGGGCAGAGTGTACAAGCTATTTTGATGGCATGGTATCCGGGGCAGGAGGGTGGAAAGGCCCTTGCCGAAATCATTACGGGCAAGCTTTCGCCAAGTGGCAAACTACCAGTCAGCATCGAGGAAAAATGGGAAGATAATCCGGTATATGGTAATTATTATGACAATCGCAATGTACCTCATAAACGGGTGCAGTATGCCGAAGGTGTTTTCGTAGGTTATAGGGGATATGACCGGAACGGAAAGCAACCGCTCTATCCTTTCGGGTATGGACTGTCATACAGTAGTTTTGAATATAGTAATCTGAGTGTTGAGAAGACGGGGGGAAGCCGGGTTACGGTAAGCTTTGACATCAAGAATACCGGAAAGATGGATGCTGCGGAAGCGGCTCAGGTATATGTGCGGGATGTGGAATGTTCTGTTCCGCGTCCATTGAAGGAGTTGAAAGGCTACGATAAGGTTTACTTGAAGAAGGGTGAAACCAAGCGCGTTCGGATATTGCTGGATGAGGAAGCCTTTGCCTACTATGATGTGGAATCACATCGGTTTGTAGTGGAAAAGGGGACTTTTGAGATTCTGGCAGGTCCTTCTTCAGCTGATTTACCATTGAAGGCAACTGTTGTTTTATGATAAAATAAATATCAAAACAAGAATGGCAGTATGAAAAAGATAATAATACTGATGGTTTGTCTGTGGGGACTTGGTAACACCTTTACCTCGGCACAAACTACGGAGAAGGAGAAATTCATCTCAAGCTTGATGAAGCAGATGACGCTGGATGAAAAGATAGGCCAGCTTGCACAATGCACCTACCGAGGGAATTTTACCGGACCCGACGGTGGAAATATTCCTAAAGAAGAGTATGTCCGGCAAGGCAGAATAGGCTCTATGCTGAATGTGATAGGAGTAAAGGATATACGCCGTTATCAAGAGCTTGCTTTGCAATCGCGTTTGCGCATTCCTTTAATTTTCGGACTGGATGTTATCCACGGCTATCGTACCGGATTTCCGCTTCCGCTTGCCGAGGCTGCAAGTTTCGATTTGGCCATGATTGAGGAAGCTGCACGCTACAATGCTTTGGAAAGTGCCGCCGATGGTTTGAACTGGGTTTTTGCCCCGATGGTGGATATTTCGTGGGACGCACGTTGGGGACGCGTCATGGAAGGGGCCGGTGAGGACCCTTATTATGGTTCTCGGGTAGCGGAGGCGCGTGTCAGAGGCTTGCAAGGAGACGATTTGGCAGACACGACGACTGTCATGGCATGTATGAAACATTTTGCCGGATATGGTGCACCGATAGCAGGAAAGGAGTATAATAGTGTGGATATGTCAATGGGCCACTTTGCCAATTTTTATATGCCTCCCTATAAGGCGGCCATAAAGGTAGGAGCAGCTACCGTGATGAGTGCTTTCAATGATTTTAATAATATTCCTTGTACTGCCAATGATTTCTTGCTCAACCGGCTATTGAGAGAGCAGTGGGGATTTAAGGGATTTGTTGTGTCCGATTATAATTCGGTAGAGGAATTGGTGAACCACCGTTATGCTGCTGACAAGAAAGATGCCGCAGCCAAAGCGCTGAATGCTGGTCTGGACATGGAGATGGTAAGTACCTGCTACTTGACTTATCTGAAGGAGCTTGTTCAAGAAGGGAAAGTAAAGGAGAGTGTGCTTGATGATGCAGTACGGCGTATTTTGGAGAAGAAATATGAGTTGGGATTGTTTGAGGACCCTTTTCGCTACTGTAATCCGGAAAGAGCAGCCAGAATACTCAATGCACCCGAAGTCCGCAATGCTTCGCTCCGTATGGCCGAGCGTTCCGTTGTATTGCTGGAGAATAGGGAATCCGTACTTCCGTTGACGGCGCAGACGAGGAAGATAGCCTTGATAGGAGGACTCTCAAAATCCCAATACGATATGGCAGGCGCTTGGGCCGCCACTACGGACCGGAGCAAAGTGGTGACCTTGTATGATGCACTGGTCCGGAAAGGACTGGAGGTGAACTATGCTGAAGGCTATGATATGAAGAGCAATCAATTGACCGGACTGCAGGAAGCATTGCAGGCTGCTGAGGCTTCGGATGTCATTGTTGTGGCGGTAGGCGAGAGATTCGGTCAGAGTGGCGAGAAGGCTTCCAAAGTGAATATAGCCATACCCGAGGGGCAGCAGAAGCTGGTGTCGGAACTGGCAAAGACTGGAAAACCTGTCATTGCTCTTGTCATGTGTGGGCGTCCGGTAATCTTCAATGAGATAAGGGAACATGCTGATGCGGTACTGTGTACTTGGTGGCTGGGAAGTGAGGCCGGCAATGCCATATGCAATGTGTTGTGGGGAGAGTATAATCCTTCGGCTAAATTGCCCATGACATTTCCTGCACACGTAGGACAGATTCCCATTTATTATCAGAATAAGAGCACCGGCCGCCCTACCGCATTGAAACAGACCTATAAGGCATCTTATATCGATGCTTCCACTGAGCCTGCCTATCCTTTCGGATATGGGCTTTCGTACACGGATTTTGGATATTCTGATTTGAAACTGCTGCCGGGCAAGGCTGCAGGCGTCCATACGGAGGTGTCGGTAAAAGTGACTAATACCGGTAAGTGTGCAGGAGAGGAAGTAGTTCAATTGTATGTGCAGGATAAGGTAGCCTCTGTTACGCGTCCGATAAAGGAATTGAAGGGCTTCAGGAAAATTCATCTGAATGTGGGTGAAAGCAAAACTGTAGCTTTTCAGATAACTGACGATGCACTGGGATTCTATGACAATGAGATGAATTATATGGTAGAACCTGGTGATTTCGTCTTTATGGTGGGTGGCAGTAGTGATGATGTACAGCAGATTACCTATAACTTGAAAGAATAGGATTCTTACCCTATAAATGAAAAGCAAGGCTGTCTGGAATCATATCCGGACAGCCTTGCTTTTCTGTTTTAGTTGGTTATCACATTCGTGAAATACTCTTTGAACAGTTTTTCTGCCCGTTCCAGTTGTTCCGGAGTATTTTCCTTCACTTCTTTCAATTTGTAATCCCATCCCATGGCTTCGTATTTGTGAACACCCAGACGGTGATAAGGAAGTATTTCCACCCGTTGTATCTGCTGGTATTTGCCAAGACTTTCACCCAGCAGGCGGGTGTCTTCTTCCGAATCGCTGTAACCGGGGACCAGTACATAGCGCAGCCAGAAGGGGTGTTCATGTTCTTCGAGCCAGGCAGCGGTGCGGAGTGTCTGTTCGTTGCTTCGTCCCGTCAGCGTACGGTGGCGTTCGGGATTGAATTGCTTGATGTCCAGCAGCACGAGGTCAGTCAGGCTAAAGAGCTCTTCCACCTTTTCATTCCAGATGCCTCCGTTACTGTCCAGACAGATATGGATGCCGTTCGCCTTCAGCTCCTTGAAAAGAGGAATCAGCGCTTCTGCTTGCAGGGTAGGCTCACCGCCGGAGAAAGTAATACCTCCTTTCTTCCCGAAGAATGCCTTTTGGCTGATAGCCATTTGCAGAATCTCTTCCGGAGTGGTGGGAGTGCCTCCTTTTACATCAATCGTATCCGGATTGGCACAATACAGACAACGGAACGGACATCCTTGCAGGAAAACGACGAGCCGGAGACCCGGCCCGTCGAATGTTCCCATACTTTCGTAAGAGTGTACGTTTATCATATTACATCCTTTCGTGGAATGAACGGCTGATGACTTCCAACTGATGCTCGCGGCTCAACTTCACGAAGTTCACGGCATAGCCGGAAACGCGGATGGTGAGTTGCGGATACTTTTCAGGATGTTCCATGGCATCTTCCAGCATCTCGCGGTTCAATACGTTTACGTTCAAGTGGTGGGCACCTTTGGTGAAGTAGCCGTCCATCATGGTTACCAGGTTCTCTACACGTTCTTCCGGTGTCGGGCCCAGTGATTTGGGAACAATGGAGAACGTATTGCTGATGCCGTCCTGCGAGTCGCGGTAGCGCAATTTGGCTACGGAGCTCAAGGAAGCGATGGCACCGTTCTTGTCACGTCCGTGCATTGGGTTGGCACCCGGAGCAAAGGCAACACCTTTGGCGCGTCCGTCCGGAGTGGCGCCGGTCTTCTTGCCGTACATCACGTTGGATGTGATGGTCAGCAAGGAAAGGGTGGGACGGGCATTCTTGTAGACGGGCAGCTTCTTCAGTTCTTCGCTGAAATAGTAAACGAGGTCTACTCCCAGGTGGTCCACACGGTCGTCATTATTGCCGAAGCAGGGGAATGAACCTTCAGTGTCGAAACCTTCGGTCAGGCCGATTTCGTTGCGGCGTGCAGTGACTTTGGCATATTTGATGGCGGACAGTGAGTCTATGGCGATGGAAAGGCCGGCAACACCGTATGCCAGATTGATGCGTGGGTCGGTATCGATGAATGCCATCTGGGCTTTCTCATAATAATACTTATCATGCATGTAGTGGATGATATTCATGGCCTCGTTGTAGACACGGGCTATTTCAGTCAGTACCTTCTTGTAGTTGGCCATAACTTCCTCAAACTTCAGTGTCTCGCCGGTCAATACGGGAATACCTTTCACCATGACAGTTCCGGTGTTTTCGCAACGGCCACCGTTGATGGCAAGTAGCAGGGCCTTGGCAAGGTTGGCACGTGCGCCGAAGAACTGGATTTGCTTGCCGATGGCTTGGTAGGATACACAGCAGGCAATGCCGTAATCGTCGCAGTTGCGCACTTCGCGCATCAGGTTGTCGTTTTCGTACTGAATGGAGCTGGTATCTACGGAAACCTTGGCGCAGAAGTCTTTGAAGCCTTCCGGCAGTTCGGGACTCCACAATACGGTCAAGTTCGGTTCCGGAGAAGGACCGAGGTTGTATAGCGTCTGCAAAAAGCGGAAAGAAGTCTTGGTGACCTTCACGCGTCCGTCGTTGAAGCGTCCGCCGATGGCTTCGGTCACCCAAGTCGGGTCGCCGGCAAAGATATCATTGTACGACTGCATGCGCAGATGGCGTACCATACGTAGTTTGATGACGAACTGGTCTATCAGTTCCTGTGCAAACGTCTCGTCAATCTTGCCGTGAGCCAAATCGTATTCGATGAAAATGTCGAGGAACGAAGATACGTTACCCAGTGACATGGCTGCTCCGTCCTGCTCTTTGATGGCAGCAAGATATGCCATGTATACCCATTGCACGGCCTCTTGAGCTGATGTAGCCGGATGGCTGAGGTCGAGTCCGTAATATTCGCCCATAACCTTGATGTCCTTCAAAGCTTTGATTTGTTCCGCCACTTCTTCGCGTAGACGGATGCGTGCTTCGGTCATCGGGCCGGTGAGGTTGCGCAAGTCCTCCTGCTTGGCTTCAATCAGACGGTCGATGCCGTAGAGAGCCAATCGGCGGTAGTCGCCGATGATACGTCCGCGGGCATAGTTGTCGGGCAATCCGGTAAGGAATCCCAGTGAGCGGAAGGAACGGATTTCTTCGGTATATACATCGAATACGCCGTCGTTATGTGTTTTGCGGTAATGGGTGAAGATGTCTTTTACTTTATCGTCCACTTCCACTCCGTTTTCACGGCATGCTTTTGCTACCACGTTGATGCCTCCGAAAGGTTTGATGGATCGTTTCAACAGTTCATCAGTCTGCAAACCGACAATAAGTTCATTGTCCTTATCAATATACCCGGCTTTATGAGAAGTGATGGTAGATACGGTGGTATTGTCCAGTGAACGGACGCCATTGTTGTTCCTTTCTTCTTCGAGAGCCTTCAGACAGATGTCCCAGATACGTTTGGTACGTTCGGTAGGTCCCTGCAAGAAAGATGCATCCCCGGTATAGGGTGCGATGTTTTTACTGACGAAATCACTGACATTGATTTCTTTATTCCAAAGCCCATTGGTAAAGGTTTTGTTCAATTCCATAAAATTTGTTTTTGTTAGTAGGTTAGATAATGTTATCCTTTAGAGCGCGCAAAAATACTGAATAAATTCCGTAATTTTATAAGAGAGATTCCCCTTTTTATGTTGAACAGCATAAAATAACTATTATTAGGTAGTGAATGTCCGGGGGAATAGAGATGCTAATACCTTCTTTATGTGTGGTTTACGAACAGAAACAAGAATCGGATAATAATCTGCATTATTTACAAATAATGTAGGTTTAAGAACAGTCGTATTCTGAACCTAATTCAGTCGTATAGTGAATGCCATTCAGTCGTATACTGAATAGGGTTCAATCGTATACTGAATGTGACTCTTTGTAAGCATACTGATATTCAGTAAGTTATAAAATATTATCTTGCCATTGATAAATTTTAACAAATAGCCAAAATGCCGTTATGTTCGTTCCGTAGTGGGTATAAACAAGAATTTTGGTATAATTGCTCTGTTTTTGTGCAGAAAAGTTTGTAGAATAAAAAATGATTTGTATCTTTGCACCGCTTTAAAAGAAAAGCACTTCTGAAAAAGAAGTTTTGGAGAGGTGGCAGAGTGGTCGATTGCGGCGGTCTTGAAAACCGTTGTGCTGCGAGGCACCCGGGGTTCGAATCCCTGTCTCTCCGCTGAACGTTACGGACAAAACCGGACAACGAACAGACAAGTCCCACAAATTCAATGATTTGTGGGGCTTTTTTTATCCCCTTGTGTCTGCCTTAAAGTACATTTTTTCGCCCCTAAAAGACAAGGTTTCTAACCTAACTCGTACCCCCGACAAACAAAATCAAAAAGGGGGTACAGATAGTCGGAAATTGGCGAACTTCTGTCGGTGTTTGGCGAGCCTGCATAAAACTCATTTTTAAGCATTTGCAGTATTTTTGTAACTAAAAAGTGAGTATATGAAATCGACATTCAACATTTGCTTTTACGCAAAGAAAGACAAGCAGAAAGCGGGCGGTGCGTACCCCCTTTTCGCCCGTATCACAGTGGACGGTGTGGCAAGCCGTTTTAATACTAAATTGGACGTGTTGCCTGAAATGTGGGACGGTAAGGCTGGCAAGGCTATCGGACGCACAGCGGAAGCCGGACGTATCAACCGTATGTTAAGCGATATAAACGCATCGCTGAACACCATCTACCACGAAATGCAGCGGCGTGATAATTACGTTACTGCCGAGAAAGTTAAAAACGAGTTTTTGGGACACAGCGAGAACCACGAAACCATCCTTACATTGTTCCAAAAGCACAATGAGGACGTGAAACAGCTTGTTGGCATATCCAAGACGATAGCGACCTACCGCAAGTATGAGGTTACACGCCGTCACCTTGCGGAATTTATACAGAGTAAATATAACCTTTCTGATATTTCCATCCGGGAAATAACCCCGATGTTTATTACCGATTTCGAGTTGTATTTGCGTACAGCCTGCAAGTGCGGTTACAACACTACCGCCAAGTTCATGCAGTTTTTCAAGCACATCATCATCATAGCCCGAAACAATGGCATACTGGACAAAGACCCGTTCGCCAGCTATAAAATCCGGCTGGAAAAAGTGGACAGGGGCTATTTGACGGAAGACGAGATAAAAATCATCCTCAAAAAGAAAATGGCTTCCGAGCGTTTGGAACACGTCAGGGACTTGTTCATCTTTTCCTGTTTCTGCGGTCTGGCTTACAGTGATGTCGCCAACCTGCGGCAAGAGAATATCCGAAAGTCATTTGACGGTAATCTGTGGATAATGACGAAGCGGCAAAAGACCAACACGGACGTGAATGTTCCCCTGTTGGATATTCCCAAAATGATATTGAAGAAATACAAAGGCAAGCTGCCGGACGGAAAGATATTACCTATAATCAGCAACCAAAAGCTGAATGCCTACCTGAAAGAGATTGCCGATGTGTGCGGGATTAAAAAGAACCTCACATTCCATCTTGCAAGACATTACAGATTATTTTTCTCTTTGAAAATTAACAGCTTGCGGAGATCGATTTCTTGACAGGTAACGATTTAGAAACCTGCGAGATTCTGTATTTCGCCTCATTTTGCACTATTTCAAAAGAACGCTTTTCCTAAATGCAAAGGTAATATTATTTTTTGAAAAACATATTACTGTAATAATTTAGTTTCAATTTTTTTCGCCATATTTTTTTATGATTTTGATATTATATGATGCAAAATCGCTATCTTTGCCAAATGAATAATATTACATAGGATGTCACTAATCATAGCATTACATTTAGGTGAAGGTATTATAATGGCTAGCGATAGCAGAACAACATTCTGTACCACCATCAGAAAGGAAGATGGAACCATTGTTCAAAACAATGGGGTTCATTATAGTGATTCTTCATATAAAACTTTTTTAACTCCCAAAGGAGTTGGAATATCTACTTGTGGTCAAGCTAGCATAAATAACAAGCCCATCGCTGGGTATATAGAAAGTTTTATAAATGAGTATAAAGATGGCAACGTTGAAACAATTAAAGACGCAATAACCCCATATTTTAAAGCATTGTGCCCAACGATCGACACACACTTTATAATAGGAGGGTATATAAATTCAGAAAAGGCATATGAACAGAAATTATACAGGGTTTTGACCGCCATAGATAAAATAGAAACCATTGATACCAATATTCAAGGAGCAATATGGGATGGAGAGATAGATGTACTTGGCAGGGTATTGACTACAATGTGTACAAAAGAAGGGGCAGTTCTGCCCGATTATCCTATTCCTTTTAATCATTTTACGATACAAGATGCTATTGATTTTGCAAAATACGCAATTCAAACAACCATAGATACGATGAAATTTCAACAACGAGGAAAAACCGTTGGAGGTCCTGTTGACATACTTATAATAAAACCTAACAATGCTTTTTGGATAGCAAGAAAAGAACTTCACAAATGATAGATTATGAATAAATGGCCAAGAGATAGATACACAGGTCCCGGTGGTGGACTTTACACAGGTCCCGGTGGCGGACTTTACACAGGTCCC
>NZ_QTLN01000001.1:0-5670 GCF_003602735.1 Bacteroides sp. AF39-16AC | reverse complement strand
GGACTTTACACAGGTCCCGGTGGCGGACTTTACACAGGTCCCGGTGGTGGACTTTACACAGGTCCCGGTGGTGGACTTTACACAGGTCCCGGTGGCGGACTTTACACAGGTCCATGTAGTAATCCATATGTTAGCAACTGGCCTCCTCCACATATTTTAATTCAAGAACTGCGGAAAAGGAATATGAATAATATTGTGGATTATCTAATAAATATGGGCTTTATAGATTATGCCTATTAAATAGCCAAAGAGCAACTTTAACAATTAGGTTGCTCTTTGGCTATTTTAATAGAAGTCGTATGGTTAAAAACTTCGGTAATATTTGCTACATACCAAAGACTAAATTATTTGGTAACATTCCTAATTTCTATGTTTTGTGGCTCATCACTATTAATCCAACTCCTCTGTATTCAGAGATGACACTAATTTTGAAACCGATATCTTTATATTGGATAAAATGCAATATTGATATTCGTAATAACGAAAATTTGGTGAATTACCGGCTATGATTGCCTGAATTTGTATTTCAGCCCATACTCTTCCAGCTTGCTGTACAGCGTTGTGCGTCCTATTCCGAGCAATCCGGCGGCAACCTTTCGGTTTCCGTTCGCCTGCTTCAAAGCGCGTAGGATACGCTCCTTATCCTCCGCATCGTTGCGCAGGGCGAAACTGACGGGAGAGGTCGGTTTTGTCACGGCAAGTTCCAGATGCTCTTTCGTGACAATCCCTGTCTGTGTTTGCAACACCGCACCCATGATTTTCTGTCGAAGCTCACGGACATTGCCCGGCCAAGCGTGGGTCAGCAATGTCTTTTTGGCTTCTCCGTCAAATCCGATAACATCACATTCCAGCTCTTTGTTCGCAATTTCACGGAAGAACTCAGCCAACGGCATTATGTCCTCCTGACAGTCGCGTAACGGCGGGACGGTTATCTCGAAGTCATGCAGACGATATAACAGGTCTTGCCGGAATCGCTTTTCGTTCACAGCCGCCTCCAGATCCTCGTTGGTGGCAGCGATGATTCGGACGTTGAAACTCTTGTCCGTCTTGTCTCCTAACGGTCGGTATCTCCGCTCCTGTATGGCACGGAGCAGCATCTGCTGGGTCTCCATTGCGAGGTTGCCCACCTCGTCCAGAAACAGCGTGCCACCCTCAGCCTCGTGGAAATAGCCTTTCTTGGTGTTGTCCGCTCCTGTGAACGCTCCTTTGACGTGTCCGAAGAATGCGGATGGCGCAAGTTCTTTGGTGAGTGAACCGCAGTCCACTGCAACGAACGGTTTTCCTGCCCGTTTGCTTTTGTCGTGCAGTTGGTGTGCGATATGCTCTTTGCCTGTACCGTTCTCGCCAAATATCAGCACGCTCATGTCAGTAGGAGCCACCAGCCTTATTCGTTTCACGATGGTTTGAAAAGCCGAACCGTCACGGGAGAACACTGGCATACGGTTTCTTCCGATACTCCTTTCTTTTAATATGGTACGGAGCAAAGGGACGAGTTTATCCTCTACAAGTTGCTTGGGTATGTAGTCCAGTGAGCCGAGTTTCATACTTTCGACTGCCGTATGCACCTCGGCATAGTCAGTCATGATGACAAAGGGCTGCATCCTGCCCTCCTTACGCATCCAGCGCAACAGGTCGATACCGTTGCCATCGGGCAGGCGCAGGTCGGAAACCACGATGTCCCCGTCTGCGGCTTGTTGCAGATATTTCTTCGCGGTCGAGAGGTGGAAAGCCTGCACGGTACGGAATCCTTCCCGTGCCAGCAGGTTGCAGACAAACTCGCAGTACACGATATTGTCTTCCACTACGATGATTTTTGTCTTATCCATTATCGTATTTCTTCCTTTCTTCTTTTGCCAGTTGGATTATCTCCGTTCCTTTATCCAGTATGGCGGTTACTGCATGGGGTATCGTTTTCCAATCGGAAGTATCCTCGCCATGAAGCAGTTTATAAAGTTCCCTCAACGGTTGGTCGGCACGGAGTATCTCCCATGAACTTCTCAAATGATGTGTAAGGGCATCCAGTTTTTGCAGGTCTTTCTTTTGTTCTGCATCTTTGACCGCCTGCATTTCCTTTTCGGTTTCCAATATCAGCTTCTCCAGCATGGCGGATTCATTGCCGTAGGACAACAGGGTGGAGAAGTCCGGCACTTCGTCCGATATGCCTTTAATGGCGCATTTGTCTGAAATTTCCATCAGTTCGGATATGGAGAACGGCTTGAACAGGCATCCGGCGAATCCACGTTCCATAAGTTCCTCCTTGATGCAACTACCCGAAGCGGTTGTCACCACTACCGGGATAGCCTTTGAATTGCCCACATTGGACGAGCGTAACAGTTCCAACAACTCGAAGCCGTCTATCTCCGGCATATTCAGATCAGTAAGCAACAGGGCGTATTCCTTTTTCCGTATCAATTCCATCAGCTTTGCCACATCAGTGCAGGTGTCGCAGTGTATTTCCTCCTGATTGAACATTTCTTTCAGCATCAGAAGAAGCACCTCGTCATTATCAATAGCGACAACATCATAGTATTTCTCGTTGTTGCGGGTATAATTCCGGACTATCCGTTGTGGCTGTCGTTCTTCGGCGGGCTGCGCGGGTATTTCCACTATAAAACGGCTGCCCCTGCCTTTTTCACTTTCCAGCCGGATAGTGCCGTCGAGCATCGCCACGATGCGCTGTACGATGGAAAGTCCCAGCCCGAAGCCGTCTTTTGTGACGGCGTTTGACAGACGTTCAAACGCACCGAACACTCTTTTCTGTTCCTCGTCTGTCATACCAGTACCCGTATCTTCTACAATGATTGTCAGGACACTATTATCATAACCTGTTGTCAATGATATGGTACCGTTCTCCGTGAACTTGACGGCATTAGACAATAAGTTGTTCCCGATTTGCAGTATGCGCTCTTTATCTACCAAGACAATAGCTTCTGTCTGGTTTGTTATGGTAAGAGCCAGCCCTTTGTTCATCGCCATAGGCATAAACTCTGTTTCGAGAGTCTGTGTAATTGCTGAAATCCTGTAAGGAGACAAATTCGGCTGTTCTTTGCCGTTGTCCAGTCGGAAGAAGTCAAGCAGGGTGTTGAGCATTTTACGCATACGTTCGGAGGATTGTCGGATGTTCTGAATATATGTACCTGTTTTATCTATGCCATTCTCTTTTTCTATCAGTCCAACATAACCGGTTATTGCTGTTAAAGGCGTACGCAGTTCATGGGTGATGGTATGGACAGCTTTCTTGCGGGAGGCTATCAGTGCCTCATTTTGCTCTACCGACTGTTGCAACTGCCCGATCAAGTCCGTCGTTTTTCGTTTGTACCTATTGATACTATTGGCATTACGGTGTATGATGATGTAGGAGATCACCAACAGAAGGAGGACGAATCCTGTCAGGCTACCTATTTGCATAAACGACTGTTCCCTCATGGCGGTTATCTCGGCTTCACGTTTTTGCAGGTCGGCTTGCACTTTTTTATCCATCTGGCGGATAAACCCGTGCAGTTGCCGGTTAAGTTCCGCATTCCGTGCCGCAAGGCTGTCGGCGTGTTCCGACAGACGGCGGCTTTGTGCCCGTTGCTCGGCAATCATATCACGGTCGAGAGAGCGAAGCATCGTGGTGGTCACGGTTGGCTTTGGCTTTTCTTTCTTGCCGAATATGCCGAGAAATCCTTTCCGCTTTGGCTTTTGCGGCTGTTCCTGCACACTTTTCTGCACGATTACAGGTACCTGCCGTGCAATCTTCTCGTTGAGGACCTGTTGCTCGTCAAGCACCTGAACAATCTGGCGCATCTGCTGCTCCTTATCTTCCAAAAGCTGACGCACGCTGTCTATGCGCTCTTCCGGATAAATCGCTTTGAAGCGGCACAGCATACTGTCTATCGCCATACGCTGGGTATGGTAATGTTCCAAATCTTTATCATCCCACTCCAATACGCTTTCGCCCGATAAAGAAAGTTCAATAAGAAGAACAAATATTTCGTGCGATTCTTGGCGAAAAGTATCTATATGACGATTCTGAACTTCCAATTTCTCTAAATCGCACCATTCTTTATACCAAATATACATTATGCCGATAACCAATAATGCCATCAGCAAATAGCCGAGTGAAATTAAATTCTTGATTGACTTCATACTGCCTGTAATTTATCCCAACGTCCATCTTTCAGATAAGGCAAAAACTCCCGTATCTTATCTACCGACCAGTCCCACCATTTCAAAGTCTGCATCTGTTCTATTATATCAGGACTGAACCGCTTTCGTATCTCTTTGGCAGGAACACCACCCACAATGGTATAGGGCGGCACATCTTTCGTCACAACCGCCCTTGTTCCAATAATAGCCCCGTCACCGATATGGACACCAGCCATAATTACGGCTTCATATCCTATCCACACGTCATTGCCTATCACGATGTCGCCTTTGTTGTCCCAAGCAGAAGCCACATTTACCTTATCCAATTCCCAATCTTCATAGAACAGCGGAAATGTGTATGTCGATAGTGATTTTAGGGTATGATTGGCACAGTTGAACAGAAATTTTGCTCCACAAGCAATAGAACAGAACTTTCCAATTATCAGCCGTTCGTGGTTAATCGGATAGTGATACAACACATTGTTTTGCTCAAACAGACACGGGTCTGAAACAAAATCATTGTAAATGGTATAGTCGCCTATTTTGATAGACGGGTCTTTTACGACAGCGTTCAAATAAACGGTTTGCGTGTCACCCTTACGGGGATATATCTTGCTCATCATAACTTTCAGTTCTTAGTATTGTTTATATTTAAGATAAATGACGGATTGTGTACCAAGCAGTATCACATATAAGTATTCCACAGCCCAATATGTCGCTAACGGGACATCACAAGAATCTAATCTCCATAAGCAGAACAGATAAGCAATCGTAGTTGTCACCTGAAAAATGAATACCGTCCGTGTCGCTCCCGTTCCTGTGGCGGCATTCAGATAGACGTAACCGGGTAGTGCAAAGAAGTAATTTAACAGCATGACAAGAAAAGGCGACCATGCAAGCTGTACGATAGCGGGATTTTCCGTATAAGCCCCTATAATGGGCTGGTGAAAGCACAACGCAAAAGCAATCAATGGAATGCCTGTTGCGTATCCTAAACGGATAATCTTATGGCAAAGCGGAAAAACTTTTTTCTTTTCACCTGCTCCAATCAGATTACTCACTAAAGAACCGGTGACACCTGCCAACGCATTGACGATAACAGAAAACAGTGCGGAAACACTTCTTACAATGTTTGATACTGCCAATTCCGTTTCTCCCAAACGTTCGATAGCCACGAAGAACAGAAACCAAATGGCTACACTTGTAAAGGACTGGAGCATACTCCATACCGAGATAGAAAATACCTCTTTCAATATCGTTATATCAATACGCCAGTATAAGCCATACACTTTTTTATCAATGTGTCTAAACATATATGCAGCCAATACAGCCAGCGAACACATTTCGGCAGATGAAGAAGCGATAGCCGCTCCCGATATACCCATATCGAAGCCGAATATAAGGAGCCAGTTCAGCGGAATATTCACCAGTACGGCAGTGAAAGCCGCCATGTTCAGGGATTTTGTCTGTGTGATACCGACCAAAAATGTAGCTAACACTTGAAAAGGGACCCGGAACAACATTTAAAAAGTGCCCCAC